>CAZAEH010000018.1:5182-30030 GCA_964484255.1 uncultured Planctomycetia bacterium
TTCTAAAGAGTACGGTATACCGCATATATCTACCGGTGATATACTTCGCGAATCCGTAAAAGCGCAGACACCTATAGGTCTTAAAGCCAAGGGTTATATGGAAAAAGGCGAATTAGTGCCGGATGATATCGTAATAGAGATGGTGGCGCAGAGGGTCGCTAAGGAAGACTGCAAGAACGGTTTTATGCTTGACGGTTTTCCCAGGACTGCCGCCCAGGCGCGTTCGCTTGATAGTATGCTGGGGAAGCTGAACAGGCCCATAGACCTGGTACTGTATTTCAAGACTTCCCAGGAAACGATAATCCAAAGGCTCTCAGGCAGGAGGGTTTGCAAGAACTGCGGGGAGAACTATCATATAAAGAATATACCACCGAAGGTGGCCGGCAAGTGCGATAAATGCGGCGGCGAACTGTACCAGAGGGCGGATGATAAAGAAGAGACTATACTTAACAGGATAAAAGTTTACGAGAACACAGTCCCCGAAATAATTGATTATTACGAGGGGAAAGGCATTTTAAGGACCGTTTCAGGCGACTTCGACGTGGAAGAAGCGCACGATTATCTGTCGAAGCTCTTTGTCAAAGAGAAATTGAACTGAGCAAGGCCGCAGGATGATAACGTTAAGATCGCGGGTTGAGGTCGAAAAGATCGAAGCCGCGTGCTTGATCGTCGCGGATACACTTGATTTCCTCGGGACAAAGATAAAACCCGGCACGACTACCGGTGAGCTCGACGAGTTGGCCGACAGGTATATCAGGGAAAGGGGAGCGATATCCGCGTTTAAAGGCTATAACGGATATCCGGCGAATATTTGCACGTCCGTGAATGAGACCGTTGTGCACGGTATACCCGGAGCAAGGGTCCTCAAGGACGGCGACATCATAGGTATTGATGTCGGGGTCAAATTACAAGGATATTTCGGCGACGCGGCCATGAGTTTTCCGGTAGGCAGGGTCTCTAGCGAGGCAGCCATGTTGATGGCCGTGGCAGAAGAGTCGCTTTACAAGGGCCTCGAGAATGCCAGGCCGGATAAAAGGCTCTATGATATATCGAGTGCCATACAGGAACACGTAGAGAAGAGCGGTTTTTCGGTGGTCCGCGAGTTCGTAGGCCACGGTATCGGCACCAGGATGCATGAAGATCCACAGATACCGAATTTTGGCGTACCGGGAACGGGACCAAGACTTAAGGCAGGTATGGTGCTGGCTATAGAACCGATGATAAACGCCGGCAGGCATGGCGTAGAGGTTCTTGATGACGGCTGGACAGCGGTGACAAAGGACAGGAAATTGTCGGCCCACTTCGAGCATACGGTATATGTCGGGGAAAACGGGCCGGAGATATTAACCAAATGGCGAAAGAAGAAGCAATAGAAGTTGAGGGAATAGTACTTGAGGCGTTGCCGAACGCGATGTTTCGCGTAGAACTCGACAACGGCCACAAAGTATTGTCCCATGTATCCGGAAAAATGAGGATGAATTTCATAAGGATACTTCCCGGGGACAGGGTCAAACTTGAGCTTTCGCCGTATGACTTAACAAGAGGCAGGATAACTTTCAGGGTGAAATAAGATGAAAGTCCGTTCAAGCATAAAAAAGATCTGTGAAAAATGCAAGATAGTGAAAAGAAGAGGTATAATTTACGTTATTTGCACTAACCCAAAGCATAAACAGCGCCAGGGCTAATCAGGAGGAATTTAATGCCAAGGATTTTAGGTGTCGATCTGCCGAAGGAAAAGAAAATAGAGTTTTCACTTTGTTATCTCTATGGGGTTGGCAGGGGCCTTTCAAGGAAGGTCCTCAAGGAGGCCAACATAAACCCAGAGGTAAGGGCAAAAGACCTTACCGACGAAGAGGTCGCGCGTATCACTTCCATACTCCAGAAGGAGTATAAGGTGGAAGGTGACCTCAGGAGGGAGATCGCCCAGAATGTCAAGAGGTTGATGGATATCGGTTCCTACAGGGGCATGAGGCACAAAAAAGGCCTGCCGGTGCGCGGACAGCGTACCAAGACCAACGCGAGGACAAGAAAAGGCCCGCGGAGGATGGCAGTTACCCTTAAGAAGAAAGAAGCTAAAGGTTAATACTGATATATAAAAAAGGACGAAAAGGAGTTGAAATGGCAGAGGAAAAGAAGGAAGAACTAAAACCCAAGAAACCCAAGTCTAAGAAGAAGGCCGCGAAGAATATACCGAGCGCTGTGGCTCATATTCAGGCGACCTTTAACAATACTATAGTGACGATTTCAGACAAATCAGGAAACTCTATATGCTGGGCTTCCAGCGGGGGCAGCGGGTTCGCAGGTTCGAAGAAATCAACGCCTTTCGCCGCCCAGGTAGCGGCCGAAGTTGCGGCCAAAAAGGCCATGGAGCACGGAGTAAAGGAAGTCGAAGTATATGTAAAGGGACCCGGCGCCGGACGCGAATCGGCTATAAGGGCCCTCCAGGCTGCCGGTCTTTCCATATCATTGATAAAAGACGTTACGCCTATTCCGCACAATGGTTGCAGGCCACCGAAGAGAAGGAGAGTATAGTAAATGGCGAAATATAAGGATTCCGTATGCAGACTTTGCAGAAGGGAAGGCGCCAAGCTGTTCCTTAAGGGCACGCGTTGCTATACGCCCAAGTGCGCTATAACCCGCCGCGAGTATGCTCCGGGTCAGCATGGCCAGGGAAGGGTTAAACTTTCCGACTATGGCATACAGTTAAGGGAGAAGCAGAAGGTAAAGAGGATCTACGGGGTCCTTGAGAGGCAATTCAGGCGTTATTTCGAGACAGCAAATAAGTCTAAAGGCGTAACCGGCGAGATACTCCTCCAGCAGCTCGAAAGGAGACTCGATAACGTTTTATTACGTTCCGGCATAGCAAATTCCACGGCTGACGCGCGGCAAGTAGTGGCGCACGGCCACGTGAAGGTAAACGGCCGCAGGGTGGATATCGCTTCCTTCCAGGTGAAAGTCGGTGATTCGATAAAGATCGACGCAAAAGAAGGCATATCCAAGCATATAAAGGCCAACCTCGAGTTTACGAAGGACAGAGGCACACCGAAATGGCTTTCAGTGGATTCGAATGGCATGGAGATTAAGATAATAAAACTCCCGGCAAGGGATGATATCGGTTTCCCTGTCCAGGAACAATTAATAGTAGAGTTATACTCGAAGTAGGAGGATAAAATAATATGGGTATTGCTTGGAAAGATTTTGAAATGCCTAAGAAACTTGTCTGTGAGGATTCGACCTATACCGACAACTACGGCAAGTTTATCGCCGAGCCTTTCGAACGCGGTTACGGTACCACATTGGGCAGCGCCATGAGGAGGGTCCTTCTGTCCTCGATCGAAGGCAGCGCGGTAACATCGGTTAAGATCGACTCGGTGCAGCATGAGTTTTCTAGCATACCGGGTGTCGTAGAGGATGTGCCTGATATTATCCTGAACATAAAGAAACTTATCCTTCGCTCGCATTCTAGGCAGCCCAAGGTCATAGAAATAAAGGCTGACAGCAAAGGCGAGGTTAAAGCCAAGGACATAATACACGATGAGACCATAGAGATACTTAACCCGGACCTGCATATCGCCACCTTGACAAAGAATACCAAGTTCCATGTGGAGATGGAGGTAGGTAAGGGAAGAGGTTATTATCCGGCCGAGAAGAACAAGAAAGAGGGCCAGCCGATAGGTGTTATACCGGTGGACTCGATCTTCACTCCTATAGTTAAGGTGAATTTCCAGGTCGAGAACACCCGTGTCGGTCAGATAACCGATTATGACAAACTTATCCTTGAGATATGGACCAACGGGAGTGTGACACCCAAGGATGCTCTTCTGTATTCGGCCCATATCATCGAGAAACATCTTGAGATATTCCTCGGATACGGCAGTCTTCCTGCGGAGGAGGTAGAGGAAGAAGTTAAGGTCGACGAGGAATTGTATTCCAAGCTTAAGATGCCCGTATCTGAACTTGAATTGTCTGTCAGGAGCGCCAACTGCCTCAAGGAAGCCAAGATCAAGACGATAGGGGAGCTCGTCCAGAAGTCGGAAGCCGAGATGCTCAAATACAGGAACTTCGGTAAAAAGTCCCTGGCTGAGATAAAGGAGATAATCATCAGTATGGGGCTTTCGCTCGGGATGAAGGTTGACAAAAAATTGCTTAAGAAAGACTAACGGGTATATAAGACAATGCGCCATAGAAAATCTAACAGGAAGTTTGACAGGAACAAACCCGAAAGGGATTCAATGCTCATGAATCTCGCGAGGGGGCTTTTTATATCCCAGAGCATAACGACCACGGCACAGAAGGCGAAGGAAGCCAGGAAATTGGCCGAACGCCTTATAACCATGGGCAAGGTCGATACGCTCCACTCCAGGAGGAGGGTATTTGCCGTTCTCCGCGATGAGGATCTCGTATCAAAGCTTTTTAAGGAGATATCGCCTCTTTTTAAGGATAGAAAGGGCGGATATACCAGGATAATAAGGCTCGGCAACAGGAGGGGAGACAATGCCGAGATGGTCATACTTGAGCTTACGGAGAAGAAGGTAATAGCTCCTAAGGTAAAGCACAAGAAAGAGAAATCTTCAGAGACAAAGCAGGCAGCTCCCACGGAGAAAGCTTCTCAGAAAGAGTCGGCATCCATTGCTGCGGAGAAGCAGAAAGAACCTGCTCCTGAAAAGCACATCCCGCCCAAGAAGGAAATGAAGGAGATACACCCTACCGGGACCCATCAGGGCCAGCCCGGATTTGTAGGTACTCTCCGTAAGTTCTTTAAGGGTAAGACAAAATAACCCGCCGGTAAGGAGGGGATTGCTTTGAAGATCTCAAGACGCCTGGAGAAAGTCAAAGAGTCTCCGACTCTCGCGATAACCGCTAAGGCCAAGGAGATGAAGGCCAAAGGCGAGGATGTCGTCAGTTTCGGGGCCGGTGAACCGGATTTTGACACCCCCGGTAATATCAAGTCTGCGGCAATAAAGTCTATTGAAGCAGGATTTACCAAATACACCCCGACCTCGGGTATACCCGATCTTAAAAAGGCCGTTTGCGCTAAATTCCTGAAGGACAACGGCCTTTCTTATGAACCCTCCCAGGTAATAGTATCATGCGGTGCCAAGCATTCCCTTTATAACATATTTCAGGCCATCTGCGATGACGGTGATGAAGTCATAATACCTTCGCCTTACTGGGTCAGCTATGTCGAGATGGTAAAGCTGGCAGGCGGAGTCCCCGTCATACTTGACACAAAACAGTCGGACGGGTTCAAGGTCAAACCGGAGGCGCTTAGGTCCGTCATCACGCCCAAGACAGTCGCTTTTATCCTTAACAGCCCGTCAAATCCCACGGGTTCCGTATACAACAGGGCGGATCTTGAGTCGATCGCCGAGGTGCTTATAAGCAATAAGATAGCCGTTATCTCGGATGAGATATACGAGAAGCTCATCTATGACGGAGAAAAACATATTTCTTTTGCCTCTCTTTCAAAAGAGGCGTATTCATTGACATTTACCGTTAACGGTGTATCCAAGTCATATTCCATGACGGGGTGGCGAATAGGATATCTCGGAGCGCCTGACAAGGAATCGGCCGCAGCCATAGGCAGGCTACAGGACCATTCAACGTCGAATCCCGTTTCTTTTACCCAGAAAGCTTCGCTTGAAGCCATAGGAGGGGACCAGTCTTGTGTATCCAAGATGGCCGAGGAATTCAAGAAACGCCGCGATTATATGGTCGAACGCGTGAATTCAATAAAAGGTTTCAACTGCATTAAGCCCAAGGGCGCTTTTTACGTTTTCTGTGATATATCCAAGACGGGTTTAAGTTCGTTCGAACTTGCTCGGAGGCTGCTTGAAGAAATAAAGGTCGCCGTTATACCCGGAGAGCCTTTCGGATGCGATACTCATATAAGGCTCAGTTTTGCCACGGGCATGGAAGAGATAAAAAAAGGCCTGGATAGGATAGAGGTCTGGGCCAAGAAGATATAGAACGGAGGGGTGTTTTGAGACATAAGATAACCTTTATACCGGGTGATGGCGTAGGGCCGGAACTATCGGATGCCGCAAGGCGCTGCATAGACGCGGCATGCGCGAAAACGGGGGCCGCAGTCGAGTGGGAGGTTTTTGACGCGGGGATAGACGTGGTAGAGAAGTACGGCACTCCACTCCCGCAGCACGTCCTTGATTCCATCAAGAAGAACAAGGTTGCCATAAAGGGTCCGATAACTACCCCGGTAGGGACCGGCATTCGAAGCGTTAACGTTGAGCTCAGGAAAGCCCTCGAGCTGTATGCATGCCTGCGGCCGTGTAAGTCTTATAAAGGCGTACGCAGCCGCTATGAAAATATAGACTTGGTGATAGTAAGGGAGAATACGGAAGACCTTTACGCCGGAGTGGAATTTGACAGTGACACGCAGGGGTCAAAGGAAGTAATAGAACTGGTCAATTCACTTTCGAATTCCAAGAAACAGATAAGACAGGGCTCTGCCATAAGCATTAAACCGATCTCTAAATTCGGGTCGGAACGTATAGTTAAATTTGCCTTCGATTATGCCGTCAAGAACAACAGGAAAAAGGTGACCTGTATACACAAAGCTAATATCATGAAGGCCACTGACGGCCTCTTTTTGGCGACGGCGAGGCAGGTCGCAGAGAAATATTCGGGTAAAATAGATTTTGAGGACAGGATAGTGGACAATATCTGCATGCAGCTTGTGCAGCGCCCGGAAGAATATGATGTTCTGGTCCTCCCCAATCTTTACGGCGATATAATATCCGATTTGTGTGCGGGCCTTGTCGGCGGGTTAGGCGTGGCGCCGGGTGCCAATATAGGAACCGATGTTGCCGTTTTTGAGGCCACACATGGCAGCGCGCCCAAGTATAAGGGCATGAATAAGGTAAATCCTGTTGCTATGATACTTTCCGGTGTGCTTATGTTACGCCATATAGGGGAGGCCGATGCCGCCGATAAACTTGAGTGCGCGGTAAAGAAAGTCATAGGCGAGGGCAAGGATGTCACTTACGACCTTAAACCCAACCGTAATGACCCTTCCGCTGTCGGGACCAGCCAAATGGCCGACGCGATCATAAAGGCGCTTTAAGGCGTACTGTCCGGATGAGAGAATTCGATGTATGTGTCATAGGTGCCGGGCCGGGTGGGACAGCAGCAGCTGTCCAATCGTCCACGCTTGGAGCAAAAGTCGGTCTTGTTGAAAGAGGCGAGACCGGTGGCGCATGCCTTAACCGGGGTTGTATACCTACAAAATCCCGCCTGAGATCCGCGGCTCTTTTTGAAGAACTGAACCGCTCGCAGGAATTCGGGATATCCGCAGTAAAACCCTCAATAGACCTTAAATCCGTTAACAGGCGTTCTGCCGAAGTCGTTTCATGTCTGAAAACCCAGCTGGAACAATCATTAAGAACCTCTAAAGTGGAGATGATAAGGGGAGAGGCCGTTTTTTTGTCCCGCAACTCCATACTTGCAGGAAGCGAAGAGATAAGGTCAAAGTCCTTTATCATAGCTTCCGGCTCGATCCCGAGACGGCTGACGGACATAAGCTCGGACCGTAAAAGGATATTCTATTCCGAAGAGATACTCGGCCTTGAAGACTTACCGCCGGATGTCACCATAATAGGCGCAGGGCCGATAGGCTGCGAGTTTGCCTCGTTTTTCCGTGCCTTAGGGGCAAAGGTGGTTTTGATGGAGACCCTGCAGCGCATACTTCCTAAAGAAGATAAGGATATATCCAACAGGCTTGAGGGGATATTCAAGAGCAAGGGCATAGAGGTAACGACCGGCGTTCCGCAGATCGATATAGGCAGGATAACTTCCGGGATTGTCCTTATATCCGTAGGGCGTGTTGCGGACATAGGGGGCCTCTCGCTCGAAAAAGCGCAGGTTCTGTCGTCAGGGGGGAGAATTGAGGCAGATGAATATTTGAGGACCAGCGCGGATAATATATTCGCCGCAGGGGATTGCGTAGGCAGATATAACCTGGCGCATGCAGCGACCGAGGAAGGTATCGTTGCCGCAAAGAATGCTGCGGGTATAAAGACCAGGATGGATTACTCCCTGGTGCCGATGTGTGTATATTCGTTCCCGGAGTGCGCGAGTGTAGGCCTGACCGCAGATGCAGCAGAGGAATCGGGTATATCTGCTGTATCGGGCAGGGCCTTCTTTTCCGCTTCAGGAAGGGCCCAGGCGGCCGGAGAACCGGAAGGTTTTGTTAAGCTTGTGGCGGGTAAGGGCGACGGAAAGATCATCGGGGCACAGATATTAGGTCATAACGCGTCCGAAATGATAGGGGCCATAAGCCTTGCCATAAAGGGCGGGCTTAGCGTAGAACAAGTTTCCGGAACAATACAGGCGCATCCTACTTTTACAGAAAGCATCCGGGAAGCCGCCTTTAACGTGTTGAGGCGTTCGCGGTGATAGCAAAGCCGTTTTGGCTACGCAGGCCAGTTATCGCGTCCGAAATGATAAGCCGTACAAGAAAACTGCTCCGGGAGACTTCGGTCAAGACCATATGTGAGACCGCTAATTGTCCCAATCTTTGTGATTGTTTCAATAAAGGCGTAGCGACATTTGTAATACTCGGCGATGTCTGCACAAGAGGCTGCAGGTTTTGCGCGGTACGGCACGGGAAGCCTATGCCGCCTGATGCCGGTGAAGCAGATAAGATATTCCGGGCAGTTGAACGCCTTGGCCTGAAATATGCCGTCATTACCTCAGTGACCAGGGATGACCTTGAGGACGGAGGTGCGGCCCATTTTGCCTCGGTAGTTACCCGCCTGAGAGATATGGCCGTTAAAATAGGCATCGAGGTACTGGTACCTGATTTTAAGGCATCTCCGGATTCTATAAAGACCGTACACAAAGCAGGTGTCGATGTCTTTGCCCATAACATAGATACAGTACGCAGGGTCCACAGATCAGTAAAACCCAGGGCTGACTATGATATCTCCCTCTCGGTTTTGCGCATATCCAAGGCCATATCGCCTGATATCCCTACAAAGAGCGGAATTATGCTGGGGCTTGGCGAGACCGAGGAGGATATTCTGGGGTCTATGAAGGACCTTAGGCAGGCCGGTTGCGATATCCTTACCTTGGGCCAGTACCTGAAACCTGCGGGGGGAAAAATAGCCGAAAGCGAATTCGTCTCCCCTAATTTATTTGCAAAATATAAGGAAATGGCGTATAATTTAGGCTTTACAAGAGTGAGCGCAGGGCCTTTTGTCAGGAGTTCCTATTACGCAGCTTGTTTAAACAATATTTAGCCGCAAGGAGGAGATATTATGGCAAAGGTGATTTTGCCTGACTTAGGTGAAGGAGGAAGAGAAGTAACTGTCTCATACTGGCATTTTGAGGAGGGAGACAGGGTAGAGGAGGGCGAAGATCTTGTGGAGGTCGCGACCGATAAATCGACTTTTAACGTCCCGGCACCATGTTCGGGCGTATTGACAGAAGTCTATTACGAAGAAGGGGATATAGTCGAAACGGGTGAGGTTCTCGCTAATATAGAGGAAGAAGAATCCCTTTTTGAGGAAGAGGAATAAAAGAATAATATGCATGAAGCAAACAGGCTGAAGAGATTACCACTTTATCTGTTCACTATTCTGGATGAGCTTAAAGAGAAGGCCAGGGCCCAGGGTGTCGATGTTTTTGACCTCGGCATGGGGAGCCCGGACCTTCCTCCTGCGCCGCACATAGTTGAAGAGCTGCGTGAACAGGCGAAATATGTGGCCAACCACCGCTACTCCAGGCCTACCGGAGAGATAGAGAAGGCATTCAATAAGGCCATAGCCGATTGGTATAAGAGAAAATTCAACGTCGACCTCGACCCAAGGACTGAAGTCCTGCCCCTTATCGGGTCGAAAGAAGGAATAGCCAACTTTTGCCTAACTTTTCTGAACAGCGACGATATAGCGCTTGTGCCGAGCCCGGGCTATCCCGTGCATTTCAACGGTCCCATAATGGCCGGCGGTATCCTTTACAGTATCCCCGTTACAAAGGAGAACGGATATAAGCCTAACCTGAGGACCTTAGGAAGGGAAATAACACGCATGGCGAAGATCCTCTTCCTGAGCTATCCGCATAACCCGACTACAGCCGTCGCAGACCTGGCCTTCCTCGAAGATGTAGTAGACTGGGCCCGGGATAAAGATATAATAATAGCTTACGACAACGCTTATTCGGATTTTGTCTTTGACGGTAAACCCGCTCCCAGCATATTACAGGTAAAGGGGGCCAAGGAGAAATGCGTGGAATTCCACACCTTGTCTAAATCCTATAATATGGCCGGCTGGAGGATAGGCATGGTCGTCGGTAATTCCAACATAATCCGCTCGCTCGAAAAAACCAAGAGCTATATAGATTTCGGTTTATTCAGGCCGATACAGTGCGCGGCCATAAAAGCCCTTACAGGGCCGCAGGATTGCGTGAAGGAGCTTATCGCTACCTATAAGGCCAGGAGAGATATCTTTGTAGAGGGCATCAATGCAGCGGGATGGGAAGTGGACAAGCCGCAGGGGACTTTTTATGTATGGGCACATATTCCTCCGAAATACAGCGGGCTTACTTCGATGGAATTTGCCGCCCTTTTGGTCGAAGAGGCGGGAGTTGTATGTTCTCCCGGTACCGGTTTCGGCGAATTCGGCGAGGGTTTTGTAAGGTTTTCCCTTGTCGAGCCTGAGGACAGGCTTAAGATAGCCGTTGACAGGATCAGGAAAGTCTTGGAGAAGAAAGACTGAAGAAAGAGATATCTCCTGTCCGAGTAATATCAATACGCCCGCTGTCATACCAGGCGGGCGTATATTATTTAGGAGCGCAAGATTGTCTAAAAAGATACTGATACTCCATATATCCGAGAATTCCGGGCACCAGAAGGCCGCTTTCGCCCTTGAAAAAGCGGTCAGGATGCTTGAGCCCTCGGCGGAGATCCTCGTGATAGATTCTTTTAATTATACCAATCCGCTCGTCGAGAGGATCATACACAGGACCTATATGGGGGTAATCAAGAACAGGCCGGAGGTCTGGGAGTATCTTTACGATAACCCGAAGGTCTTCAGGAGCCTTCGCAGGCTTCGCGACCTGATACATAGGTTCAATTCGGGAAAACTCAAAAACCTGCTGGAGGATTTTAACCCGGATGCCATCGCATGCACCCAGGCGTTCCCTTGCGGCATGGTGGCGGACTTCAAGGTGTCATTCGGCCTTGATACGCCGCTTATAGGTGTCCTGACGGATTGCTATCCGCATTCTTACTGGTTTTTCGACGCGGTGGATTATTATATAGTCAATTCCGAGAACGCGGTCGAAAGGTTCGTGGAACACGGTGTGCCGCGTGATAGGGTAAAGATCTACGGTATCCCCATAGACCCGAAGTTCGCCTCGGAAGTAGATGCAGACAGGGTACGTTCTCAGATGGGCTTGCAAAGTTCTATCCCAACCGTGCTTGTAATGGGAGGAGGCCAAGGCCTCGGGCCGATAGCCGAACTTATAAACGAGCTTAATCGCGTGAAACATCCCATTCAGGTGATCGCCGTTACCGGAAGTAATACGAGATTACTGGATTGGATCGAAAGGAAAAAGCCATCCTTTAGGATCAAGATGGTCGCGTTGGGCATGACGGACAATGTGGATGAATTGATGTCGGTATCTTCATTGATCATAACCAAGCCAGGCGGATTGACCATATCCGAATCCCTGGCTAAAAAGCTCCCGATAGTGATACTAAATCCCATCCCGGGGCAGGAAGCCAAGAACAGCGAGTTCCTGCTCAAGAACGGCGCGGCCGTTAAAGCCGATAATGCCTCTGATGCGGCATTCCTTACGGAAGCCCTGATAACTCAGGGGTCCAAGCTTTCCCATATGCGGGAGAACGCAGCCAGGCTTGCCAAGCCCGGTTCTTCCACGGATATAGCGAGACTTATACTCGAATGTTCCAATACCTGATATATAAACTTGTACAGTTCCTGGCAATGAACCTGCCTTTGAAGGCTGGTTATTCGATAGCGGTCTTCATAGCGAAAGCGCAGTATTTTATTTCAGGCAGGGACAGGCGGATAGTTTACGGCAATCTTCGCGCAATCTTCCCGGATAAAGAAGAAAAAGAGGTAGACAAGCTGGCCAAAGAAGTATTCGTGAACTTCGCGAAATACCTTGTTGATTTTTTCCGTTTCGGCAAACTGGACAAGGATTACATCGACAAATATGTCAGGGTCGTAGGGCGTGAAAACCTGGACAGCGCGCTTAGCAAAGGAAAGGGCGTGATAACGCTTACCGCCCATCTGGGTAATTACGAACTTGGCGGGGCGGTAATATCCCTGTTGGGCTATAAAGTTAATGCCGTTGCCCTTGACCATAAACAGAAGAAGGTCAACGACCTGTTCATATCGCAAAGGGCAAAGACCGGAGTAAACGTGATATCTCTGGGGGCCGCGGTGAAAAAATGTTATGAAGCCATACATAAAGGCGAGGTCTTGGCGTTGGTAGGGGACAGGGATTTTACTTTCCACGGTCTCAAGACGGCGTTCTTTGGCAGGGACTCAATGATACCTCGGGGTCCCGCGGCGTTTTACCTCAGGTCTGAGGCGGCGATAGTCCCGGGATTTATAATCAGGATGCCGGATGAGACTTTCGAGCTCAGGTTTGAGAAAGAGATAATTTATAAGGTTACCGGTGACTATGCGCTGGATGAGCGCGAGATCACAGGTATATGCCTGCGTTCGATAGAGGATTATGTAAGGCGTTATCCTTCACAATGGTATATGTTCAGAAGGTTTTGGATATGAAAGAGACATACGCCGGACGGGGTTGCGTCATAATTCCCGCACTGAACGAAGAGATGCGGATAGGCCATATAGTCAGCGAGGCGAGGGCCAGGGGGCTTGATTGTATAGTCGTTGATGACGGTTCCGTGGACAAGACCAAGGACGAGGCCGCTCGTGAGGGCGCGGACGTTATAGTACACAGGAAGAACCACGGTAAGGGCATGTCTCTTAGGGACGGGTTCAAAAGGGTACTGGAAGGCGAATACGATTACGTGATAACCATGGATGGCGACGGACAGCACCATCCTGACGAACTCGAGCATTTCATGAAGGCTTCCTGCAGAAGCGACACCGACCTGGTCCTGGGAAACAGGATGGGCGACCCCAAAGGCATGCCTCTGAGGCGCAGGGCCACAAACTGGTTCATGTCGTCGCTGATATCGTTCATGGCCGGCCAAAGCATCCCGGATACGCAATGCGGTTACAGGTTAATAAAGACAAAAGTGCTCAAGGCCATACCGCTTACCACCGATAAATACGAGATAGAATCGGAAGTTCTCATAGAAGCCGCCAGGGCAGGTTTCGTGATCAGATCTATCCCGATCAAGTCCATCTACAGGGGGCAGAAGAGCCAGATACGTCCTTTTAAGGACACGCTTCGCTTCCTTTCGTTCATATTTAAAGTGGCATTGAAAAGGTAGAATCCGCGGAAACCTATATTTTATTTGACATCTTTCTTCCGCGTGTGTTAAAACTAACAACAGCATTCTAGACGAGGGAAGCCCGTGTAAAACGGGCACGGCCCCGCCACTGTAACCGGCGACGAAAGCCATAAAGCCACTGTCCGCCAAATTGGATGGGAAGGCAAGGCGAGTAGGTTAAAACCGGCAGTCAGGATACCCGTTTAGGAGCGAGTTCCTTCGAGGGTGAGGATAACAAGTATGTCTGAAATAGTGCTACTGACCGGAGGAGTCAGGTCAGGAAAATCAAGGTATGCGCAGTCTATAGCAGCGAAGACCGGAAGCAAGGTTTTCTATATAGCCACAGCCGAAGACCTTGATCCCGAGATGAAAAAAAGGATCAAGGCCCACAGAAAATCCCGCCCCAGGAGTTGGTCCGTTATTGAAGAGCCCCTTTCTGTAAGCAAGGCCGTAAAACATCTTCCTCGAGGCAGGAAGACCGTCATAATAGATTGCATTACCATGCTGATATCGAACCTGATGCATGAAGGGTTCAGCGATACTGCAATATGTTCCGAGATCAGGAGCATCATGTCCTTGTTAAGGGGCAATTCTGCATTTTCGGTCATAGTAACGAATGAGGTAGGCTGGGGGATCGTCCCGGATAATCCTTTGGGCAGGAGGTTCAGGGATATGCAGGGGATAGTGAATTCTATGATAGCCAAGGAGGCGGACAAAGTATGCCTGTTGGTCTCGGGGATACCTCTCTACATAAAGTAAAAGTCGATAGGACAATATCTTCCGTAGTCCCGGTCGATCCTTCAGGCCTTAAGGAAGGATACGTTCGACTTGATAAACTCACAAAACCGAGGGGAAGTCTTGGGCGTCTTGAGGAAGTAGCGGCGCTTATTTATGCTGTTTCAGGCGGGAAGAAGGGTTTTTCGAGGAAGGTTATATTTACTCTTGCCGCTGACCATGGGGTATGTGAAGAAGGTGTAAGCGCTTATCCTCAGGAGGTTACGGTCCAGATGGTGCGTAATTTCCTGGCGGGAGGCGCGGCGATAAACATTCTGGCTTCCCATACCGGGGCCGAGGTCATCGTTGTGGACATGGGAATGAAAGGGGATATATCCCGTAAAGAAAGGTCTTTTATCGATAAAAAAGTGGCGCGGGGTACCGGGAATTTTGCCAAAGGCCCCGCTATGAGCATATCCCAGGCTTATATGTCCATAGCGGCGGGGATCGATGTTTTTGAGCAGGTTTACAAGTCGGGAGGGATAGATATAGCCGGGGTCGGAGAGATGGGTATAGGTAATACCACTTCTTCCAGCGCCATTACTTCCGCCGTAACCGGTCTTGACGCGGGGCTTGTTACAGGGAGGGGCACGGGCCTCGATGATGCATCGTACATCAGGAAAGTGGAAGTCATCAGAGGGTCTTTGTCGCTTAACAGGCCGGATCCAAACGACCCTATAGATGTCCTTTCAAAGGTCGGGGGCTTTGAGATAGGGGGCATGACCGGAATAGTCCTGGCAGCGGCTTCAAAAAAGGTACCTGTGGTTGTCGATGGTTTCATATCTTCATGCGGCGCCATGCTGGCCTGTGAACTTTGCCGAAATGCCGGAGATTACCTTATATTATCGCACCAGTCGGTAGAGGCCGGCCATGCGGCTGTCATAAGGCATATGGGGAAGAGGCCGCTACTGAACCTTGATATGAGACTTGGAGAGGGTACCGGTGCTGCATTGGGTATCGGCATTGCGGAAGCTGCGGTGAAACTTATGAATAACATGGCTACTTTTGGGGAAGCGGGAGTATCGGAGAATAAATGAAGGGTCTATTGTGCGCGATCAGGTTCCTGACGGTGTTTCCCGCCGGGCGTTCCTGCGGGGATCGTCAAGATGAGGATATGGCTTCTTGCGCAGCATGGTTTCCGGTAGTAGGCATTATTACGGGATGCGTCCTGGCCCTGTCTTATGACCTTCTTTCCTGCGTATTGCCTTTGCCTGCCGTTTGCGCCCTTGTGCTCGTCTTGAGTGTGATAATTACCGGAGGTATGCACGCTGACGGGTTCATAGATACGGCGGACGCTGTTGCCAGCGGCGCGGATAGGGGACGGATGCTCGATATAATGAGGGAAGGCAAGCCGGGTGCGCTTGGTATAGCTGCCGCGATCCTGTTATTCCTGTCCAAATTTGCTTTTATGTTGAGTTTACGCCCGGCTGTGGCCGGTTTATCGCTTGTGGCGATGTCGGTTATCGGCAAGAGCTCATTTGCGGTTTCCGGGGTTTTTTACCGCTATGCCAGAGAGGCCGGGGGTTTGGGAGGTTCTATACTTGGGAAAGTTCCCGGCAAGAGCCTGATCCTGCCGGGGATCTTGTGTGTATGTGTCCTGGCACCCGTCTTTGGGTTAAAGGTTTTAATATTTTTCCCGTTGATATCCCTGGTATTTTTTATCTGCAATGCCTGGTTGGCCAGGAGGCTCGGAGGGTTGACAGGCGATACCCTTGGCGCCGTGAGCGAGATACTGGAAACTTTTACCCTGCTCCTGGCAGCAGCCCTGGCATGAGGCTCCGGCTTGCGTTATTATCTTTCCTGCTCGTGTGTTCGCCTGCGCGTGCAGATGGGCCAAGGATAATATCGATAACCCCCAGCACTACCGAGATCGCTTGTGCTATAGGCCTTGAAAATAATCTTGTGGGCGTCTCCACATTTTGTGATTATCCTCCTGAAGTCAAAGAGAAAGAAAGGGTAGGTTCATTCAGCGACCCGAATATCGAGAAGATCATGCTGCTTAAGCCAGATATCGTCCTTGCCACGGGGCTTGAACAGGCTCAGGCGGTCAGGAATATGAGGAAACTGGGGATAAAGGTCATAGTGGTCGATCCTGCCGGTTTTGACGGGTTATTCAAGTCGATAGAGGAGATAGGCATTGCCTGCGGGAAGAAAACAGAAGCCCTTGACCTGGTAAAGGAAATGAAGGGTTCCATAGGTTCCATGAAAAAGGATGCCGGGCCGGCGGTTCCCGGGATCTATTTTGAAATATGGCATGACCCGTTGATGACGGCAGGAAAAGGTTCTTTTATCGATGAGATGATAACCCTTGCAGGCGGCAGGAACATAGCATGGGATACTCCTAGGCCTTATTCGAGGTTCAGCGCGGAATTGATAATCGAAAGGGACCCCGATGTCATAATCCTGGGGTATATGGTCAGGGGAGAATCCGCTGTCGATTCGGTCCGCAAGAGGGCGGGATGGAGCGGGATAAAGGCGGTAAAAGAATCGAGGGTCTACGATGACATAGATCCCGACATATTGTTCAGGCCCGGCCCGCGCCTGATAAAGGGGATAGAAGAGTTGAATAAGAGGTTTTACGGCAGATGACCTTTACCGATGTGAAAGGGGTATTGGCTTCCAAAAGAGAAAAAGCCAGGAAAGTGTTTTTAGCTCTTGCCGCATTGCTTGCGGTCTCGGTTTTTGTATCCGTTTTGAGCGGTCCGGCGAGGATAAATTTTTCGGAACCCTTAAACGAGATAACCCGCCGGATATTATACATGAGACTCTCCAGGACTGCGCTTGCGATAATAGCGGGAGGGGGGCTGTCCGTATCCGGTGTCATATTGCAAGGTCTTTTGAGGAATCCGCTGTGCGAACCCTATGTCCTCGGCATATCCGGAGGGGCTTCGGTAGGCGCCGTGGTCTCCATAGCCATAGGCGGGACATGGACCATTTTAGGCTTGAGCGTGCTTCCTCTATGGGCGTTCCTTGGCGCGGCCGCGACCTTTTTTGTCGTATACAGGATAGCCGAAGTGAACGGAAGGGTCCCTATACAGAACCTCTTACTTACCGGCGTCATAGTAGGAGCGGTCCTTTCCTCTATAGTGGTCTTTATAGTGTCTTTCTCCGAGAAGGAGACTTTGCATAGCGTGATGTGGTGGCTGCTGGGCAACCTGCAGATATTCGATAACGGCCTTCTTGTTTTTGTCGCACTTATAGTTGCAGCGGGTTCAGTTGCCGCGGGTGCCTTCTCCAATGAACTTAACGCTTTTTCCCTCGGGGAGGAAGAAGCCGTGCATGCGGGTGTGGAGACAGAGAGGATGAAGAAAGCGTTCTTCCTTATAGCGTCCCTCATAACAGGCGCCTGTGTGTCCGCGGCCGGTATGATAGGTTTTCTCGGCCTGATCGTGCCGCATTTCATGAGGATGGTAACGGGTCACGACCACAAGGTGCTCATTCCTGCGTCATTTTTGGCCGGCGGAATATTCCTTGTCCTGTGCGATACGCTGGCCAGGACGGTAATGTCGCCGTCGGAAGTTCCCGTGGGTGTAATTACGGCGGTTTGCGGCGCGCCGTTCTTTATACATATGCTAAGGAAGAAATCGAGGTTGTGATGGCCCAGTTCGAGATAGACAGGCTTGTCAGCGGATACCCCGGCAAGACCGTAATAAGCGGGATATCATTTTCAACGAGGGAAGGGGAATTCCTCGGCATAATAGGCCCTAACGGCGCAGGGAAATCAACACTGCTAAAGACGATGAGCAGGGTCCTGCGGCCCTCATCCGGCTCGGTAAAAATGGGTCTCAGGGATATTTTCTCGATGCCTGTCAAGGAATTTGCCCGGTCGGTCGCCTTTGTGTCTTCAGACCCGTCGATAGTGTTCCCGTTTACAGGCCTCGACGTGATTATGATGGGGAGATTCCCGCACCTGAGGATGTTCGCTTCCGAGTCCAGGCAGGATATCGAAGCGGTGGACAGGGCTGTCGAGGCCGCCGATTGCGCGGGAATAATTTCGCGCCCGATAGATAACATGAGCGCCGGTGAACGCCAAAGGATATTGATAGCCAAGGCTCTTGCCCAGGAACCGGAGGTCATTGTGCTCGATGAACCGACTTCCCATCTTGACATATCGCATCAGGTCCAGGTCCTCGATATACTCAAGGACCTGAGCGTAAAGAAACGGATATCGATAATAGCGGTGCTTCATGACCTTAACCTGGCAGCGGAATATTGCGACAGGCTGCTGCTCATGGACAATGGTGCTATAGTATCTTCCGGCGCGCCGTCCGACGTGCTGGATTATGCGACTATAGAGAAGGTATACAAGACCGTCGTGGTGATCAGGGAGAACCCGGTTAGCGGTAAACCGTTCGTGTTATTGGCGCCGGGACTAAAGAGATGACAGGAGGGTGAACCTGGAGTAAAAATTGGGTATTACCGCACACAGGTGCTCTGCTTAATTGGGAAGCCGAAGAGGCGCGGTACCTGCCGCTGTGGTCCCGACCTGAGTAAGGAGAACTTTCCGGCTGGCGTTCCACTGTCCCCTTGAAGGGATGGGAAGGAAGCCGGAAGGGCGGGATAGCCAGAAGACCTGCCGGTGTGCGAGCGAGTCTCTTAAACTGCCTCAGGAAGATGAGGCTATGATGATAAGGAGTTTAAGATGAAGTTGTTTGCAAGGTTTGTTCTATCTTTGTTCATTGTTTCTGTTGATGTACTTGCCGTTTCATGCCAGGAACCGGAAAGTGTTGAACTTGAAAGGATAGTGGTAACTCCTCTGAATTCCAGCCAGTCCTATTCGGAGGTATCCAGGAGCATAGATGTTGTTGATTATTCCGTGCCGAGGCTGCTTTCCCTCCAGAGCATAGCCGACCCACTCGACAAACTTACTTCCGTTACTATCACCGGTTACGGTACACTCGGCGCGACACAGGACCTTCACATACGCGGTTCTTCGAGCGAGCAGGTCCTGGTCATGGTGGATTCCCGTCCCGTCAACGACCCAAGGACAGGCCTGACAGAATTGTATCAGATCTCCCCGGATGAAATAGAACGGGTCGAGGTGATCAAGGGTCCGGCCTCTTCGGTGTACGGCTCGAGCGCAATAGGCGGTGTTGTTAACGTGATAACAAAGAAGCCCTCGAAGAAGCCCAAGACGGTCATCGAATCAAGTTTTGGAACCTTCAAGACTTTCCACGAATCCCTTTCCACGTCCGCGACTTTCAATAACCTGGGCTACAGATTGTTCTATGCCTACGATTCATCCGCCGGGGACAGGGACAATTCGGGATACCTGTCAAACGATTGGAACGCCAAGTTGAATTATGAGATATCGGAAAAGAACAACATATTCTTCAATGGCGGGTATTTCCAGAGCAGGGTCGGCGCCCCGGGTTCGGTCTTTGCCCCGCAAGTCGACGACCACCAGAGGAATTTCATCAATTTCATGGATTTAGGCTGGGACGCCGAGCTGTTCGAGGGAGCTGATTTAAGCCTTCGCGGTTACCAGAATACCGGAAGACTGGAATTTGAGGAAGGTTATGATCCTCTCGTCAAGACCTCTTCATGGTCGAGGGTAAGGGGGATAACGGTCAAATACGACCAGCTCTTCTTCGACATTTATAAGATAATAGCCGGTTTCGACGGCAAAGACAACAAGATGAACGCCTCCAACAGCGGGAAACACAGGTATGTGGTACGTTCGCCTTTCGTGCAGAATGAAGTTTCCCTATGGGAGAAGGTTTTCTTGAACTTCGGTGCCAGATGGGATGATTATTCTAATTTCAAGAAAGAGCCTACCCAGAGCGCAGGAGTTTCGCTCAAGGTCCATGACTACGTGAAATTACGCGCCAACTATGCCAAGGGGTTCAGGGCTCCCACGTTCAATGAACTCTATTGGCCTTTCGACGGATGGACAGAAGGTAACCCAAGGCTTTCACCGGAGAGGTCCTGGAGCTGGGAAGGCGGTATGGACATGGATTTCCCGAACGGTTTGAGCTTCAAGGGCACATACTATACCAACAAGATGAAAGACCTTATAAACTGGGCCCCGGGCAGTGACTGGGTATGGAGGCCCACTAACATCAATTCTGCAAAGATAGACGGTGTCGAGTTCAATGCGGTCATACCGCTGCTTAAGCATCTGAAAGCAGATGCCGGTTATACTTACACGAATGCCATGGATACGGTCCTTGACCGTTATCTCATCTACAGGCCCAAGCATAAGGTTGACCTGGGGCTCGCTTATGAATACAAGGGTTTCTATGTGAGGCTTTCCGGGCAGTCGTTGGGAAGGCGCTATGTCGACACCTCAAATGCCGAGGTCCTCAAGGCTGACTTCATAACCAACCTTGAGACCCAGTACAAGGTCAATAAGAATTTGACTACTTTCCTTTCGATTGATAATATATTCAATAAGAAGTATCAGAGGATATTGGGATATCCTATGCCGGGATTCGACATAAATTGCGGGGTAAAGTGTGAATTTTAGGTATTCCGAGAACGCTGACAGGACCTTCAGGACGGCGCTGCTGCTTTCCGCCGTCCTGCATGTTTTTCTGCTGATAAACTGGCCGTTCTACAGGCACATTTTCACCGCAAGGAAACCCGGCGAGATAGAGATAACATATCTGAAAGCCGACGAACCACTCAAACCGGAAATAGTCCAGGCCAAGAGGTCCTTGCCGCAGCCAGAGGTCTCTAAACCCTCAAAGATCGTTTCGGAAGCAAAGCCGGAGTCTCCGGCGAGGTCGAAACCCACGGAACAGCAGAAGAAGAACCTTTCCGGGATAAAACCGCCTGATACCGCTAATGACGAAGAGAAGGAACCGGTTACATCGAAATCCAGGGTCATCATAAAGCAACCGATAGTCCCGCGGATACAGGCTACCGCTTCGGTCGAATCGAAGGGTTTGAAACTTATCCCGTCATCTTATTCCCAGGGTGTAAGGAACAGGATAATAGACAACTTGGAATCGATGAGACCCGGGGCAGGGGGGGATGTATGCGTGCGTTTTGTGATATCCTCAGATGGGACATTGAAGGATATAATGATAGTAAATGATCGCTCCACGTCCGACGGGTTCCTCAGGTCCGCAGCTTTCAATGCGGTCAAGGATGCTTCCCCGTTCCCGGTATTCCCGGATAACGTCAACCTCTCCGAAATTACCTTTACCTGCGAGATATCATTCTCGGGCCGGTAAGGCAATTTTCCTTGACAAAATGGATGACTCTCTGTTATATTGACTACCGAAAACCATAAAGAAAGGTGTGATATCTAATGCCAATGGTAGAAGTTGGCCAAAATGAGCCTTTGGAAAAGGCCCTGAGGCGGCTCAAAAAGAAGATCGAAAGAGAAGGAATACTTAAGGCTATAAGGGCGCGCAAGCATTACGAAAAACCAAGCGTCAAGAAGAAGAGAAAACAAATGGAGGCGCTCAAGAACAAGAGAAAAAGATATAGTTTCTGATTCTTTTATGAGCGTTAGCCGATGAGGATCGTTTATTATTTCATACTGCTGTGTCTTATAGCCACAGCAGTTTTTATATTACACCCCCAGGCCCCGATAAAGTTCGATCACTTTAATGATGTCTCAACCCGGACCCTGGACAACGGCCTTACTGTTATCGCGGGCAGTTCGCATAAAATACCCATGGTGGCGGTCAGGCTTGTTATAAGGGCAGGTTCCGCTACCGAAGGCAAATATTCCGGGAGCGGGATATCCCATTTTGTGGAACATATGTTGTTCAAAGGTTCCGCGAACCTTCCCGTAGGAGAGATTGAAAAAAAGATAAAATCCTACGGCGGGTACATAAATGCTGCGACCTCCCACGATACCACGGAAGTGTACCTGGCAGTGGAGAGCGCTTACCTGGATAAGGCCCTGCAATTACTCTCGGATTTTGTGTTCAACACCTCATTCAATGAAGCGGAATTCGCAAAGGAAAAAGACGTTATTCTCAATGAAATAAGGATGGGCAGGGACGATCCTTCGCGCAGGGCGTCTATGCTCCTTTGGGATACCGCCTACCTGCGCCATCCGTATAAATATCCCGTCATCGGATACGAGGACCTTTTCAGGCAGCTCAAGAGAAGCGATCTGGTCGAATACCATGGCCAACGGTACGTCCCGAACAACTGTGTAATATCCATAGTCGGCGATGTAGACATGCCCACGGCATTTGGATATTGCAAGCAGGCCTTCGGGAAACTGCCGAGGAGAGCCGATCCGCTGGCCATAAAGCCAGTCGAACCTCTGCAGATATCGTGCAGGTCGGAAGAAGCCGGGGTAGACGGCCTGAAGCTTTCCAGGCTGCTTATAGCTTTCCACAGCACAAGCCTTACAGATGCCGATCTCTATCCTTTGGACCTGCTTTCGGCGGTCATGGGGCAGTCGGAGAGCTCAAGGCTTTACAGGAAACTGGTAAAGGAGAAGAAGCTCGTTTATTCAGTTTCGGCATATAATTATACTCCATCGGATCCCGGTATTTTTATAATCTCCGCCGTGCTTGATGAGGACAATATCCCTGCCGCCCAGAAAGAGATAATATCCGAGATAGATAAGGTAAAAAGGTCACCACTTGGCAGCAAAGAGCTTGCCAGGGTCAAGCAATCCGTGATAAGCGGCTATATTTACGGCAAGGAGTCGATAGAAGCGCAGGCGGGCGATTATGTCTCAGGGTATGTCTCGACCGGCGATTGTAATTTTTCGAAGAGATATATCGAAGGAATGAACCGCGTCGATACCGATGCCGTGCTCAGTGCCGCGAACCGTTACCTTAACGGCAGTAATATGACCGTTGTCAAGCTGGTGCCTGCCTCGTCCGAAGCTTGCGCTGGCGCGCCTTCAGCGGACGGGAGGAAAGATTTTGACATACGGACGTTGACCTTGCGCAACGGGGCGAGGCTTATAATGAACAGGGACCCGTCGCTTCCGGTAGTTTCGATCTCTATCGCTTTTACCGGAGGGGTCAGGGCCGAGGACGAGGGCAATAACGGCATAACGAGATTAATGTCCGATATGATGCTTAAGGGGACCAGGTTGCGTTCAGCTGACAGGATCGCGGAAGAGACCGAGGGCCGCGGGATTGAACTATCAGGGTTTAGCGGGAAGAACTCTTTCGGGCTTTCGGCTAAATGCCTGCGGTCCGACTTCAAGTATACCGTTTCGTTACTGCGCGATGTTTTACTTAATCCGAGGTTTCCCCAGAAAGAACTATCCATTGCAAAAGAGCTCCAACTGGCAGCCATCAAGGCACAGGAGGATGATATATTCTCGACCGCCTCGAAAGAACTCATAAAACTTATCTTCCAGTCGCATCCTTATGGCATGCCTGACCTTGGCAGCGCAGAAGCGGTTTCCCGGATAAGGAGAGAAGATCTTTTTGATTTTTACAGGAAATACGCGGTGCCGGGCAATATGGTGATATCCGTTTTCGGCGATATCGATTCGGGGATGGAGAGGCGATTGATCTCCGTTTTCGGAGGGTTGGCGAAGAAAGAATTCGGCGGCGTAACCGTCGCCCCTGAACAGGAACAACTGGCCCCGCGCAGCGTCGTAAAACGTATGCCTAAAGAGCAGGCGGTCCTGATGATAGGATACCCGGGAGTAGATGTTAAAGACAAAGATAAATATGTACTCGATGTGGTCAATTCGATACTCAGCAGGGAAGGCGGCAGGCTTTACAGGGATATACGCGAGAAACTCGGTCTTTCATATACGCTGGGCTCTTTTTCAGTCCTGGGCATAGATCCCGGGTATGATGCAATATATGTGGCTACGGTATCCAGCAGTATCGATGACGCAAAGAACATAGTGCTCACAGACCTGAAATCCCTGATGATGGAAGGCCCGACGCAGGAGGAGCTTGAGCTCGCAAAAAGCGACCTGCTTGGTTCTTATTACAGAAGTCTTGAGGTAAATTCTTCCGTGGCGTTCAGGACTGCCATCGATGAGCTGTATGGGCTTGGCAGCAAGGATCTCTTCAAATACCCCGAGATGATCAATGCAGTGACTGCCGGTGATGTCATGAGGGTAGTAAAAAAGTATTTCCATACATCTAAGATGAGCGAGGTCATGATCGTTCCCTCCGCTGCGGATTCGACCGCCGCTAAACGGCCCGCGAGATAACCGATGCTGCGCCAGCCCGCCGTAGCAGGCCAATTTTATCCCGGTACTAAACAACCGCTGCAAAGGCAGGTAGAAAGATATGCCGCAGCCGGTGCCGGCAAGATCGAGGCCGTTGGTCTGGTATCTCCGCATGCAGGGTATATTTATTCGGGTGCCGTTGCCGGGGCGGTCCTTTCGAGCGCGAAGCTTTGTGAGACATGTGTTATAATGGGCCCGAACCATACGGGCAGGGGGAAGCCTTTTTCGATCATGACTGAAGGGACATGGAGGCTGCCTTCGGGCGATTGCGATATAAACTCCGCCCTCGCAAAACGTATACTTTCGGGTTCGGCCTACCTTGAAGAGGATGAGGTTGCCCAACGCGGTGAGCATTCGGTGGAGGTCCAGGTCCCTTTCCTGCAATTCCTGAGACCCGGTGTCAGGATAGTACCCGTGGTCCTGGCCGAAGGGGATATAAGGGTCTACAGGAGCATAGGTATGCAGATAGCCTCTGCGAGATGGGTGTCCGGCCCG
>CAZAEH010000019.1:0-1676 GCA_964484255.1 uncultured Planctomycetia bacterium
TAGCGCTCTCCGCCTTCCTCGTGGCTGGTGGTGGTCTTAAGGAGCATGGGGTATTTCGGCCATGGGAACGCCTTCGTGCGGCATTCCGGTGGCTGGGGGAGAAGTTCTATCTGTGTCACACTTGATGCGCCCTGCCTGTGGGCCGTGCCGACGCAATCCGAGCCGGTATCGCCGCCGCCAATTACAACGACCTTCTTGTTTTTAGCGTCTATCAGCTCGCTAAGGCCTATCTTCCTGCCGGAGACCCTCCTGTTCGACTGTGCGAGGTAATCCAGCGCAAAATGCACGCCGCTGAGTTCCCTGCCGGGTATGGACAGGTCGCGCGGGACGCGGCTGCCGCCAGTAAGGACAATGGCGTCAAAATCCTTCTTGAGCTGCGAGGCCTTATAATCCGTCCCGACATCGACGCCGGTCTTGAAAGTTATGCCTTCCTTCTTCCATATCTTAACGCGCCTGTCGAGGACCGACTTATCCAGCTTGAAATCCGGTATGCCGTAACGCATTATGCCGCCGGCCTTTTCGTCGCGCTCGAAGACGGTCACCTTGTGCCCGGCCTTGTTCAGTTGGTCGGCGCAGGCGAGGCCCGAGGGGCCCGAACCCACGACGGCCACCTTCTTGCCGGTCCGTTCTTTCGGGGGGTTGGCCTTTATCCAGCCTTTTTTGAAAGCATGCTCGATGATATCCAGCTCGTCCTCGCGTATGGTGACGGGATCGTCGTTATATCCGAGGACGCAGGCAAATTCGCAGATAGCCGGGCAAATCCTGCCGGTAACTTCGGGCAGGTTGTTCGTCGACAAAAGGGACTCCACAGCCTTCTTCCAATGTCCGCGGTAGATGAGGTCGTTCCATTCGGGGATGTAATTGCCTAACGGGCAGCCCCAATGGCAGAACGGGACGCCGCAGTCCATGCACCGCGAACCCTGCTCGCTGGACTTCGCCTCAGGACGCAGGACGGCAACCTCTTTATAGTCCTTTACCCTCTCGGAGACCGGACGGTAATCCGAATGGCCGCGTCTGACCTTCAGGAAACCCTTTACATCACCCATCGCTGACCTCTGAAAAAACAGGCTTCTTCTTGACTATGCCGCCCTCGAGAACTTTCTTGTATTCCGTCGGCATCACTTTAACAAAACTCTTAATTTCACTCTCTATGTTGTCCAGTATCTTCTTCGCCTTGGCGCTTGCCGTATACCGGACATGGTTCTTCAGTAGCGCGCGTACTGCGAACTTGTCGTCATCGTCAAGGGCGTCGAACTCCACCATGCCCATGTTGCAGCGCGACTTGAACTTCTTGTCCTCGTCGTAAACGTAGGCGATGCCGCCCGACATGCCCGCGGCGAAGTTGCGCCCGGTCCTTCCGATGATGACCACGCGCCCGCCTGTCATGTATTCGCAACCGTGGTCCCCGACACCCTCGACAACTGCCAGGATGCCGGAATTGCGGATACAGAACCTCTCGCCGGCCACGCCGCGGATATAAGCCTCGCCCGAGGTCGCGCCGTAGAAAGTGGTATTACCGATTATTATGTTCTCGGACGGGTCGAACCGCGCCTTCTTTGACGGATAGACGATGATCTTGCCGCCCGAAAGCCCCTTGCCGACGTAATCGTTCGACTGCCCTTCTATCTCGAAAGTTATGCCCTTGGCCAGGAACGCGCCGAAGCTCTGGCCCGCGG
>CAZAEH010000019.1:1776-30006 GCA_964484255.1 uncultured Planctomycetia bacterium
TCTATCTCGAAAGTTATGCCCTTGGCCAGGAACGCGCCGAAGCTCTGGCCCGCGGTGCCGCTGAACCTGAAACGGATGGTATCATCCGGCAGGCCGTCCTCGCCGTAGCGCTTCGAGAGCTCGCCGCTAAGCATCGCCCCTGTGGTCCTGTCGGTATTATTTATCCCGAGTTCCGCGGAAGTCTTCTCCCTGTTATCAAGGGCCGCTTTCGCGAGATCGATAAGTTTCAGGTCGAGGACCTTATCTATGCCGTGGTCCTGCCTTATAAGGCAGCGGGTGCCGACCCCGTCTCCGACGGCGGGTTTATACAGTATATTCGAGAAATCTATGCCCTTGGCTTTCCAGTGGAATATCGCCTTGTTCGGCTCAAGCAATTCGGTGCGGCCGACGAGTTCGTCGATCTTCCTCACGCCAAGCTGGGCCATTATGCCGCGCGCTTCTTCCGCGACGAACGTAAAATACGACTGCAGGTATTCCGCTTTGCCGCTGAACCTCTTCCTTAATATCTCATCCTGCGTGGCCACACCGACCGAGCAATTATTCAGGTTGCAATGCCTGAGCATCATGCAGCCGAGGACTACCAGCGCGGCCGTAGCGAACCCGAACTCCTCGGCCCCGAGTATGGAGGCGATCACGATGTCACGGCCCGTCCTCATCTGCCCGTCGGTCTGCAGCCTGACACGGCTCCTCAGGTCGTTGAGGACAAGTGTCTGGTGCGTCTCGGAAATGCCGAGTTCCCACGGGAGGCCGGCGTGCTTTATCGAACTTATGGGCGATGCGCCCGTGCCGCCGTCGCCGCCCGAGATAAGTATCATGTCGGCGTGGCCTTTAGCCACACCCGCGGCTATGGTGCCGACGCCTATCTCGGAGACAAGCTTTACGCTTACCCTCGCGCGGGGATTCGCGTTCTTTAAATCAAATATGAGCTGCGCCAGGTCTTCTATGGAATAAATGTCATGGTGCGGAGGCGGCGAGATGAGGGTCACTCCCGGGGTCGAATGGCGGACCTTCGCGATGGTAACGCTTACCTTGTGCCCGGGAAGCTGGCCGCCCTCGCCCGGCTTGGCGCCCTGGGCTATCTTTATCTGGAGCTCGTCGGCATTCGCGAGATAATTGCTCGTGACGCCGAACCTGCCGGAGGCCACCTGTTTTGTGGCCGAGCGTAAGCTGTCGCCGTTGGGAAGCGGGATGAACCTCGCAGGGTCTTCCCCGCCCTCGCCGGAATTGGACTTGGCGCCCATGCGGTTCATAGCGGTGGCCATAGCCTCGTGGGCTTCCTTGCTTATGGAACCGAAGCTCATCGCGCCCGTCACGAAACGTTTTACTATTTCGGAAGCGGGCTCGACCTCGCCTACGGGTATCGCCTGCGTCTCCTTGAATTTCAGGAGGCCGCGCAAAGTGCAAAGGTGGTTTTCCTGGTTATTGATGAGGCTGCTGAACTTCTTGAAGGCTTCGAAATCGTTATTGCGGACAGAATCCTGCAGGGCGGCTATCGATTCGGGGTTCCACAGGTGGAACTCGCCGTCGCGGCGCCACTGGTAAAGGCCGCCGTTATCGAGCTGGGGCTGCCTTCCCGTCCTGGAAGGGAACGCTTCGTCGTGTCTGGCTATGGTCTCCTGCGCTATCACGTCCAGGCCCACACCGCCTATCCTGGAGACCGTACCGGTAAAGCATTCGTCTATAATCTCGCCGTTCAGGCCGAGCGCCTCGAATATCTGTGCGCCGCGGTAGCTTTGTATCGTCGAGATGCCCATCTTTGAGAGGATCTTCATTATCCCGTGCGTCAGGGCGTGTATGTAATTCTTCTGCGCGGCCTTGAAATCTTTGTCGAGCTCACCGGACTTGATAAGCTCCTCTATCGACCTGTACGCCAGGTATGGATTTACGCAGTCGGCACCGTAACCGAACAGGAGAGCGAAATTCGCCACTTCCCTCGGCTCGCCGCTTTCGAGGATAATACTGGCCTGGGTGCGCGTCGCCTCGCGTATGAGGTGGTGGTGCACCGCTGCGCATACCAGAAGCGCGGGAAGCGCGGCGTATTTTTCATCGACTCCCCTGTCGCTCAATATAATGAAACTGTACCCGGCCTTTATGGCGGTTGAGGATTCCTTGCGTATCCTGTCGAGGGCCTTCCTGAACCCCGCCTTGCCTTTCCCGGCCTCGAACAAGGTGGAGATGACCTTTGTCTTGAAAGTCCTGTTCCTGATATTCTTTATCTTTGCCAGTTCTTCATCGGTAAGCACCGGGTTGGCGACCTTGAGCCTGTGGCAATGGTCAGGGGTCTCTTCGAGGACGCTCTTCTCGCGGCCCAGGTAAGTGTCCAGGGTCATCACGAGCTCCTCGCGGATAGGGTCTATCGGGGGATTCGTGACCTGGGCGAAGAGCTGCTTGAAATAATCGTAGAACATCCTCGGTTTTTCCGAGAGTACGGCCAGTGGTGTATCGTCTCCCATGGATCCGGTCGGCTCTGCGCCGGTCTCAGCCATGGGCCTGATTATCGTCTTAAGGGCCTCTTTGGTATAACCAAACGCTATCTGCCGGCTCAATGTATCTTTTATCCCCGGAGCTTTGGATTTTTTCGCGGCTTTTACGTCCTCAAGGTCCTCAAGGTTCTCCTTCAGCCATTTTCCGTAAGGTTTGGCCGCAGAAATCTTGTCTTTAAGTTCTTTGTCATCAATTATCCGGCCTTCATGGGTATCGATAAGGAACATCCTGCCCGGTTTTAAACGGCCGTTGACCAGCACGTTCTCCGGGGCTATATCGAGGACGCCGACCTCAGATGCCATGACGACCATATCGTCCTTGGTTATGATATAGCGGGCGGGCCTTAACCCGTTACGGTCGAGTGTCGCGCCTATATATCTGCCGTCGGTGAACGCCACGGCTGCTGGCCCGTCCCACGGTTCCATGAGGCAGGCGTGATATTCGTAGAAATCTTTCCTGCGTGCGTCAATCTGGTTATTTGACTGCCATGCCTCCGGTATGAGCATCATCATTACGTGGTGCAGGGGGCGCCCGCTCAGGACAAGCATTTCGAGGGCGTTATCGAGCATGGCCGAATCGCTCCCGCCGGGCACAACGACAGGAAAGATCTTTTTCATGTCCTTACCGAACAGGCTGCTCTTAAAAAGGCCCTGGCGCGCGGCCATCCAGTTGATATTACCGCGCAGGGTATTTATCTCGCCGTTATGGGCCAGGTAACGGAACGGCTGCGAAAGGTCCCACGTCGGGAAAGTATTCGTGCTGTAGCGCGCGTGTATAAGGGCAAAGGAGCTCTTTATGCCCTCGTCCTTGAGGTCGAGGAAATACTCTTTCAACTGTGTGGACATCAAGAGGCCCTTATAGCCCAACGTGCGGCATGAAAGGCCGGTAACGTAGAAATATTTCTTCTGGGATATCCTTGAACCGCGGACAAGGTTCTCTATCCGCTTGCGGGCCACGAAAAGCTTTCTTTCGAACGCCAGCTCATCCTTTAGAGAGGAAGGTTTGCCGACAAATATATGCTTTATCACCGGTTCAGTATCGCGTGCCGTCTTGCCTATCATCGAATCGTCAACGGGCACTTCCCTCCAGCCCAAAAAGACAAGGCCCTCGCTCTCTATTATCTTCCTGAAGTTATCTTCGCAGAATCTCCTGTCCTTGTCTTCAGTCGGAAGGAAAACGAGCCCCGCGCCGTAGCCGCCGGCTTCCGGAAGGGATATCCCGGATTTGGGACATTCTTTGAGGAAGAACTCATGCGGTATCTGTATAAGGACTCCTGCGCCGTCGCCGGTCTTAGGGTCCGAACCTGTAGCGCCCCTGTGCATCAGGTGCTCGAGCGCAAGGATGCCTTTCCCGACGATATCATAAGACTTGCGGCCTTTGATATCGCAGACGAAACCTACGCCGCAGCTGTCGCGCTCGAACTGCGGATCATAGAGCCCCTGTTTCTCCGGAAAGTGGCTGAACGCCGTCTTTTTCTTTCTCATCTGTTTAACCAATTGATAAAAAAAGACGCCTTCTATTATTAAAAATATATAGAAGACGTCCTCGTCTATTCCTAAGTCGTTTTAGGTGTAATAATTATATCATATGGGGTATATTTGTCAAGATGCAATGTATCCCTACCGGGATATCCTTGCCAGGATCTTTTTGGCGCTGTAATAAAACCCTATCCTGGGGTCCTTGAGCACCGGGGGCACAAACCCGAACTCTTTGACCGGATGGACTCCCGGGCCTTCAAGCAGTATCGCCAGGGTATTTTCCGAGCGAAGGAACGTCTCAGGGATATAAAAATCATTCTGCGGGCCTACCGATTCGTATTTCCCCAGTGCTTTGCCGTTGAGGTATATTATGCATCTCTCGAAAGCGTGATCTATTGTCAATTTCAACGCGCATACGCCGCCTTTCCTCGGGAGGAAGCGGAATTTCCTCCTGTACCAGACCAGTTCCCCCATATCCTCGGGGATCACGTATTTCCTGGCCGGGGGCGTCTTTCTCCATAGAGTCTCGTCGCAATCGGGCTCATGGTATCCTTTTATCAGGCCTGCCGCCTTTTCGCGGACAAGCAAGTCGCCCAAAACAAGCCCGAAATCCCTGCCGGATATCCTGCCCGATATCTTTACCGGCTTCAGGATACCGCTGAATTTCTTGATAGCGCCCTCGTGCGGGTGCGCCTTAGTATGATAAGCATTCTCATACCTTACGGCAAGCTGGTTTACGCCTTTACGGGCGAATTGCGTTATGTCCAGGTCCTTGTTCTCTATGCCGCGCCACACAAAACGGCCGTTAACGTAAACGTAGAAACGGTCCATTTCGCCGGTCTCTATCTTAAGGATACATTTGGAAGGTTTTCCCTTGAGGCTGAACTTCTTCCTATACCACAGGAAACCGTGCTCCAGCAGGCCGGATTTCTCGAGCGAATTCGGCAGCCTGATCTTTTGCCACGCGGAGTCATCATAACCCGTTTCTTTTTCATCGACATCCGGAGCGAACCGCGGCGCATTAAGCCACGTTATCCTGGGCAGCTCCTCAACGGCGCAATCGAATTCAAACCTGACGGATCTCGTCCTCCTGTCATACTTGAACGGGGTCTTCTCGCTGTTTATCGCAACCGAACGCGGCCTGAGGCCGGTAAATATCCTGGTGCGCTGGTTGCAGCCGTTTTTCGCCTGGGCGCATATATCTATGCTCCTGCCGTTATTGAAAATATCCTCGATGTAGTAGTAATCGCTTATCACAACGGCATCGCGCCTGTCCCAAACTTTTGCCGCGGTCTTGTCGTCGAGAAAAACGAAGAAAGTCCCGCCTGCCTTCAGTATGTTCGTGCCGTCGTTCTCATTCGTCACAAGGTATCCGCCCTTTACCTTATCCACGTCGAATTTTCCTTCAAGCACAACCGGTCTTGAGGAGCATTTTATCAGCGTCTCCCCGGGCACTTCGGGCTTGCCCGATAAGAACACGAAATTTTCCTTTCCTATCTTCTTCCTGAGAAAGAGCTCGCAGGTGGAATACCTTATAACGGTATTTCTTCTTCCGGCGGCGATATCCACGGGGAACAGGAAAGAAGACCTTGGGGCAAGCTTCAGGTCCTGGGTCGCCGGCATGGCCATTTCCGCGCCTTCCATCGGGGAGAAATACGCTACACGAACCTTATGCGTATCTTCCGTGAGGTTTCGGACCATAACGAAACCGCCTTTCTTCCCGTATCTCTCCAGGACCTCCACGTTCTCGAATGTGCCGGAAAAATCGGGGTTTGGGACGGCATTCCTGCCGTCGACAAGAGCAACCGTCTCCCCGCCCTTGACGAACCTCGACGCGCCCTGTTTCTTCTCCGAAGAGAACAGCTCATCCTCGAACGAGTCGAGGAATTGCGCGGTATTGCGGGCCAGATGGTACTTGGTAGGCGAGACCTCGCCCCATTCCCTTACCGGGGAATGTCCAAAGTCATATGTAGTGCAAGTACCTATCCCGCCGTAATCTCCCTTGCAATTCCAATACGGGAACGTGGTGCCTCCTATGAACATGAAATGGTTCAACACGGAAGCTCCCTCCGCGATCACGGTCCTGAGTATCGCCCTGGTCACTTCCGGCTCTATCTGGTAGAGAGGCTTTCCGAACTGGGCAAACCATCCGGTCTCAAGTTCCATTATCATAAGGGGCTTTTCGGGCTGCGCCGCGACAGAATCCCTTATCGCCTTATCAAAATCATTGAATTCCCAGAGCCATATCCAGGGTATATTGGGGTAATAGGTGCGGGCGTCTATTATTTCGCTTTTCCTGAGGAAGCTGCCTTCGACCGTAAAAGCAGGTACATCAATACCTTCTCTCCTCGCCATGTCGAGGAGTTTCATATGGTACTTAAGCGCTCCCTTTTTGTATCTCTCTATTCCGGTATAGGCTATCAGGTGGTCATACTCGTTCTCTACCTGGAAAAGTATTATATTCCCTCCCCTGGTGATCAGGTGGGGCCTTATTATGCCGGCGATCTCCTTATAATAGCCGGCTATCAACCTCATGTATTCCGGGTCATCCTCGCGCAGATTGATGTCCTTGCTGAGGAGCCAGTCCGGAAAACCTCCAAAATCCCATTCCGCGCAAATATAAGGTCCCGGTTTTATTATCAGGTAGAAACCGTACTTCTGCGTGAGGGTTATGAACTTATCGAGGTCTCTGTCCCCGTCCCACCTGAACTCGCCTTCCTTCATCTCGTGGAAATTCCACGGTATATAGGTAACTACCAGGTTCAGGCCGGCAGACCGCATCTTCTGCAGCCTGTCCTCCCATAGCTCATTCGGGACGCGGAAATAATGGAACTCGCCGCCATAGAGCATGACCCTCTTGCCGTTTATAAGCATACTCTTACTGTCGAAAGAGACCGCCTTCTTATTCACGACATCCTCCGTATCAGTTAAAGTAAACTTTTATTTCCCGGATCTTCCTGTCCCTGATCATGACCGAATAAGGTTCGGGAACTTCCCCGTCAAAAGATTTAACGGTTGCGTCATCCAGGGTTATCTCGTAGCGTGTATTCCCTTTATCGCCGAATATATCTTTCCCGGCACTATTTATGTATGTAACGGGAATACTTCCGAGAAACATGAATTTCAGCGTTCCTTTGCGGGCAATCTCTGTCTTGGGAGTCCCGTCAGGAAGGTAATAGCTCACCTTGCGGTCCTTCTTAAGGAACATCCCGCCCTCTATAACGGGGCAAAGCTTGAATATAAGCTTGCCGCTGCCTTCGACACCGAATGGCCTGCCTCCGGTCATCATTATAAGCCACATATGTATGAATTCCGCCGTAGAACCCGACAGGCGCGCGTAAAAACCCTGCCCGTGGACTTTCTTGTCCGGATGGGCGCTGCTGGCGATAAAAGATGAATTCTCGAATATGCTCCTGCCGTATACTTCGGCAGGAAGGAAGGGTATCAATACATTCTTCATGTTCCTGAAGAATTCCTTATAAAGGCCTCCCCTGATGAGCTCAAGCATATATTTGTATTCCATGTGAAGCCATATAGACTGATTTTCCAGCCAACCCGGGTTGAACGTTTTGGTCCTGCCTATCTCATACGGCTCTTTTGCGATGGAGTCGTTGACAAAGAGCATCTTCAATTTCCTGTCTACCAGCGCGCTGTTCATAAGATTCCCGTGAAGGCGGGCCTTAAGCGATAGGTCTTTCTCCGTCCTCATGGCGTGGACCTGCGCTTCCAGGAAAAGCGGAAGTGCCTTCGATTCGAACTTCTTGACCCTTATGCACGGCAGGCCCTTGTGGTTAGTCTTGGCGACTTCCCTGCCTTTGTCGTCGGTGCAGGTTATCTTCTCGTATTCGACCGGGACATTGGTAAAATATCCGGAGAAGAGCCCGGACTTCTCATCAAAACTTTTATTCACCGCCGACTGGACCCTCTTGGCGGCAAGGTTGAGGTACTTAGAGGCTTCGTCGGCCGTAAGGTTGACCATGCGGCCGGTTATGCCGAATTTGGTCCTCTTCCTGAATTCCTCCTTAATAGACGTCAGCTTGTCCCAGGCGGCATAATCGTCGAGATCTCCGGAGAGATAGCCGCCAAGCACATCCCTTGAAGAAGAAACCGCATCCGCGACCTCTTCGGGAAGTTCAAGCGAGGCGGCGCCGATATTATCCGAGACAAGGGATATTAACCTCTTGAGCTCGAATGTCTCGTTAGAGGACGAACCGAACATACCGGGCAACCCGTTCAGAGCATCGCACCAGTTGGGCTTATCCGACTCCATCTCCACTCCGCATCCGTCCGGGGCGATGGAATTGATTTTATTAACCGCGAGTATAAAAAGCTTCGTTATGAGGTTGGTCCTGTAAACCTCCCCTTTCCCGTTCTCCTTGCGCACGAGATTGTTGTCGCTGGCCCGGTCCGTTATCATCTGTTTCTTCTCTTCGTCAAGCCTGACGCTTCCGGCCTGTATGGGTTTGCCGTCCCAAAGGACATACTTCTCTTCCCTCGGCATCACCACATACATGCTGTCATGGAATGTGAACCCCTTATTATCTAAAAAAAGCTCTTTCTTCCTATCGGGGAATACCGAGAGAAAGCTTTCTATCAGGTCCATGTTATAAAAAGTATGGTCGCTCCAATATCCTTCTATATGTTTTGAATTCTGTATAGCCTCCGATCTTTCGAGTAGCCCGGAAAGAAGCGTTTCCTTGGACAGGCCGGTCTTTATCTTCCCGGCATCAAGGAACTTAAAGAGATCTCCCGGGGTAAACGGTTTGTCCAAAAATGCTTCAGCATCAACAGCATTGGTGCCAAAAAGCGGCTTAAGCGTCTCCTTGCCGCCCTTATACCTGAACGTAATGCCCCCTACACCGTGCGGATTGAATCCGTCAAGCTGTATAAGGCTCACGTAGTTGACTATGTTCGTCATCCCGACATCCGGGTTGAAGAACGCGTCGTTTCGCCGGTTCTGGTTGACGTCCCTGTAATTCGAATCCCCCTGCGAATACTCGGTCGGGGAGGTATAGAACTGGTTGTAATCACGCTCCAGGTCGCCGTGCTTCCTTGAATATACATAAAATACCTTGCTCTTGTCCTTGGTTACCGTGATAGGCAGCCCGCCCCTAAGGACGTTGTCGAGGTAGTTTTGCAGGGAGTACCTGTCGAACCTGCGGTCTTCGCTTACGACAAGCGACCTGGCCATTACGGATTCTATTAGTTCCCTGTTCTTTTCAAGCTGCCTTTCCATGAGGTCGGCCGTGACCGCGCGCGCCACCTTCGATGTCTCCTCCAGCGAGTCCAGGGTACCGAAGACCGACGTAATGACCGCCGACCCGGCAGGAGCCAGCTTCACGTCCTGGTAACACATGGCACAGGCAAATTCCCCGCTCTTTAATTCGTTCTTGGCATCATACGAGAATTTCTTCTTAACGTTGAATTCCGACGGGAACATGAAATCTTTCCTCATCCCGAATATCTGCGATACGTCGACCATAGGCCTGAGCAACTCCATCTTACCGCCCTTGGTCCTGAAGCAGGCGTAAAAATGCCCTTTCTTTACCATTGCCACTTCGGGGCCGTCTTCGTGCGTCGTCTTGATATGGAAATACGGTATCTTCTTCTTCAGGTTCTCCACAAAACTGAAGGACTTCACCAGGTATTTCATCTTCTTTAGGCTGAAGTCGTCCATTCCGAACGGGACCACCTGCGGCATTCCGTCTATCAGCTCGAACGAGACTTTTTTGCCGGAAATGTTCCTGATCTCAACCTTTCTCATGAGTCCGGGGAAAGGCTGGCCTGAAAGGTTACAATATTCTACCTTTACGTCCAGGCCGAGTTTGCGGTTCTCTTCCTTTATGGTCACGGAATAGGGTCTTATTACCATAGTCTGCGAAGGGATATATTTCTCTTCCTTCTCGTAAGTGCGGAAAGGTTCATAATAGGTATGGCCGCTTTTCGAGGAAATCTTGATGAACGTCCTGAAACCCTGGGTCCCTACGAGCTGGTATGCGAAATTCGCCGGCAGGAATTCCATCATGGAGCGGTCTTTCCCCTCGATACCGAAACTGCAGACGGCCTGGTTCCTGTTCACGTAAAAAGTCCACATCGGTATGCCGTCCAGGCCGGCGATCCCGGGCAGGAAACTGGAAAATGCCTTGGAATGGTTATAGTTCTCTATAATGAACTCGTTGTCGTCCCCTACCCTGTATACAGCGCTGGTCCTCATCATGGTCTCCTTTATAGCCTCCCGCAGCTTTTTCTTATTATAAGCTCGCCTGGTATCTTCATTGTGGTAAAATCACGGTCAAATACGGCTTCCATTACCGCCTCGCCCATCTCCGCGTAAGGCTGCCTTACCGTGGTAAGCGGCGGGCGGCATTTCGCCGAAACCTCAAGGTCGTCAAAACCGACGATAGACACGTCCCCGGGCACGTCGATCTTCTTCTCCTTAAAGAACTCCATCCCCCCGTAAGCCATAAGATCGTTCGCATAAAATATCGCGTCGGGTTTCTTACTGCGCGAAAACATCGATGCGGTCGCCTTCTTCCCGCCGGCTATCTTGTAATCACCCTTTACTATAAGACCGGGATCGATCTCCAGGCCCTTCATGCCTAAGGCGGTTGAGAACCCCTGCATTCTTTCATGGGTATCGAAACGGTTCTCTGCCCCCTTGATGAATGCGAACCTCCTGTGGCCGAGTCCGGACAAGTATTCGCCCACATCAAAACCGGCCTTGAAATTATCGATATCCACATACTTTGTCTCGGGGTCTATCCTGCTGCCTACGCAAACAAAGTTGACCTTCTCCGAGCAAAGAAAAAGCCCCTCCTGCGAACCGAGTTCAGGGGCTATGAACACGAACCCCTCTATTATACCCGCTTTATAATAATTGACCAGGTTCTTGAGCCTCTTGATGTTATCGCGCTTATCGTCGGTAAGGCTGACTATTATGGCGTCGCAATCTTTCAACCTGCAGTTCTCGCTTATGGAATCCATGAGATTTATGAAATATTCGGTCCGAAAAAAATTATCATAATTTGTAAGAAGGCATATCATCCTCGCCTTCATCTGGATGTTCTTAGATAGACCCCTGCCGAAAGGATTTATGCTGTAGTTTAGCTCCTTGGCAACCTTAAATATCTTCTTCCTCAGGTCTTCCTTTACATAAGGATGTCCTGCCAGGGCCCGGGAGACGTGCATAGGGGAGACCCCTACGATCTTCGATATCTCTTTAAACGTGATCTTCTTCATGTTAGATAAGGATCTATCTTATTTAGTAACCTGCAAGTAGGGGGAAAATTTGACCTGAAGATATGACTTCTCTATAACCGCGAAAGCCGATGTATCGCCTGCCGGCGCGTTCGGTTTATAACTCGAGAGTTCTATCTCCTGCGTCGTCTGGCTGGGGCTCGCCAGATCGTAGTAATCGGGGTCCACTCCATCTTCGGAGAACGTATCTTCCCCGCCGCCGCCGTACCAATCATCGGCTTCTTTATGTATCTCCCTGAGATGCTCCTTGTCCTCTGTGCCCATTGCCACTATGAACCTCCAGGTCTTCCCGGCCGGATTTCCGAGTATCTTCAGCGGGACCTGGACCTCGACAGCACACATGTTGGAATCCTTGATCTTGAACCCCCTGGTATCAGTCTTTTCGCCTATGGCCTTAGCCACAAGGTTGCCTTTTGCGTCCCATATGCGGCCTTTATAGGTACCCGCGATACATATGACGTAATCCGCTGCAAGCGAATTAGATACCCTGAGCTCCCCAAATGTCCCCGTATCGGCATCAAGGGAGTTGAGGTCACCCTGCTGTATGACTTTCATTCCCCTCCTGCCCCCGCCCATCCCGTCTGTATCTATGGCTATAAGCCTTACGGGAGACCACCAGTCGCCGGGATGCGACGACCTTATGAGAAAATACATATTCTTTGAGTCCCACGTGATCCGGAATTCTTCCAGGTCGGAGGCTTTCGCAAAAGCGGGATTCTTAGGATAGGTATATTTTCCGTTACCCGTATCATCGTTAAGGGCATCCTTCCATATATATTCGCCTTTACTTATTATGGCGGTGTTATATTTTTCGGGAGGGGTCCCTACCCAATCCGCAACGGAACCGTCTACTCGTATAGGATGGCCGGATAATGACCCTACGCCTATATAAGAAAATACGGTGCCGAAAGACACGATAAACAATATAAGTAATGCGAAGAATGCCGATCTCTTTATCATTTTATACCTCTCAGGAGGGGCCGGGATCACGGCCCCTCCTGTGGTTTAATTGTTTCTGTAATATTACTTGCCGAATTTCACGGTCAGGAACGACTTGCTTATAACAGCGAAGCTGTTGGCGTCGCCCGGCTCACCGTCAGCCTTATAGCTCCCAAGCTCTTTCTCCTGGGTGGCCTTGTCGGCACCCGCGAGATCGAAAACGTCAGGGTCAACACCGTTATCCTCGCTTGATTCTCCGCCCCCGGCGCGGTATTCGCTTACTTCTTCTTCCACTTCACGCGCGAGGTCGTTATCCTGCTGGCCCGTAGCTACAATCAGCCTCCAAGTGGTGCCTTCGGCCGGTTTCCCTCCGAGAAGCTCCCACGGGATGGCTACTTCAACCGCATTCCAGTTATAATCCCCAACCTTGAAACCCGGGGTATCATCCGGTTGGGCTTCCTTGCGGGCGATCAATTTACCCTTAGCATCCCATATCCTGCCCTTATAGGTAGATGATATGGCCACTACGTATTCGCAAGCCAGTTCCGGGGCAACCTTGAGTTCGGCGAACGTCCCCGAATCAAAGCTGTAATCATCCATGTCTCCCTGGGCCAGGACTTCCGCGCCGCCCTTGCCGCCGGAAGCTCCGTCGGTATCGATGCCGACTATCCTGTAGGGTACCCACCAGTCGCCGGGCCTGTCTGTCTTGAACAGCATATACAGGTTATCGTTATCGAAAGTCACCCTGAACTCTTTGAGGTCGCCGCCCTTCTTGAGCGCCTTGTTCTCCGGATAAACATACTTTCCGTTGCCGGTATCATCCCCGGAAGCGTCCTTCCAGATGTACTCACCCTCGCTTACAACGAACGTATTCTCCTGTTCCGGCGCCGTGCCTTTCCAGTCGCGTACGGACTTATCATCAACGGCTACCTTATGGCCGTTGACGGCATCATCCGCAAAGCATACCGATGACAACGCCAACACCGCTACCAGCACTGTCAACACTCTTCCCATCTAACCCACCTCCTCTTTTATTATTAAGCTACTGTTTTGGACCGAAGTTCACCGTAAGGTATGATCTGTCGATCGTAGCGAACCCTTGCGTATCACCCGGGGACGCGCTCATTTTAAAGCTCCCAAGCTCTTTCTCCTGGGTAGCTTTGTCGGCGCCCGCCAGGTCATAAATGTCCGGGTCGACACCATTGGTCTCGCTCGACTCACCACCTCCTCCGTGCCATTCGTTAGCGACTTCCTCTATCTCCCTGGCTACATCATAATCCTGCTGGCCCACCGCCACTATGAACCTGTATGCCTTATTCTCGGGCCTTCCGCCTATCAACGGCCACGGGATGGCAACTTCCAGCGTATTCCAATTCATATCCGCTATCCTGAAGCCGGGCGTATCGTCAGGGCTGTCGTCCCTGAGACCGACAAGCTTGCATACGCCTGCCTGCGAGGCATCCCATATCCTGCCCTTATAGGTAGATGATATGGCCACTACGTATTCGCAAGCCAGTTCCGGGGCAACCTTGAGTTCGGCGAACGTCCCCGAATCAAAGCTGTAATCATCCATGTCTCCCTGGGCCAGGACTTCCGCGCCGCCCTTGCCGCCGGAAGCTCCGTCGGTATCGATGCCGACTATCCTGTAGGGTACCCACCAGTCGCCGGGACGATTCGTCTTTATGAGGAGGTACAGGTTGTCCTCATCGAAAGTTATCCGGAATTCTTTAAGGTCGGCCCCTTTCCTTAACTGCCTGTCCAGGGGATACGTGTATTTTCCGTTGCCGGTATCATCCCCGGAAGCGTCCCTCCAGATGTATTCGCCGTTGTTAACGGCGGCACTGTTCTCTTCATCGGGCAGTATGCCCTTCCAGTCAAAGAGGGATTTATCCACCTCTATCTTATGGCCGGACAGTGCTATATTGCCCGCCTCTTCGGGGGACATGCCTTTTACGGCATCAGACCCCGACTGTGCAAAACACGGACCCGAAAGAACGAAAAGCAAGACAAAGAACAAAACCGCCATAATACCGCCTCCAAGCTACTGTTTCTGCTGAGCTTCGCTGAAGGTCACGACCAGATATGATTTTGTTATAGTGGCAAATCCTTCGGGATCGCCGGGATCGCTTTGCGGATCATAACCGCGGAGCTCGAATTCCTGGGTCTTCTTGTCCGGGCTGGCGATGTCATATACATCGGGATCCGGCCCGAAGATATCGCTGGATTCACCGCCGCCGCCACGCCATTCCGATGCGTCCTTCTCTATTTCCCTGAAAGTATCATTGTCCTGCTGGCCTATCCCTACGATAAATCTCCACGTCTGTCCGTAAGGCACCCCACCCAGCAATTTCCAGGGGATGGCGACTTCAACAGAACTCCAGTTGCAATCATCCACCTTGAAACCCTTGGTATCGTCCGGCTGCGCTTCCTTGCGGGCGATCAATTTGACCGCACCTTCTTTCCCGGCCTCCCATACCCTGCCCTTATATGAATTATATATACCTATGACGTATTCGCAGGCCAGTTCCGGGGCAACCTTTATCTCTCCATATGAACCCCTGTCCGGACCGACATCGTCCATATCCCCCTCGGCAAGGACCTGCGTCCCTCCCTTGCCACCTTTGGCTCCGTCGGTATCGATGCCTATTATCCTGTAAGGCGCCCAGAAATCGCCGGGCCTGTCCGCCTTGATCAATAAATACAGGTTATTATCGTCGAACGTGACCCTGAACTCCTTCAGGTCGCAGCCTTTCTTGAGCGCTTTATTGGTGGGATAGGTGTAATGCCCGTTGCCGGTATCGTCGTCCTTAGCGTCTTTCCAGATGAATTCACCGTTATTTACCGTAGCCGTGTTCTCCTGTTCCGAAGGCACTCCTATCCAGTCTCTGATATTCTTATCCACTTTTATGGAGTGGCCTTTTATCGGCTCGGCTATCAGGACATTTATGGAATCCGTACTGACTTTTACGGTGTCTATCGTAACGGCGCCGCCTTTTTCATATTCCCTGACCACGAGCAAATGGTTTGAACCCGGTTTATATCCTTGCGTATCCCATTCCGCGGTATAAAGACCCATACCTGAAAGGGGCATGCCGGTAAAAGCCCCGTTATCTACCGAAAACTCGATCTTCTCCACTTCCCTGTTGGCTCTCGGCTCCACCATTATGTTCGCGGTCTTGTATATACTGGCACCCTCGAACGGAAATATTATGGTAACGCGGTTTATGACCCTTACATCTATGCCTTTTATGTTTATCTGTCCTATCTTATCCGTAGCCTTGACCTTTATCGAGTGTTCTATGCGACCGGTCTTTGTCGTGTCCCATTCCGCGGTATACTTTCCCGCGGCTTCGGCCTTCATGGGCAGCCATTCACCGGAATCTATCGAATATTCCATCTTGGATATGTCGTTCTCCGCATCTTCGGCAACTATCTTGACGATATCCCCGACCGACGCGTTCGCATGGGGCTCAAGCATGGAGGGCTCCGGTATGGCATCATTACACTCTTCACCTTCAAGCGTCATGGCAAATATGTGCAATTTTGGTTCAGCAGGCAGTATTATTGAAGCCAGGACTTTCTTGTTGTCGGGCTCGATCGTCTGCATATATATCCCTGAGCCCGGCTTCCTTTCACCGCTGGCCTCATGATGGTGGGTGGTCTTTATCGCAACGGCTTCGCCGAAAACCGGGTTTCCGCCCCACCAGTCAGAGAATCCGGCAAGGACCCTCTCCTGGGTCCCGTCGGTATAGTTGAGCAGGAATGGGCACCTGGCGCCGCCGTCATGCATCGACCCGAGTATATAGACCTTGCTGTAATATCCGGGCGAGAAAGATATCTTCTGCTTTGCGCATTCAACATCGTTCAACGCGCCGTCGGCCTTGTCGCCGAACTTGAATTTTACCTTATCCGCGCCGTTGAAGATGAATTCCGAATTCGAGGCAGGCAGGTCTTCAGCCGCGAAATCCCACCCTGTCCCGTCCGTATATTTCCCGTTGTTGGATATCCAGTCGTGGTCAAAAGGCAGCTCAACATACCTGCCGGGCTTGTTATCGATCTTAACGGTAACTTTTCTCTCTGCGGTCTGCCCGGCCGAGTCCGCAGCAGTGAAAGTCAATTCATGCGTCGACCCGTCAGCGAGCCCGGATGCATCCCATTCTGCCTGGTAAGAATTCTCGGAAGGGTTAGACATCCTCTTGGGTTCCGACCCGTCTATAGAGTAAGCGACCCTTGGGGAATCCCTGTCGTCTGAAGCTATCGCGCTAAGCGCTACATGCCCCATCACAAGGTCGCCATCCTTAAAAATTATCTCAAGGACCGGAGGCTCATCGTTATTATCGACGTTTATCCTGACAAAGTCCGAGACATAATATCCCTGTTTGCTCTTTGCACGTACTATAAGCGTATTCGGCCCGTCAGGCAGTTTGGACGTGTCCAAATCCATCTGGGAAATATCTTTCTTCTGCGAAAGCCTGCCGAGTTCCTTGCCTTCAACTATAAGGTCTATAAATTGCGGCTTCTCTTTGCCTTTTATTTCCGCGGATATACGTATCTTGCCTTTTACGGTATCGTCATCCTTCGGCTCCTTCAGGTTCACCGAGAGATCGCCCAAAAGGGTAGCATGCTGCTTCTGGATCTGGAAATAAACGGGCTTTTGCGACTTCCTGTCGATGGTCAATAGCCCCATATGCTGGGGCTCGGTTATCATAGTATGCCAATCGGCAAGGGTCCACCAGGCGGAGCCGGCCACAAAAGGAAGTTCGGCGAACGCCGCGAAGGTATCTTTCGCGACATCGACCTGCATCCTTTCCTGAGGGACGTCCCCGTAGGCCGACCATATGCCGTATTCGGTGGATACGATAGGCTTACCGGGAAAAGCCTTATGCGTCTTTTCGAGGGCCTCTTTTGTGTCCGTATAATAAGAACTGCCGTAGAATATCCCGTAATATGTGGTAAAACCGATCACGTCGCATTCTTTTTGGGTCGCGTCCGTCGGATCGCTGCCCGAAGCGGACTGGGCAATGAGACGGGTACCGTCGACTTTCGAGGCATTGTCCTTAAGGTCTTTTATGAACTCGGCCCTCTCTTTCTGCCAGCTGCATTCGTTACAGGTACCCAGTATTATTATGGACGGCCTGTTGTAGTCACGGAATATTGTCTCAAGCCACATCTGCCTGGCGATACCGCGCACGTTCTTTTGCATCATGAATTCGGGTCCGCCAAACCAGAATACAGGGATCTCTTCCCATATAAGCAATCCCATCCTGTCCGCTATCACATACGTCTGTTGCTGGTTAGGGTAATGGGCTGTCCTGACAAAATTTGCGTTCGCTTCCTTAACAAACCCGAAATCCCCGGCTACCCGTGAGGGACCGAAATCCGGAGGGCCGGGCTCTCCATAAAAAGCCTCATGTCTGGCGATACCGCGCAGGAATATCTCTTTCCCGTTAAGGAGTATCTTGGAACTCGCCTTGTCAACCTGCACCTGCCTGATCCCGAACTGCGTATAGAAATCGTCCAGTTTCCTCTTTTTATCGCCTAACGTCACCTGCAGGACATAAAGCTCCGGGGATTCAGGCGACCAGAACTTAAGCGCGCTGGAAGTAAGCGAAAAGTTTGCAGCCCTCGCCTCGCCCGGCTTGAGAGTTATCTCCCTGGAAGTATCGCCTTTTACCGGCATTGTCCTGCTCGACGCCAATTTTTTGGCATTAACGGTCTCTATGTCCTTCTGCCTCATGTTGGTGCCGAGGACCTTGATAGAGACCGGGGCGGTCACTTCCGAATCACCATTGTTATAGACGGTAACATTTATGCTGATCTCTGAATCCTTTTCACCGGCAGGCTTTGCCTTTATGTCGGCGCGGACTACCGAGACTGCGGGTGAGATCTCAAGATAGACATCCCGTGTTATACCGCCGTAATTCCACCAGTCGCAAGTAGCATAAGGGATTATGTTATGCCCGTTGGTCCTCTGCGCCTCTGATGAACTGTCGCCGTGAGGTATCCAGGGGATATTATCAACCCTGACCGCGATAACGTTATCCTTGCCGTAATTCAGGTATTTGCCTACGTCGAAAGCGAACGGCGTATACCCGCCTTCGTGGCAACCTACCCACTTTCCGTTGACCCACACGTCGGTAAAATAGTTGGCAGCTTCGAACATGAGCTTGACATACTTGCCCGCGGCATCCGCCGGCACCTCGAAATGACGCCTGTACCAGGCGCCATCCATATACCTGTCGGGAGCGGGGTTCTCTACCCCGGGAATGGTTTTGTCATTCCACGCTCTATCGTCATGATCCGGTCTCTGCCTCCCAGCGCCTTCCTGCTCCACCCTGGCTACGCCCTCCGAGGTCCTTTCAGAAAGGGTAAGTTTATGGTCTACCGCTTGACGCTGCGATTTCCAGTTCCCGTCAAGGTCTATATACTCACGTTCCTGCCTTTCCCACGAAGGATATGGTATACCGTTCTGGAAAGGGACATAGACCTCGTCTATTTGTTTTACCTCAAAAGTGGGCGGTTGCGTCTTCTCTTCGGCCGCAGGCTGGGCCGCTGCGAATGCAGGGACGGAAAGTAAGATAAAGGTTAAAAGGACATAATACACCGCTTGTCTAAAGGTTTTTTTCAGCATGATTGTCTCTTTATAAGCTCCGGTTTAATGGCAAGTGACTGCGGTTCAAAACTCTCGTCATTCATGGAACGTATGGCCAGATCTACGGCTTTCTCTCCCATCTCCTGCAACGGCTGCCTTATGGTGGTAAGGGCAGGCTCAACATAAGCGGCTTCCAGGGTGTTATCGAAACCCATAACTGCGATATCGCCCGGTATGGAAAGTCCGCGTTCCTTGATCACCCTCATAGCGCCTATCGCCATATAGTCGCTCGCGGCAAATATGGCGGTAGGAGGCTTCTTAAGGTCCAGGAGCTTGGGGGCTTCCCTCTCTCCGCTCTCAAAGGTAAAATCACCCTGGACAATAAGTTCCTCATCCTGGTCAAAACCCATCTTCTTATATAGGGCCTTGTATGCCTGGGTCCTCTCGGGGCCATCGGCCGAATTCGGGTTACCTGCGATATAGCCTACCCGTTTATGGCCCTGCGAGGCGAGATGCTCAAGCACCATCCTGACACCGTCATAATTATCCACGCATACCGAGTTGACCTTCTCCTTACCGAGATATTTAGTCAGGAAAGAAAAGTAAATGCCGTTATCCCTAAGGTCCTGGATATCCTTCGAGATATCCCTGGTATAGTCGACATTCATGATTATCATGAGGTCGATGAGCCACTTCCTGGAGATCTGGTAATATGACTCGCCTTTGGTCTGGTCAAGGCTGAAGAACATAAGCGCCCTGTTATATTTCTTGCAGGCATTCTGTATGCCCTCGATTATCATAAGGAAGTACGTTATGGTGAAGAAATGCGGGTTCTCGGGAAAGACTACGCCTACCGTGGAGGATTTCTTGCTTATAAGGCTGCGGGCTACCATGTTCGGCATATAGCCCATCTCGTTGGCTATCTTCAGTATCTTTTCGCGCAACTTGGGCGACACGTGTTCACGGTCGTTCATAACAAGAGAGACGGTAGAATGCGCGACGCCGGCCTTTTTGGCTATGTCTTTTATAGTTATACTGGACTTTTCGAAACGTTTCATGGTCTCTTGGCCCTTCGATAAAGTTTACACGATTAACCGTGCTTTGTCAATGTTAGCGATAACAATCCATTTCGGGCCTGATGGCCCTCAAGCCTTGAGGCCCGTAAGCGCTATACCCTTTATGAAATACTTCTGGAAAGCAATAAACACGATAAGGACGGGCAGGGTCGCTACCACTGCGCCCGCCATTACCATGGCAAAATTCGTCCCGAACTGGCCGTTAAGGACCGAGAGGGCCAGCGGGATGGTCCTCATCTTGGATGAATATATGACTACCAGGGGCCAGACGAAATTGTTCCACTGTCCCATGAAGGTGAATATCGCAAGTGAGGCGAGTGCCGGCTGGATAAGCGGCAGGATCACCCTCCTGTATATGGTGAACTCGCTGCAACCGTCTATTTTCGCGGCATCTATGAGGTCATCCGGTATGTTCATGATGAACTGCCTCATTAGGAAGATGCCGAACGCACCCGACATAGCCGGTATTATAAGGCCGTAGAAAGAGTTGAGCCACCCGAACTTCTTGACTATGACGAAACTCGGTATAAGGTTGACCTGCCAGGGTATCATCATGGAACCCACCAAAAGCAGGAAAAGCTTGTCTCGGCCGAAAAAACGGTGCTTGGCAAAAGCGTATCCGGCAAGCGAACAGAAGAATATATTCGCAAGCGTTATGGAACAGGTGACTATCAGGCTGTTAAGGAAATATCTTCCCATGGGTATTATACTGAACAGCTCGATGTAAGCGGATATGGTCGGTTTCCTGATGAAAAAACTCGGCGGATAAGTGTTTATCTCATCGAGCGGCTTGAACGATGTTACTATCATCCATACAAAGGGCACTATCATCACGAATGAGCCTATTATAAGGAAGACATAGACGAATGCCCTGAGGACTTGCTGCTGCCTCTTTTTGCTGGCGGGCCTTCCCGACCCGTCTGCGTCCAATCTTTTTATCTCGGCGATATCCATGTTAATACTCTATTTTCTTTTCCACGATCTTCATGTTAACTATGGTCACTATGAACAATACGAAAAATATCAGGTAAGCGAGGGCCGAAGCATAACCCATCGAGAACCTCTGGAAACCGGTCTCGTAAAGGTACGCGACTATTGTCAGTGCGCAATCAAGGGTCCCGCCCACGGCGCCTTCGGAATTATACGTCATTATATATACCTGCTCGAATACCTGGAAAGCGCTTATTACGGACATTATAGTTACAAAAAGCATGGTAGGCCTCAACAAAGGCAGCGTAACGTTCCTGAACTTGTCCCATTCGCTTGCCCCGTCGACCTCCGCTGCTTCATAGAACACATGGGGTATGCCCTGCAGGCCGGCCAGGAACAATATCATGTTATAACCGAGCCCTCCCCATACGCTCATGAGGATTATCGACGGCAGGGTCCAGGTGACGCCCAGCCAGTTGACCGAAGGCAGGCCTATCGAGGTCAGCAGGTGGTTAAATAGCCCGTATTTCCCGCTGGCGTAGAGCCACTTCCATATGACCGATATGGCTATTATGGAAGTTATGCTCGGTATGAAAAAAAATGTCTTGAACCAGTTCTTGAACCTTATATTCTGGTCTATCGCTATGGCCAGGAGGAGGGATATTGCGATGCTGGTAGGAACGGTGCCGACAACGAATATCACGGTGTTGGCCATCGCCTTCCAGAAACGGGGATCATGAAATAGTATGTTTATGTAGTTCTGGAAACCCACGAACTTCGGGGGCTGCAGTATATTGTATTCGGTAAGGCTCCAATAAAGCGATGCAAAGACGGGTATTATCAAAAAGACCGTAAATATTATGAATGAAGGCGCGATAAAGATATAAGCCGACTTCTGCTTATTGAGCTCTTTGAATACGGAGTTCATCTCCTGATCCTCCTCTCGAGCTCGTTATCCGCGTCCTTCAAGGCGGCTCGGACATCCCTGTTCTTAAGCACTATAAGCTGTATGGCCGTGTCTATGAACCTTGTGCTGTCATCCCAACCCAGCACCGAAGGCGGGCCTTTGGAGTCCATCGCCTGCTCCAGGAGAGGCTTTTTGAAAGAATCTTCCATAGGCAATAAGCCCCAGGTCTTTATGTTCGGCGGAAGATAGGTATCGTGCGATTCAAGCGTGTCCTCGTAAAGTTTTATCTGTATATTCGGTCTCGACAGGTATTTTATGAATTCCCATGCCTCTTTCTTATGTTTTGAAAGGGAAAATATCCCCATGACCCTGCCGCCGATAAAACCCGTCTTCTTGCCCGTCGGACCTGCGGGAAGCGTTGCTATGGCCCACTTGCCTTTGAGCTCCGGCGCTATATCTGAAAGGCTCTTCATCTTCCAGTTGCCCGATATAAAAATAGGATATTCCCCGATCTTGAAACTCTGCTCGACCGGCCTGTTCTCGACAGGGACTTCATATGTCTTATAGAGGCCGGTAAAGAACTTCATCGCTTCAAGGGCCCTATCGCTGTCCAGGGTAGCAGCGGTATTGTCCTTATTATAATAATCCCCTCCGCTCTGCCACAGGAACGGGGAATAACCTATCCAGCCCATGCCGCCCCAGTCTATTATCATGGATCTCCCGGAAGAATTAAGATCTGAGAGCAGGCAGACAAGGGCTTTCCATGTGCGCGGAGGTTCTTTTATTGTATCGCACCTGTAAAACATTATATATTCGCTCATGTCGAACGGGACCGCGAATACGCTGTCGTTATATCGTATGGAACTCGCCAGCCCCGGGAAGATGCTGGATGTAAGCTCGCCTAGGTCGTCCGGGAATTCCTTGTTCAGGTCCACCATGGCCCCGAGACTGCCGAATTCCGTACCCCAGGTCAACCCCATAGTGCCTATATCGGGCGTGACTTCTCCGACGACAGAGGTGAGGTATTTCGAATGTGCTTCGCCCCATGATATGGCCTCGCAGCTGACCTTAACTCCGGTCTGCTTATAAAAATCGAGGCCCAGTTCCGCTATCTTCTGGGCCTGCTTTTCCGAACCTACCAGCCACATTAATATCTTCTTCTCTTCCGGCGATCTCCCGCAACCCGCAAGACAAAACACGGTAGAGATCATCAAAGAAAAGACCAGTGCCTTTGCGATCGCTATTGGGATATCACTGCCGCGCATAGATTTATATTAATCTTTCTGCTTGGAAAAAGTCAAGACGAAACTATCTGCGTTGACGAGCAATTCCTGCATAACGCTTTTAAGCATCTCCGCAGGTCTGTTGTCCGGTGAAGGCGGGGCCTTAAAACCGAGTACGTTCTCCCGTGAAAGGTCTTCCATATACCTGATCCAGAGCTTATCAAGGGTGTCGACCATCATCATCTTTATGTTCTCCTGGGCCGCATAATCCATAACGAGCATCCGGGCGCGGTATTGGATGTCTTTCTGCCGGATCGCGTCAACCCTCGCCTTCCACGGCGCGGAAAATGCTTCCCATCTCTCCCCGTCAAAATCCTTCTTCTGGGAAACGTATTCGGTATTTATTTCGGAATACAGGGCCGCCAGGTCTTCCAACTCAGAGGTAAGCTCGGCCTTACGTTTGAGCGTTGTCACTTCATATTCCTCCGGGGACCCTACCCTTAATTCAGCGGAAGCGACAAGATCATCCATACCTGCGAGTTTTTCCTTTACCGGAGCGCTCTCCTGGCGGGAAGGCAGGCAGGAGACGTCCACGACATACATCCCAGGTGCAAACTTTTTGTCGTCAAACGGACCGAACCTTATTGCAAAGGTCGGGCTTTCCACCGTCTGCTTGCGCGTGACAAGGACCTGCCCGAGGGACCTTACGGTCATGTATAGCACTGTCTTCTGCGGCAGGTTGGTCTTGTACTTGACGAGAACGGCATCCCCCGAGGTAAGCCTTCTTACTTCTGCTGAAACACTAAGCTCATATTTGGACGCTTCAGCCCTCCCATAACCCTCAACCTTCATCTCTTGCGCATCCGCGGGAAGCATAAACAGCAGAACGGCGGCCAAGGCAACCCACATCTTCATTTAACTATCCCTCCGATAAAGGATTTTCGCCTTTTTCGTATACGTGACAGTTACGTCATCCAGCACCGGGGTATCGAAAAGCCCGCTTCCGTTCTCGAGGAAATTTACCCTGTATTGGACGGTGCCTGCTCCCGCGGTAATAACATTGAGCGGGTTGCCTGCCGGGTTTGACCTTCCGGCGCTGTTTCCGAGCCAGCTGGTCCCGTCAAAGACATCGAAAGTAAGGTCGGCCCCGGGCACCACGGGATTGCCGGATGAATCGGTTATATGTTCCGTCCATGATATCGTTCCGAGCCTGGCCGGGCCTATCGTCTCCGAAGAAGAAACAAAGTTCGCGTCACCGACATCATAATAAACCCCTGCAGCATAATCGATTCCCGGCGATGTGGCAGTGCTCGAAGCAAATATCCGGATCTCCCCGTAAGTGGCGTTCGGCGGTTCCTGGTAAGGGGTATCACAGCCGAATTCAAGCCCGTTATCACCGAGAAACTGGTTAGGGGCGTCTTTTATGTTCCACGCGGGTGCGCCTATACCATCGATATAAAATACCTGGGCCCTCGCAGGGTCCCCCGAATAATCTTCATAATCCCACGTTATTGCTATCTGGTGCCATGTACCGGGTCTCCAGGTAGCGGGCATTGCCATCGGCCAGGTATACTGGGTCCCGTTCTTGTTATTTATCCTCCAGCGTATAGTATCATCGTCGGCTGCTATATATATGTCCATGGACGAATTCGACCAACTGAAACCTCCCCCGCCCGTCCCCCTGTTCTGCGCCTCAAAGACCTTGGCCGAATGCCAGGAATTGTTGAACGTTGCATAATGGTACTGCCAGTTGGGCTTGAACCATATCTCGAGCGTCCCGTCCGCTGAATCAATGTTGTTCTCCGGATAGAACCAGTAGTTGGTCACGGCATCGTCCCTCGGGAAGAAAAGCCCGTCAGGATAAAGGTTGCCTGGGTCGGAAGCATCTATAACACTGGCTGCATTCGGATTCATGGGGACCCAGGCAGAACTGGACCTGTTCGGATTGCCTCCCGCGCTGAAAGCATCGAGCGAGGCCATCTTATGGAGGAAATGCGGCGTGCCGCTTACCGGTTCGGACGAATGCAGGAACGACAGCATTATCTGCCCGTCATAAGACGCCGCTGTAACTGCCGGAGGCTCCGGATACGATGACACATTACTTGATGAGCCCGCGGCAAACTGCGTCTGGGTAGTCTGCCTCCAGAGATCAAAGAGCTTGACGCAAGCGCGGATACTCCTGGTTGCTACCTGCACGCCCGCGGAATTCCTGACGATGCCTGTCGAGACTATCTCGTAATAACCTCCTGAATTGAACGAAAATTCCGTAGTATATACCGACAGTGATGTCTTGTCCACTGCATAAGGCATGCCGTTACCGTCATAACCCGAGGCATTGGACGGATCCCCCTTTGAGACGTGTTTATACCGCCACGAATAGTTAGGGTTGAACCTCATAATGTCGGTGTTGGGGTTGGCGTTGGCCATTACTACCGAGGCATCGACGTCTGAGATATATCCAAGCGTTTCGGCTGTAAGCAACCTGTCCCGCAGGTTCTCATAAGTTGAATAGGGCCGGCCGTTGATAAGATGGTCGGCAAGAGAAGCCGCCTCTGCCTGCGTAACGGTATTTGCGCCATTGCTTATCCCGGACAGAACGGCAATAAGGACTTCCTTTGCCGCCGTATTGACATTGACGGGCGCCCGAGGCGCCGAGAGATACGGATACGCCGCCGATGAGACGTCCGCGTCAATGTAAGCATATATCGTCAGGAAATCGGATATCGCGGCATATTTGGCCGCATCGAAACCAGGGACCATCTTTATCTCCTCAAGCGAGGAGTATCCTGCTGCCGGACGGTTATCAAATATCGCCTGGCCGTCTGAAACAGCAAGCCCGCATGCAGCCGCCAGGTTCCCAAGCATAACCCTAAGGTTAGGATTTGTATCGTTCAGGTGGATCCGCCCGGCACAGTCAGATATCTTATTAACTACGTAACCGCTGTTATCAGGGCCTATATTCGCGGAAAACGGATCGGTCCCTGCCCACATCTCGGTAGAGGAATCAATGGCATCCGATACAAATCCCTGGGTCCCGTATAGAAGTTCCGCTATCGCCCTGTTTATCCCCGCTTCGGCAAGATTGCGGGCATCGGTCAGATAATGGAAATTTTTCGCCCCCTTGTAATCTGCGAACATGTTCACAGCAAAAGACGTCCCTATCAGGGCTATTAAAGCCAGCACCCCGACGGTCAGTATGAGGGCCACCCCGTCCCTGCGCCGGGAACAGATAAAAAAGGGGGTGCTTAAAGCTATTTTCGGGTGAGGGAGCAAGTCTTTTACAACTTTCCTCATAGCTCTAATACCCCCTTTATTATCTTTTTACTTGCCTTGTTAACGTTACGTTATGCTCTCTTCTTTCTCGAGAAACCAAGTATGCCTACCAAGCCGCTGCCGAGAAGAAGCATGCTGGCCGGTTCCGGGACCACCGTGTAATCATCGACATAGATAGCGCCGTCATAAGTGCCCGTTGAAGAACCGCCGGTACCAAGCTTGACGCCGAGCGTGACGATCTGCGTCGGGTCAAACCCTGAATCGACAAAAGCCGGTGTAGTAGTCCCTATTGTTGAGGATAACGTAGTCCAGCTGTTCTCGACCATGTTGGTCCACGGACCGTACCATGCCTTGTAGTTGACATCCTTGAAGAACATCTGCCAACCGTTGGGGGACGACGGGTTGGTACCTGCCGATCCCGTAGGGCCGTAGACTGATACGGATGCCGTAATGCCGTTAAGGTCCAATTTGTCAGCCTGTGTCCTTGTCACGAGAACTTCACCTTTGCTGTAATTGGCATCGCCCGGTACCAGATGGGTAGTGCCCATCAACGAGTAGGAACCGGACTTAGCCTGCGTGCCGGACTGCGCGGCAGCCGTTATGGCCTGACTGTCCGTATAATCCTGGTATGTCCAACCCTGGGTGCCGCTTTCAAAATCATACAGAGTCGCGCCGAATGCTGCCTGTCCGATAAGCAAAACAGCCGTGACAGCTATAAAATACTTCGTCATGATTGTCTTCACCTCCTTCCTTTTTTGATTGTAAAGATACCTGCGAGACCCGCACCCAGCAGAAACATGCTTGCCGGCTCGGGCACGGAATTAGTGGCAACGTTATCGATATTCCACTTCGCGTCGTCGCTGACCGGGAACCATCCCGATATCTCGACCCCCAGCTGCCTGGCGTCCGCAATATTCGAAACACCGCCCATGTTCCAAGACAGGCCGTTCCAGCCCTGCTCCAAACTGATCTCATCCGATTCAAAAAGGTCCCATGAGTTGCCCGTCCTGACCCCGAGTTTCGCTTTACCAAAATAAATGTTATCGGGTATATAGAGATCCATGGTATACACAGCTTCCGACGTGAGGTCTTGCGAGGAAGCGAAGTCGCCTTTCAGGTACACTTTTGTCCAGTTCTGGCTGTCAGCGCGTGTATATGTCATGGAAGAACTGTTCGATTCGAGGCTCCCCGTATCAGGGTCCTTCGACCAACCTACCTGCGCTAAAGCAGGAAGGCCGTAACCCCAATCCTCGGCAGCCCAACCCTGGGTTGAATCTGCAAAATCGAACCGGACAGTAGCGTGCGCCGCAACGGAAATTGACAGCGACGCTATCACTGTAACCGCTATTACCAGAAAATTCTTTACCATTATACCGCCCCCTTTCACTGATTAGTATAACCGAGTATACTATGTTATAAAAACAAAAGATGTTTGGATAAAGTTTAACTAAGTATTAGATAACAAGGCAAGTATACTCTGGTATAACTATTTCGGGGAAATAATACCATTTTAAGATTCCTTTGTCAAGATAATATTATTGTTATTTTATAGGAAATATTTGCTATATTCTACGAAGGGTCTTCAATTATTCAGGAACCCTACGTTGTCTATATAGAAGCTCCCCGATTCCACATCCCACGGGTAGAACATGAACATCACTTCCTTCATCGGCTCTTCCCTGTCTATCTCTCCTTTGTGCTGCCACTTGGTAGATTCTTTCTTGAACGTCCTTGCCTTAAGGTCAAAAGTGATATTCCTGTTCCAGCCGGGGACTATGATCCTGCGCACGCTTTCGCAGAAACCTTTGCTGTTGAGAACGACCGATACCTCTATTGAGTTGGGCGCGTCGAGATATACGTCGAATATCATCATCTTCTCTTTTGACAGGTCAAGGTTGAGCTTGGTGTTCTGGATGCATATGCCCTTGCCGTCCGTTCTCCTGCCGGCCTTGTCAAAAACAACCTTGATCGCACTCTTGCCTTCGGTCACTTTGTTGCCGGCAAGCGACACCTTCACTTTATCTCCCCAGCCCGCATAATCCCAGTCCTTCTGTGCCTCAAAACCTTCCCA
>CAZAEH010000020.1:0-26282 GCA_964484255.1 uncultured Planctomycetia bacterium
GCGACTTCAGCTACTACATCAACCCCGACGGCTCAAGGAATCTTGAGGCGGGGGAGGTAGTGCGTAAGGGTCCCCGCAATCCCATAGAAGCCGAATGGCTTGATAAAGAGCTAGGAGAAGATAATTAAAAATACCTGAAAGAATTTTCACTCATCTTACGTCCATTACAATAGAAAGGAGACAAAAGGCATGAAAGTTAGAACGCAGGCAGTTGTTATAAGTGTCGTTTTATTGTTACCAACGATCGCATCAGCCGCCGGAACTCAGGCGGGTGAGGAAACAGTTTGCAGACCGTTATCATGCAGTACGATCGAGATACCCAAAGACAAGCTGGTCGATGAACCCACCATATTGGAACTCCAGAGAGCCGCAATAAAATACGCAGAAGTAAACCCCGAAAAAATATCGAATTGGCGCAGGCAGGCCGCCATGAAGGCTCTGATGCCTGAGATATCTGTAGGTTATGACACCGATATTTACGATACTATTTCTACCGCAACCAAAGACGGCAAGGTCAATTATTTCATTGGTCCGGACGATTCACGTAACGGCTGGGATTTTTCCGCATCGTGGGACCTGGGCGACTTGGTGTACAATTCCGCCCAAACTTCAATAGATTCCCGCTCTAAATTAATGGTCCAGTTGCGTAATGACATTCTTGCGGACCTTAATACTGCGTATTTTGAAAGGAAGAAACTCCTCAAACAGCTCGAAAAAGTCCAGGACAGGGAAAACCCCTCGTATACCGAAAGGGAGATCCGCATCGAAGAGCTTACAGCGACTATTGACGGCCTGACGGGAGGTTACCTTAGCCGCAGGCTCGGCAGGGATTGACCAAAGCTCCTTCAAGGGGGCGTATTCCTAAAAATGAAATTATGCTATACTATGTCCCATGGATATAGTTGAGCAAAAATTCGCGGAGTGGACCAAAGGGCTCGGGCCGAAGGAAGCGCGGATAGCCGTCTATACGCATATAAGGGATATTCCGTATAAACTTATCGCCGCGCTTCGCGACCCGAGGATAGGACCTGCGGGGCTTCTTGAAGGCAATAGCGGCTCATGCAACCCCAAGCATGTCCTTCTCGGTTCATATTTCAGCAGGCTCGGTCTGGACGTAAAGTATGCCAACTATCGCTTTAACTGGGACGAACCGTCCGTGAAATACCCTCCCGAGCTCAGGGCGCTGGTGAAGAGGATACCTTTCGGCAACCACCTCGCAGTAAAAGCTTTCATAAACGGCCGTTGGGTCCTTGTAGATGCGACGCATGACCTTCCCCTTAAAAAAGCCGGGTTCAACGTTACCGAGAATTGGGACGGCTTAAGCGATACCGGCAACGCGGTTACTTTCCTCAGTGAAGTCTTGAACGACACCATCGAAGAGCGCGTAAAATACGATGCCGCTATCCGCGCGAAAGCCACCGAAGAACAAAAAGCGGCTTATTCAGAATTTATGGAGGAATTCAATACCTGGCTCGACCAAGTGCGGAGAAATGATTAGGCAGTTGCATGTAGTATCTATAAAAAAGGAGGCCTGAAATGACCGACATAAAGGACCTGTACCAGAGCGCGGATTGGAAGACCGAGAAGCATGTCCCTGTCATAGAAGCGCCTGAGAGCGCCAAAAAGGGAGAGTTCTTCAGGATAACGGTTAGCGTCGGCAAGGAGATACCTCATCCCAATAAGACCGAACACCACATAAGCTGGATAGCGGTATATTTCAAGCCGGAAGGGGAAAAGTTCCCTTACCAGATAGGGAAGGCCGAGTTCGTTTCGCATGGCGCTTCGGTAAACGGCCCGGATACAAGCTCGGTCTATACGCATCCCGAAGCGGTATTGAGCTTCAAGACAGACAAGCCCGGGACGATATTCGCCTCGAGCTATTGCAACATACACGGCCTTTGGCAGAACAGCAGGGACATAAAAATCGCCTGATCCCTGAGGCTTTATTTTGCCTGTTCGTTTTGGTATAATACTGCCAAAAGGAGCCCACCGATATGGACAATGAAAGAGTTATCCTGTCGTTAAACGACATCCCGAAAGCCTGGTACAACATAATGCCGGACCTTCCGGAACAGTTGCCGCCTTCGCTCAACCCTGCTACCGGGAAACCGCTTATGCCGCAGGACCTGGCGCCGATATTTCCCATGTCATTGATAGAGCAGGAGATGAGCGCCCAGCGTTGGATAGATATCCCGGACGAGGTTATAGATGTTTACAGGATATACAGGCCTACTCCGCTTAGAAGGGCCGTCCGCCTCGAGAAAGCGCTGAAGACCAACTGCAGGATATATTACAAGGACGAGAGCGCCTCTCCGGCCGGCAGCCACAAGCTGAATACGGCCATCGCGCAGGCATACTACAACAAGAAGGAAGGTGTAAAGCGTATCTCGACCGAGACCGGCGCCGGGCAGTGGGGTTCAGCCCTTTCATTCGCGTGCAATATCCTCGGCCTAAAGTGCACGGTATACATGGTAAAGGCAAGCTTCTACCAGAAGCCTTACCGGAAGTCGCTCATGCGTGTCTGGGGAGCGGAGGTATTCCCGTCGCCGACCGACAGGACCAATTCCGGCCGCGCCGTGCTCAAGGAGAATCCAGAGACCCCGGGCAGCCTTGGCATAGCCATCTCAGAGGCGGTAGAGGACGCCGCGACGCATGATGATACCAAATATTCCCTGGGCAGTGTTTTGAACCATGTGCTTACCCACCAGTCGGTCATCGGGCTTGAGACGAAGAAGCAGCTTGAAGTAATAGGCGAGAAGCCCGACACCCTTATAGCTTGTGTCGGTGGCGGAAGCAATTTCGCCGGGTTCGCATTCCCGTTCGTTCCCGATAAACTTAAAGGCAAAGAGGTCAGGATAATCGCGGTTGAACCTACCGCCTGCCCGTCACTTACCAAGGGTGAATATCTCTATGACTTCGGCGATACGGAAAAACTGACGCCCCTGATGAAGATGTATACCCTCGGCCACGGATTCATCCCGGCGGGAATACACGCCGGGGGGCTAAGGTACCATGGTGTGGCCCCGCAGGTATCGCTGTTGGTGAAGAAGAAGATCGTTGAGTCCAAGGCCTTCTCGCAGAACCCCGTATTTGAGGCCGCTATCTTGTGGGCCAGGACGGAAGGTTTCCTGCCTGCGCCGGAGACATCGCACGCTATCAAGTGCGCCGTTGATGAGGCCAGGAAGAACGACAATAAGACGATAGTCTTTAATTACAGCGGCCACGGGCATTTCGACCTTTCCGCATATGACGCTTACCTTGACGGGAAACTCGAGGATTATGAGCATCCCGAAGAGAAGATAAAGGAAGCCCTGAAGAAGATACCCGAAATAGGCAATGCCTGATGATATACAAGTTCATAGACGATAACGGCACTTTTACCGTAAAGGACCCCCACAGGTACAACCTGTATTTCCCGTTGACCGACAGGGAAGGCAGGATCCTGAGCTCCATCAGCCCTAACTTCGGCGGGGACATAAAGCGCGATAACGACCGTTTCCTGACGCCTCCGGCAAGTATAGAGGACATCCGCAATAACCTCTTCTGCCGCCGGGATTTTTTCATCAGGGCCGGCGGGCACGTTATAAGGCTTTCATACCCGCATGATGACGTGCTTGAAGCGGGTTTCCTTTACCATAAGGTCACCAAGAAGGCCTCGGGCCTGAAGATGGAAGTGCTGAATTTTGTCCCGTTCGATATGCCGGTTGAGGTCATGCGCATTCGCCTGACCAACGAGAGCGGCAGGGATATAGACATCGTCCCGACTTCCTTTATCCCGTTATTCGGCCGGAGCGAAAAGAACATACGCGACCACAGGCACGTAAGCTCCCTGCTAAACCGCGTAGAGCTCGACAGGTTCGGCATTTTCCTGAAACCTACCATGATATTCGACGAGAAGGGCCACATGGAGAACAAGACGCGCTACTTTGTCCTGGGATATGAAGGCCAGGGCAAGGCGCCCGTCGGGCAGTTCCCTACTTTGGGCATGTTCTATGGCGAAGGCGACATGATATTCCCCGATGCGATATATAAGCTTATCGTACCGGCCTCGAAGGGATCCCCCGGGTATGACGGCAAGGAAGCGTGCGGGGCGTTCAGGTTCTCCCGCAGGAAGCTTAAGAAGGGCGCGCAGGCGGAATATTGCCTGGTCATGGGTATAGATGAGAGCAAGGCCGCGGCATTGGGTTATTTCAGGAAGCTCAATACGCCGGCAAAGGTCGAAAAGAGCCTCAGCTCCACAAAAAAATACTGGCGTAATTATCTCTCAAGACCGGACATCTCTTTCGGGGGCCGCGATTACAATAATTGGTTGAAGTGGGTCAAGCTGCAGCCGACGTTACGCAAGCTCTTCGGATGCTCGTTCCTGCCGCATTTCGATTACGGCAAAGGCGGCCGCGGCTGGCGTGATATCTGGCAGGATGCGTTGACGCTCCTGTTGACCGAGCCCGGGAAGGCCAAGGGTTTTATATTTGACAGTTTCAAGGGCGTAAGGCTTGACGGCTCAAATGCCACGATAATAACGAAGGACGGCAGGTTCATCGCAGACCGCAACAGGATAAGCAGGGTTTGGATGGACCACGGCGTATGGCCGTACCTTACTGCCAGGTTATATGTCCACAGGACCGGCGACGTCGGGTTCATGCTGAAAGAGAGCGAGTATTTCCGCGACCACCAGCTCAAGCGCGCTAAAGAAGTGGACAGATCGTTCGGCCAGACGGACTTTATCCAGCGCGACAGCTCGAACAAGATATACAACGGCAGCGTCCTTGAGCACCTTCTCGTCCAGAATGTGGTGCAGTTCTTCAATGTCGGCGAACACAACGTGATACGCCTTGAGAATGCCGATTGGAACGACGGCCTGGACATGGCCTCCGACAGGGGTGAGAGCGTAGCGTTCAGTTTCATGTATGCGCATAATCTTTGGGACATCTGCTCTATACTTGGGAAGATGAAGGAAAAGCACGAGAAAGTCAAATTACTTGTGGAGCTGCTGCCGCTTTTCGACACCCTTAATATACCCGTTGACTACGATGATTACAGGCAGAAGCAGAAAAGGCTCGACGAATACCTTGAATCGGTGAAAAGCATAAGCGGCCAGCGCGTAGAAGTGGATATAGACAGCCTCGTCAAGGACCTGCGCAGGAAGGCCGATCATATGTTTGCCTGGCTGGGAGAGAAAGAGTGGCTGCCGTCGGCCGGGTTCTTCAACGGATATTACGACAACAAGGGCCGCCGCGTTGAGGGCAAATCTAAAGGCCGCGTCAGGATGAAATTGCAGTCCCAGGTTTTCGCGATAATGAGCGGCGGGGCGAGCGACGAGCAGGTAGTCAAGACCTGGGTATCCATAAAGAGATACCTAAAGGACAGGAAACTCGGGGGCTTCCGCCTGGGGACCGATTTCAGGTCGCTGTATATGGACCTTGGCAGGGCGTTCGGTTTCGCCTACGGCGATAAGGAGAACGGCGCATTCTTCAACCACATGGTGGTAATGCTTTCCAACGCCCTTTTGAAGAGAGGTTATGTGAAAGAGGGCCGCGAGGCCTTCGATTCCATATATGATATGGCTTCAAACGACAAGGCCCAGATTTACCCGATGATACCCGAATATTTCAATAACGAAGGCCGGGGGCTGTATTTCTACCTTACCGGTTCGGCGAGCTGGTATATCTATACCCTTATGGAAGAGGTCCTCGGCATCAAGTACTCTTTCGGGAAAACGCTTAAAAAATGAAAAGAGAATACCTGATATTTGCGGCTATACTGGCTGTGATCTTCCTGGTCTGGATATCCGGGAGGAATTTTATCCTCGGGACCGCGGAGAAACGGTTAAGGGCTGCTTTCCCGGGTTACGAGGTTACTATCGGGAATACCGAGATAAAGACCGCCGACCTGGTATCTTTTTCCAATATTGAGATAAGCAAGGGCGAATCTATACGCTACAGGATCAGGGAACTGGATATAAGGTTCGGCTTTTTGACATTTTTCAGCAGGTCGATTTCCAAGATATCGCTGAACGGATGCAGTATAGTCCTGAGCTCGCCTTCGGCAAAGATAAAAGACCTCATGGAGATGCCCTTGCCGGCACCCGGCGCCATGTTTATCGTGGATTCGCTCGAAATAAACGAATTGAACCTCGAAGTACATACTTCCGACTGTGACCTAAGCGCCATCATCAGGGCTGATGCTTCCGTAAAGAAAGATATAGATTACAGTGCCACGGTAAAAGTCAACAGTATAGACCTGGGCCTCCTCCCGAAATGTTTCGATGCATCTAAGAAGGTCGGCATAAAGGGTAAGATGTCCGGGGAGATCTCATTGGCCGGAAAAGACCTTAAATTGACGTCCGTAAAGGGCGAATTTGCCGCAGGGGCTCCCGGCGGTATCATAGAGATAAAGGACGAGGGATTTATCAAGATGCTGGCGGAACGGTCCAAGCAGCCGGTCGACATGATAAGGGACGATTTTAGGCACTACAATTATAATGAAGGGACGCTGGAGGTCTCAAAGGACGGGGACGTGGTATTACTGCACCTGAAGATGGACGGAAAGCAAGGCAAGAGGGACCTTACCGCAGCTTTCGACATCTCCCGGAAGACCAAATAATTGAAGATAACGGTAAAGATAAAGCCCGGTTCAAGCCGTGAGAAAGTGGAGAAGACGGGCGGGACGGATTACTCGGTATGGGTCACAGCCAGGCCGGTTGACGGCAGGGCAAATGAAGCGGCGATAAAAGCCCTCGCCGGTTACTTCGGCGTATCAAGGTCAAAAGTTACCCTGGTGCGGGGCCATACCTCTAAAATTAAATTTTTCGAAATAGGATGCTGATAATATTTGATATTGACGGGACGATAGTCGACGCTTATGACGCTATCGGAAGAAGCCTGAACTACACTCTCGGCAAGCTGGGCTATAAGAAAGCCTCGATGCCGGTGGTAAGGAGGGCGGTCGGCCACGGAGACAGGAATTTTGTGGAACATTTCGTGGACAGGAAAGACGTGGATGAAGGGCTCAGGCTCTACCGCGCCCACCATGAGAAAGCGCTGCTTAAATATTCAAAGGTAATACCCGGCGCCAGGCAGCTGTTGCGCGGATTGAAGAAGAATGGCTACAAGCTTGCGATAGCCAGTAACAGGCCGCCGAATTACAGCATGATATTGCTCAAACACCTCGACCTGCTGAAGTATTTCGATGCCGTCGAGTGCGCAAAGAATAAGAGGCAGATAAAACCTAAACCTTTCCTTATACCGAGGATACTTAGGAAACTCGGGGTCAGGAAGGAAGACGCCCTTTATGTCGGGGACATGACGGTTGATGTCCACGCCGGGCATAATGCAGGGGTCAGGGTGGTCGCGGTCCTGGGAGGCTCTTCATCGCATTCCGAGTTGAAAGAAGCCGGCCCCTGCGGGATAACACGCAAGATCTCCGGGCTATTGAGGGTGGCCAAGACATGCCGAAAGAAGAGATCCTCATCGTCGAAGACGACAGGAACATCTCAAAACTCATAAAGTATAACCTCGAAAGAGAGGGTTATGACGCCTTTGCCGTTCCCAACGGCGAAGAAGCCCTTGAACACCTGCAGAGGTTCCGCGCGGACCTCGTTGTCCTGGATATCATGCTTCCGAAGATGGATGGTTTTGAGGTCTGCCGCAGGATAAGGCAGGATCCTAGGCTCGGAAGGCTCCCCATAATAATGCTTACTGCAAAAGGTGAAGAGGTAGACAGGGTCGTGGGATTTGAACTCGGCGCCGATGATTACATGGTAAAACCGTTCAGTCCGAGGGAACTCGCCTTGAGGATAAAGGCTGTTTTGAGGCGCAGGTCCTCCGGGCCCGAGAAGAAGGAGCTGCTGAAGGCCGGCGGGCTTGTCGTTGACCTTGAGAAACACACCGTAACGGCCAACAAGAGGCCGGTTGAACTGACCCCCATGGAATTCAAGCTGCTGGCTACCCTTATCGGACGTTCGGGCAGGGTCCAGTCTAGGGAGCAGCTTCTTACTGACGTTTGGGACGTTGCCGCCGATGTCGATACCCGCACTATAGATACTCACGTAAAAAGGTTGCGCGAAAAATTGGGCAAGGCCGGGGACCTTATCGAGACTGTAAGGGGACTCGGGTATAAGTTAAGGGAAGAGGAATGAGGATAAAACTGCACTGGAAACTCACCGCGCTTTTTTGCCTTATGGTAGCCGTGCTCCTCGGCGTTACCTATTTTTACCTCGATTCCCACCTGAAGGATTACATGGGCCGGCGCATCAGGGAGGATGTGGTCAAGGACCTTTACCTGGGCAAGGAGCTCCTGGACGTTGAGATAGGAGGTAATGCCCTGCCCGCCGATACCGACCGCCTTGCCGATAAGATAGGAAAGGCATTGGGCCTTCGCGCGACCATCGTAGGTATAGACGGAAAAGTGCTCGGCGATTCCGATCTGGATGCTGCAGGGCTCGCCAAGGCGGAGAACCATTCGGACCGGCCCGAGATCCGCCAGGCCCTCAACTCGGGGTTCGGTGAGAGCGGCAACCGTTACAGCTATACACTGAAAAAATATATGCATTACATGGCCGTTCCCCTCGGCAAGGACAAACCGGTAGGGGTCCTGAGGCTCTCAATACCTCTTGCCGATATCCATATCATCGAAGCGGGAATGATAAAGATAACCTTGATAGCGGTAATGCTGGGCCTGCTGATAGCCGTAGTATTAAGCGGCGCGCTTTCATTCTTCATTACGCGCCCGATAGCAAGGATATCGGAGGCGGCCAGGGCTATCGCGGGCGGGGATTTTTCGAAGAAAGTAATAATCGGTTCGCGCGGCGAGATAGGCGCGCTTGCATCAGACCTTAACCGAATGGCCGACGAGATAAAGAGCAGGATGGACCAGGTCACTTCCGGTGAAGCCAGGCTTGAATCGGTGCTCCTGGGCATGGCAGAAGGACTTGTCGTCACTGATTCGAAAGGAGATATAATCCTGGCGAATCCCTCGGCCAGGAGGTACTTCTTCATAGATACCCCTCCCGAAGGCAAGAGGCCGCTGGAGGTTGTGCGCAATTCGGCGGTCCAGTCAGCCGTGGACAGGATAATCAAGGAGGGGCAGGGGTTTATCTCCGAAGAGATCTCGATAAATTTTCCCGAGGAGAGGTCCATGAAGATGAGTGCGGTGCCCATAGTCCGCGACGGCGCGCGCGAAGGGGCCATACTGGTCTTCCATGACATAACCGAATTAAGGAGGCTCGAGAACATAAGGAAGGATTTTGTCGCCAATGTCTCGCATGAGCTGAGGACGCCCCTCTCGAGCATAAAAGGTTATGCCGAGACGCTCAAGGACGGCAGTGTCGGCGGGCCGGAGGTGAAGGATTTCCTCGACATCATCTACAGGGAAAGCGACCGCCTCGCCAAGCTGATAGATGACCTTTTGGATCTGTCCAGGATAGAATCCGGGAAGATGGCAATGGCCTTTGTCCCTATGGACCTGGGGTCGGTGGCAAAACGTGTTTGCGCGATACTTGAAAAGCAATCGGCGTCAAAATCCATATCGGTAGGCCTTGAGGTACCGGCGGACTTGCCGCGCGTACTCGCGGATGAAGGCAGGCTTTCACAGGTGATAATGAACCTTCTTGATAACGCGGTCAAGTATACGCCGGAAGGCGGCAAGATAAGATTATCCGCAGCCATTGAAGGCAAGTTTGTCCGGGTGGATATCTCCGATACCGGCGTGGGCATCCCCGAAGAAGATATCCTTAGGATATTCGAGAGGTTTTACCGCGTGGATAAGGCGCGCTCCAGGGAACTCGGCGGCACGGGCCTCGGCCTTTCCATAGTAAAACATATAGTACAGGCCCACGGAGGCAGGGTTTGGGCGGTATCTTCCCCCGGCCGCGGCTCCACCTTCAGTTTCACCATTCCCATAGCCTAAAGACCCTCTTTTTTCCTCCTTTTTGTTCACAAAAAGTTCACAATTCCTCCCTTTTTCCGTAACAGTCCTCTTTTATACTTCCTATTGAAGATCAAAGGACCCTCCAATGGATAAACGCAAGACCATCCTTATAGTCGACGACGAGAAAGAGCTTGTGGGGCTTGTCAGTCTGCACATGAACATGTCGGGTTTTGACATCCTCACGGCCTACGACGGCAAAGAAGCCCTTGAGGCCTGCGTCTCCAAGGGCCCGGACCTTGTCGTGCTCGATCTTATGATGCCTAAGATAGACGGAATAGAGGTCTGCAGGATATTAAAGAACAGGTCGGATACCAGGGATATACCGGTAGTGATACTTTCCGCCTTATCGGATACCGAAGAGAAGCTCAGGGCGTTCGGAGTCGGCGCAGACGATTACGTGACAAAACCTTTCAGCCCGAGAGAATTGAGTATTAGGGTCAGGAAGATCCTGGAAAGAGAGGAGGTGAAAAAGAACACAGGGACAATTGTGTAAAACCCGCAATACACATTCAAATATACAGATAAGTACCGTATCAGGACGCAAGACGAACAAAAAAGGAGAATAGGATGATGAAGAAAAGTATTATAATATGTTTGCTGGCCTTATTTTCGGCGGCATCCTGTTCCTACGCCTCGGATATGGATATCCTTGTCCAGAAGCTTGTGGATAAAGGTGTCCTGACCCCGGGCGAAGGGCAGCAGATATTGACCGAGACTAAGGAAGAGATAAGGAAAGAGATGGCGCAGGGCAAAGTCGCTGGTGTCCCACAGTGGGTGCAGGACATCAAGCTTAAGGGTGATTTCAGGCTCAGGTACCAGTGGGACAAAGCCAAACAGGCTGCGTCTACGGACAGCCAGCGTGACAGGGCAAGGATAAGGCTCAGGATAGGGGCCGAGACGAGGGTGGTGGATAATTTTAACGTCGGTTTTGGTATAGCCACAGGGACCACTTCCGATCCCAAGTCCACCAATATAACGCTTGGCGACGGTTTTGCGGCCAAGAACATAGTCTTGGACTACGCTTACGGCAGGTATACTCCCGACTGGAATTCGCCCGTGAGCACGACATTCGTCGGCGGCCGGTTCAAGAACCCGTTCTGGGAACCGATCGCGGCATTGGTTGACGGCGACATAAACCTGGACGGTGTTTCGACGACCCTCGGGTATAAGGTGAACGACAGCGCGGACCTTTTCCTGAGCTACGGCTTCCTTACCGTGCTCGAGAATTCTTCCGATCGCGGCGACCCGATACTTAACGTAATACAGCCCGGCGTCAACTGGAAGATACTTGATAATGTGAAGTTGAAGTCCGCAGTGGACTTCTGGCTTGCCAACGGTGTCAAGAACCACACGGCCATATCATACAGCCCGGGGTCTAACTCGATGGGAAGGCTGTCCGACCAGAACAGGCAGACGAGCAGTGTTGTATACCTCAACGATTACAAGAGCATAGTGCCCAAGCTGGAAATAGGCTTTACGGAACCGTTCTTCGGGTTCAACACCGGCTTCCCGTACTTCGGGGTGTTCGGCGAGTATATAAACAACCTCGACCCGAGCGAAAAGAAGACCGGATGGATAGCCGGTTTGAAGATAGGCAACGAGAAAGTTTCCGGCAAGAACCAGTGGCAGTTAGTCTATGACTACAGGTTCATAGAGAAGGACGCATTTCTCGATATATTCCCGGATTCGGACTTCTACGGGGGTAAGACCAACGCGAAAGGCAACCACCTGTCGTTCAACTACGGTGTCAGCAAGAATTCGGTCCTCACCCTTTCGTACTTCAATACCAGGAATATGACGAGGTTGACGAACAAGAGCGACAGCTCCAGGCTGCCCGCGCAGACGATCCAGGCCGACTGGACCGTAAAATTCTAAGGGAGGCAATATGAAGATAATGAAGAAAGCGATTTTTACGGCGGCATTCTTGGCCGGTATTGCGTCTTTTGCGCCTGCGCAGGCCGCCGATAAGATAGTCATCGAAGGATCGACCACCGTCCTGCCCATAGCCCAGAAAGCGGCCGAGGTGTTCATGGACAAGAACCCGGCGGTCGATATATCCGTCCGCGGCGGCGGTTCCGGCGTCGGTATAGCATCTATAATAGACGGCTCATGCGATATCGGGGATGCTTCACGCCCGATGAAGGATGCGGAACTGCAGAAAGCCGCCGATAAAGGGAAGGACCCTAAGGTCCATGTTGTCGCGATGGACGGCATCGCGGTCATAGTAAATCCGTCGAACAGCATGAATGCCCTAACCAAAAAGCAGGTAAGGGACATATTCACGGGTGCCGTCAGCGATTGGTCGGAAGTGGGCGGTCCCGGAGGGAAGATAGTGGCGGTATCGCGCGACAGTTCCAGCGGGACTTATGAGGCGTTCGGCGAGCTTGCGCTTGAGAAGAAGAAGGTAAGGCCGGATGCGCTTATGCAGGCTTCCAACCAGGCGGTCGCTTCGGTCGTGGCCAAGACACCGGGTGCCATAGGTTATGTCGGGCTCGGCTATATCACCGATTCAGTGAAGGCGGTCACAATAGACGGCGTGGTCGCATCCAAGGAGACCGTCCTTTCGAATAAGTATCCGCTCTCAAGGCCGTTGTTCATGTATACGAACGGCGAACCCAAAGGTACCGTAAAAGCGTTCCTGGATTATGTGTTGAGCGCGGAAGGGCAGAAAATAGTTGATGAAGAAGGCTTCGTAGCCTTAAAATAAGGCCATGGCAAGAGTAAAAGAGAAGGCCATCCGGTGGACATTAGCTGCGTTGGCCTTCTCTTCATTGATCTTCCTGGTCGGGATAATCATAGTCCTTTTCAAGGAAGGTCTTCCCATATTCAAGGCCGTAAGGCCGGGCGATTTCATATTCGGGAAATTCTGGTATCCCACGTATGACCCTCCCGAGTTCGGGATATTCCCGCTTATCATGGCCTCCATGTGGGTCACGCTGGGCGCTTTGTGCGTATGCGTTCCTTTGGGTGTCGGCAGTGCCTTATATCTTAACGAGATAGCGGGTTTTAAGCAGCGTTCATTATTAAAACCTGCCGTTGAGGTGCTTGCAAGCATCCCCTCGGTCGTCTACGGTTTTTTCGGGATGGTCGTGGTCGCGCCGTTCATGCAGAATCTGCTGAAACTCGATACGGGCTTATGCGCGCTGACCGCAAGCATAATACTGGGTGTCATGGCGACACCTACCGTGTGCAGCATAGCCGAGGACGCCCTGAATTGCGTGCCCAACAGTTTTAGGGAAGCTTCTTTTGCCGTCGGCGCCAACAGGTGGCAGACACTGACTCAGGTGGTGATTCCCGCGGCGGGCTCGGGAATATCGACCGCGGTAATACTCGGAATAAGCCGCGCTATAGGGGAGACGATGACCGTGCTGATGGTCGCGGGAGGTTCCGCGGTAGTACCGAAGTCATTGCTGGATCCCGTCAGGCCTATGACATCGGCCATCGCGGCGGAAATGGGGGAGGCGCCGGTAGGCGGGCTTCACTACCATTCACTTTTCGCCATAGCGTTGATACTTTTTATCGTGACGTTCGTTTTTAATATAATCGCGGAGCTTGTTAGCCGGAGGTTCAGAATAAGACTGGGGCAGAGCGGATGAAGAACGGGCATGTTGCACAGAAGATAGGTTTCGGCGCGTTGTTCGGCTGTATGCTGATAACCCTGTTCTTTCTCGGGGCGATAATATACTTTACCGCAGTACGCGGTATCGGCGCTATATCGTGGGGGTTCCTTACCCAGGTGCCCAGGTCCGGGATGACGCAAGGCGGCGTGGCTCCCGCGATCGTCGGCACTCTGTACCTGACGGCGGGCTCCATACTTTTCGCGCTGCCGCTCGGGCTGGCATGCGCGATATATCTTTGTGAATATTCCCCGAGAGGATTTTTAGTGAATATAATAAGGATGAGCATCAACAACCTGGCCGGCGTGCCTTCGGTCGTCTTCGGGCTGTTCGGCCTCGCGGTCTTCGTAAAATTCATGAAGTTCGGGGTTTCCATACTGTCAGGGAGCCTGACACTTGGCATACTTGTGCTGCCCATAATAATATCCGCGACACAGGAAGCCCTCATGGCCGTTCCCCATTCTCTCAGGGAAGCCTCATTGGCCCTTGGAGCGTCCAAATGGGAGACGATAAGGAAGATCGTATTGCCGAGCGCGCTGCCGGGGATATTGACGGGAGTAATACTCAGTATCGGAAGGGTGGCCGGCGAGACGGCGCCCATATTGTTCACCGCGGCCACGTTCTATTCCAGGAGATACCCGGATTCGGCGTTCTCCGAGGTCATGGCCCTGCCTTACCATATATACGCGCTCATGACCGAAGGGACCCATCCGGAAAAACAGACCGCGATAGCTTACGGCTGCGCGCTGATACTCATGGTATTGGTGCTGGGCGTTTCCGCGATAGCGGTCTTTATCCGCCAACGCCAGAGGATGCAAAATGCCTGATAATGTCAAGATGAAAGCCGAGAAAGTGGATTTCTTTTACGGGCCGCGGCATGCCCTGAAGGGGATAGACCTCGATATATGCGAGAACCGTGTCACGGCCATAATAGGGCCGTCCGGATGCGGGAAGTCCACGTTCATAAGGCTGCTTAACCGCATGAACGAGCTCATACCAAATACCGTCCTTAAAGGGAGGATATCGCTTGACGGGCGCGATATATTCGATCCGTCCGTTGACCCCGTGGAGATAAGAAGACGCGTGGGAATGGTCTTCCAGAAACCAAACCCATTCCCTAAGAGCATATTCGAGAACATCGCCTACGGCCTTAAAGTGAACGGCGTCTCGGACAGGAGGGTTATCGAGGAGAGGGTGGTCAAATCCCTGCAGGAAGCGGCATTGTGGCACGAGATAAAGGACAGGATTAACGATAACGCCTTGAAATTGTCCGGAGGCCAGCAGCAGAGGCTTTGTATCGCCAGGTGTCTTGCCGTGGAGCCGGAGGTCATACTCTTCGATGAACCGTGCGCGAGCCTCGACCCGGTTTCCACCCAGAAAATAGAGGAGCTTATACTCCAGCTGAAGAAGGATTATACAATCGCGATAGTTACGCATAACATGCAGCAGGCTGCGCGCGTATCGGACTACACGGGGTTTTTTCTTCTGGGCGAGCTCATAGAGTTTGACAGGACGCAAAAGATCTTTACCGCCCCATCAGACAAGCGGACCGAGGATTACGTGACGGGAAGGTTCGGTTGATATGAAAAAGATATTGTTCGTGTGCGTGGAGAATTCATGCAGGAGCCAGATGGCGGAAGGGTTCGCGCGGCATTTCGGCGCAGGGAAGATAGAAGCTTTCAGCGCCGGTTCGAAGCCGTCCGGACAGGTCGACCCGGAAGCTGTGAAAGCGATGTCGGAGTCGGGGATAGATATATCGCCGCAAAGGTCCAAGGGTTTTTTTGACCTGCCGGAGAAGAAGTTCGATATAGCCGTTACTATGGGCTGCAAGGATGTCTGCCCGATAGTGCCGGCGGAAGAGAGTATAGAATGGAATATAGAGGATCCTAAAGGGAAAGGGCCTGAGTTTTTCAGGAAGGTAAGGGATGAAATAGGCCAAAAAGTCAAGGAACTGATAGAAGAAAAAGGAGATTCATGATGCAACGCCACTTTGATGAGGAACTCAAGAGCCTTAATGCCCAGATCCTGAGGATGGGTGCAATGACCGAAGAAGCGATAATGGATTCGGTAAAGGCCCTGAAGCAGCAGGACAAGGAGATGGCCTTGAAAGTGGTCAATTCCGATAAGCGGATAGATATGATGGAACTGGAGATAGAAGAGCGCTGTCTTGAGATGCTGGCATTGCACCAACCGGCGGCGATAGACCTCAGGTTCATAACGACCGCGCTGAAACTCAATAACGAGCTTGAAAGGATCGCGGACCTTGCGGTCGACGTGGCCCAGCGCGTGCTCGAGATCGTCGATAAGCCTTTGTTAAAACCGCTTGTGGACATCCCGAAACTCTGCGTGATAGCCCAGAATATGGTAAGGCAGTCTATCGATGCATTCGTCAACAGGGACATAGATCTGGCCAGGAATGTGGTCCTTTCGGATTCCGAGGCCGACAAGCTCAAAAGCCTCGTCCAGAATGAGCTCATCAACGACTTCATGGCAAAGGACGGTTCGACCGCCCCGCGCGCGGTCCCGCTGCTTCTCATAGCGCGCCACCTTGAGCGCATGTGCGACCATGCGACGAATATAGCCGAGGATGTCATATACATGGTCCAGGCCAAGGTTGTCAAACACCATCCCGAAAAACTCCAATAACTCCAACAAGCGGTCCGCCCCTTTTTTATTGACAAATATCAACTAAAATGGTAGAAATAGTGGATAATCAATGGAGAGACAATGAGGATATCCACGAGGGGGAGATATGGAGTAAGGTTCATGCTTGAACTGGCTTCGCATTACGGAAGAGAGCCCGTTACGCTAAAGCATGCCGCTAAGGACCAGTGCATATCCGAGAAATACCTTTGGCACCTGGTTCCGCCGCTCAAGGCGGCCGGGTTGTTGTTAGCCGGCAGGGGAGCGCGCGGCGGGTATTCGCTTACAAAACCTCCTTCCAAGGTCACTCTGGAAGATATTGTTACCGCCGTTGAAGGGCCCTTATTCCCAACATTGTGCGCTGAAGACCCTTCGTGCTGCAAGAGATCTAAACTGTGCGCATCGAGAGATATTTGGGAAGAGTTAGGAAAAAAGATCTCCCGGACACTGGCTTCTGTAACCCTTGAAGAGCTCGTTCGCAGGCAGGAAGCCAAATCCAGGAAGACCCAACCCATGTATTATATTTAGGAGGGAGAAACGGTTATGGGCGGGATATTCAATGATATAACAGGCACGATAGGCAATACGCCTTTGGTAAGGATCAATAAGATATCCGCCGGCGCTAATGCTTCTGTCCTGGCTAAGCTCGAGTCATTCAATCCTCTTTCCAGCGCGAAAGACAGGATAGGCGTGGCTATGATAGAGGCCGCCGAAAAGAAAGGGCTGGTGGATAAAGAGACGGTTATAATAGAGTCTACGAGCGGGAATACCGGCGTCGCGCTTGCCTTTGTCTGCGCGTCGCGCGGATACCGGCTCATACTTACGATGCCCGAGACCATGAGCGAGGAGAGAAGACATCTGCTCAGGATACTCGGCGCCGAAATAGTGCTGACGGAAGGCCAAAAGGGGATGAAGGGCGCGGTGGACAAGGCAAGGGAATTGGCCGGAAAGATGCCCAGGAGCTATATCCCCGACCAATTCAATAATCCCGCAAATCCTGAAGCCCACCGGAAGACGACGGCGGAAGAGATATGGCGCGACACCGGTGGCAAAGTCGATGTTTTTGTGGCAGGCGTCGGGACCGGAGGAACGTTGACCGGCGTAGGGGAGGTCCTGAAAGAAAGGAATCCTGCCGTAAGGATAATTGCCGTTGAACCGAAGGATTCGCCCGTGCTTTCCGGAGGAAAACCCGGCGCGCATAAGATACAGGGGATAGGTGCGGGGTTCATCCCCGGGGTATTGAACAGGAATATAATCGATGAGATAATACAGGTCGACTCGGATGACGCCGGTTCTACGGCGAGGCGGCTTGCCAGAGAAGAAGGCATACTGGCAGGCATATCCTGCGGCGCGGCAATGTGGGCCGCCCTCGATATCGCAAAACGCGCCGGCTTGTCCGGGAAAACCATCGTTGTCTTGCTACCGGATACGGGGGAACGTTACCTTTCCACATGGTTATTTCAGGAGTGATGGAGAATAGATGAGGAAGATCGCTATAGTAGGTTCGCCCAATGTCGGGAAATCCGTAATATTCAATAACCTGACCGGAAGCTATGCCGACGTTTCCAACTATCCCGGCACCACGGTGGAGGTTTCCCGCGGAAAGTGCAGGATAGGGGCGGAGGATTTCGAGGTCATCGATACACCCGGCATGTATTCCCTGCTTCCGATATCCGAGGAAGAGAAAGTGGGCCGTTCGATCCTGCTGGATGAGAACCCATGCCTTCTCCTGCATGTGGTGGACGCGAAGAATATAGAGAGGATGTTGTCTATGACGCTCCAGCTGCTTGAAGCCGGCCTGCCGGTGCTGCTGGTCCTTAATGTTTTCGACGAAGCGCAGGCCTTGGGGATAGATATAGATACGGCTTACCTGGAGAAGGAGCTTAAGATCCCTGCCGTCAAGACCGTAGGCACAAAAGGCGCAGGAATGGATATTTTAAGGGGAAAGATAGAGGAGCATGTTAAGAGATTTTGTTAAGAATATAGGTTACGACGATCCGCTTGAGATATGCCTTTCCGAGCTGGAGGTATTGCTGCAGTATAATTACAGGATATCTAAGCGTTCCGTGGCGTTGCTGCTGCTCCAGGAAGACGCAGAGATGCTTGAGCTCGTAAGGAAGAACGAGGCGGAACGCGCGGAGAAGATTTTTTCCATAGTAGATAAGATCAAGCCGCACTATTCTTACCCGCTTGCTTATATCATAAGCGAACGCAGGCAAAAAGAAGCCAGCCGTATCGCGGCGGCAGCCACCACGGTCGGAAAGAAAGGTTCCCTCGGGATCAAGGAAGCCTTGAGCAGGGCCATGATGAACCCCTTTATAGGCGGGCCGATATTGCTGGCGGTGATGTATTACGGCTTGTATAAGTTCGTGGGCAATTTCGGCGCGGGTGTTGTCGTGGATTTCCTTGAGGACAAGGTTTTCGACCAGCACCTGAACCCCGTTTTTATCGATGCCGTCAACAGGTTCGTGCCTTATCCGGTCCTGCGCGACCTTATCGCCGGTGATTACGGGATACTTACGCTCGGTTTCAGGTATGCTTTTGCCATAGTGCTCCCGATAGTCGCGACTTTCTTTTTTGCTTTCGCGATAATCGAGGACAGCGGTTACCTTCCCCGTCTGGCCATGCTGGTAGACCAGGTATTCAAGAGGATAGGCCTTTCAGGGAGGGCGGTGATACCGCTTGTCCTGGGTCTTGGCTGCAGCACAATGGCGACGATGGTCACCCGGACCCTGCCAACCAAGCGCGAACGCATAATAGCCACTTTCCTGCTGGCGCTTGCTATACCGTGTTCCGCGCAGATGGGAGTGATCCTCGCGCTTCTTGAATCGAGGCCCCTCGGGCTTATAATATGGCTTTCGGTCATAATCGGAGTTTTTATGATCGTAGGTTTTCTCGCTTCGAAGATAATGCCGGGTGAACTGCCGAGTTTTTACATGGAGATCCCGCCCCTGAGGTTCCCGCAGCCTTCCAATGTGCTGCGCAAGACGTGGAGCAGGATGAAATGGTATTTCCTGGAAGTTCTGCCGCTCTTCATGCTGGCGAGCGTGCTTATATGGATCGGGAAAATAACCGGTGTTTTCGGGTTCTTTGTCAGGATGCTGGAGCATCCCGTAAGGTGGATAGGCTTGCCTTCCGAGTCGGCGGTGGCTTTCCTCTTCGGGTTCTTCCGCAGAGACTACGGCGCGGCCGGCCTTTATGACCTTAAGACACAGGGATTGCTGAACGGCAACCAACTGGTCGTCGCCTGTGTTACGCTGACGCTTTTCCTGCCGTGTATAGCGCAGCTGCTGATGAACATCAAGGAACGCGGGATGCGCGTTGGAGTGGCGATGTCGGTATTTATATTGTTCTTTTCGTTCGGTACGGGTTGGATCGTGTACGTAATGTTGAACTTGTTGGGCTTGAATCTTTAATCTACAAGGATACCTGAATGGTACAATACGACAAGGATGACAAAAAGCAGGTTGTTCCCCTCTCCGAATTAAAACCGGGGGAGAAGGGGCAGATAGCCTATCTGCAGGCGAAAGGGAAGAACCAGATGCAGAAATTATTGAGCATAGGCGTCATTCCCGGCATGTCTGTCCTCCTGGTGCAGAGGTTCCCGTCCTATGTCTTTAAGCTTGGACATACCCAGTTTGCGGTAGACAAGGAACTCGCTTCCAGCATCCATGTAAAACCCGTGAAGTGATTGTTATGGATAAAACCCGGATGATAAGGTATATTGTAGAAAAATATGAATAAAGTTACCCCGGAGATAGTCAGGTTCCTGCACAGCCAGCCGTTTATCGTGGTCTCTTCGATAGGCCCCGACGGCCTGCCCCATAATTCATGCAAAGGCCTTGTTGAAATAGGACCCGACGGCGCAATTTACCTGCTGGACCTGTATAAAGGAAAGACCCACGATAATCTCGAGAAGAACCCGTCCGTAAGCATCTGCGCCGTTGACGAGCACAGGTTCAGGGGATATTGCCTTAAGGGTAAAGCCAGGCTGGTCAAGGAAGGCCAGTTGGCGGAGGCTATCATCCTGGCTTGGGAAAAAAAACTGGCCGCCAGGATAACCCACAGGTTGATAAAGAACCTCAAAGGGGAGCCGGGCCATGTCAGCCATCCCGAGGCGAGGTTCCCGGAACCTAAGTACCTGATAGCCGTAACGGTGAGCGAAGTAGTTGACCTTACTCCGCCTCCCTTAAGGTAAATATGACAGAGAACCTTATTCCCTGGCTTAACGGCCTCCCGAAAGATTATATAGTTTTGATAGTATCCGCCCTGCCGGTATCCGAGCTCAGGGGAGCCATACCGCTTGCATTGTCGTTCGGCATGGCGCCGCAGAAGGCGTACCTGCTTTCGGTAATAGGTAATTTTATCCCGGTTATACCTGTCCTTCTGCTCCTGGAGCCGGTCTCGAACAGGCTTAGCCGTTACAGGTTGTTCGCGCGCTTTTTTGAATGGCTTTTTACCAGGACACGCAAACGTGCCGATACCATACAGAAATATGAGATGCTCGGATTGGCCCTGTTCGTGGCTATACCTCTTCCGATGACGGGTGCCTGGACGGGAGCCATAGCCGCATCGCTATTGAAGATCAGGTTTAGGTATGCGGTTGCCGGAATAATATTGGGGATACTCGCCGCCGGGCTGGTGGTATCATTGTTGTGCGCCTTGGGGATGATGAGCTGGGAGGTCGTGACCAAATGAGCCTTATCATACTTGTCGTGGTTTCGGCCGTACTTCTTCTTGCGGGATATTTAATATACGGTAAGTTCCTGAGCCGCCTGCTGCATTTGCATCCGGATTTCAAGACGCCTGCCTACGCGCAAAGGGACGATGTGGATTTCGTGCCTACCAATAAGTTCTACCTCCTTGGGCAGCATTTTTCCGCCATCGCGGCTGCCGGACCGATAGTCGGTCCCATACTTGCCGGGCTGTGGTTCGGGTGGGTGCCGACGGTTTTATGGATAATACTGGGAGGGATATTCATAGGCGGGGTGCATGATATGTTCACCCTGGTAGCTTCCATCCGCCATAACGGCCGTTCCATAGCGGAAGTAATAAAAGAATATAAGAGCAAAAGGGCGTTCATAATATTCCTGGTCTTCCTGTGGATATCAATAATATATATAATCACCGCTTTCACCGATATAACCGCCGGGACTTTTGCCGATCCCGTCCACGGGGCGGGGGTGGCCTCATCTTCCATGATGTATCTTGTGCTTGCGCTTATCATGGGCATTGTCCTCAGGGTTTTTAATCCCCCGCTATCATTGTCAACGTTCATATTCATGCCCCTGGTCCTTGTCTGTATATGGATCGGCCCAAAATTCCCGTTGGCGATGAAACCCATGTTCGGGCTTGATATCCGTACCACATGGGACCTTATGCTTCTCGGCTATTGTTTTGTTGCGGCAATAATACCCGTCTGGCTTCTGCTTCAGCCAAGAGGTTACCTTGGGGGCTTCTTCCTTACGTTGACTGCGGGCGCCAGTTTTATAGGGCTTATAGTGGGACATTTCACGCAAAATTACGTGATAAACTATCCGGCTTTCACGGGATGGGTCAATCCCGGCGGCCTGCCCCTGTTCCCGCTTCTGTTCACCACCGTGGCCTGCGGCGCGTGCTCCGGGTTCCACGCGCTCGTTTCATCGGGTACGACATCAAAGCAGATATCAAGGGAACCCGAGGCAAGGGTAATAGGCTACGGCGGCATGCTTTTAGAGAGTTTTGTGGCCATTACCGCGCTGGGGACCTTGCTGCTCCTTACCAAGACCCAGGCGCAGGGGATGGGCAGCCCTGACCAGATATACGCCAACGGCATAGCTACTTTCCTCAGCAGTCTCGGGATAAACAGGGAGTTCGCGCTTAACTTTGCTCTTCTGGCCTTTGCGACATTCGTATACGATACGCTCGATGTCGCCACGAGGCTCGGGCGTTATATATTCCAGGAATTGACCAATATAAAGGGGAAGGTAAGCCTGTTCGTTTCAGCTTTTGCCACTTTGCTTTTACCCGCGTTCTTCGTGACTGGCAAGATGACCGACGCGCAGGGTAACGTGATACCCGCATGGTCGCTTTTCTGGACCGTGTTCGGTTCCAGCAACCAGCTGTTGGCGGCCATGGTGCTCCTGGGCCTCAGCGTATGGTTGTTCAGGAGGAAGAGGAATTACATCGTGACGCTGCTCCCAGCCGTATTCATGACATTCGTTGCGCTTACTTCCCTAAGCCTGGTGCTTAAACCCTGGCTGGCCAGGCATGTTGCAGAGAACAGGATATTTCCGGAGCCGCTTGTCATCACAGGCCTTGTGCTCTTCTTACTTTCTTTAATGCTGATAATAGAGGATACCCTTATATTCATAAAAGGCAGGAAAGGCAAATGAGCCATCGGGATTTCCACCAGATCGCGGTAATAGGAGGCGGCCCCTCGGGGATAATGGCGGCGGTCCGCGCTGCCCAGTTGAAGAAAGACGTCATCCTTCTGGAGAGGAACAGGTCGGTAGGACGCAAGATACTCATCACCGGCAAAGGGCGCTGCAATATCACCAATTCCGCAGGCATGGACAGTTTCATGGAGAAGTTCGGGAAGCAGGGGCAGTTCCTCAGGTCGGCGTTCTACAGGTTTTTCAACACGGATCTCACGGATTTCCTCGGTAAATACGGCCTTTCCGTAAAGACCGAAAGGCAGGGCAGGGTCTTCCCGTCGGATGACAGGTCGATGTCTGTTGTGAAAGCGCTGGAGAAGGCGCTCGAGGACAGCGGTGTCCGGGTAATGCTCGGTGCGCGGGTAATGACCATACGCCGTGATGAAGGAATGTTCCTCATTTCACTCGAGAATGCTACTGAGGTGCTCGCCGAGAAAATCGTGCTCGCAACCGGAGGGGCTTCCTATAAAGCTACCGGTTCGACCGGCGACGGGTTCCATTTTGCAAAGTTATTGGGGCACAAATTCAATCCCCTGAGGCCCGGCCTGGTGCCGCTCAAGACCAGGGAGAAGGTCGCTTCCGATCTGCAGGGCCTGACCCTGAAGAACATAAAAGTTACATTTGAATGCGGCGGGAAAAAGATCGGATCAGAGGTCGGTGAGCTCCTGTTCACCCATTTCGGGGTCTCGGGACCGCTTATCCTTGACATGAGCGCGCAGGTTGTCTCGATGCTGGATTCAGGAAAACCCGTATACATATCCATAGATATCAAGCCGGGGCTGACCGAGGAGCAGATAAATAACAGGATACTCCGCGACATAGGATCGCACGGCAGCATAAACATAAAGACCCTGCTTAAAGAGATGCTTCCGCTGAAGATGGTGCCCGTCTTTGCCGGTATCATAAAACTGGACACCTCGAAACGGATAAACCAGCTTACTGCCCGGGAGCGCTGCTCGATAGCGAAGCTCATGAAGTCTTTTGTCCTGACTATAACCGGTGCGCTTGCGCTGGAAGAGGCGATGGTGACCTGCGGAGGTATCCCGGTGAAGGACATAGATCCCAGGACCATGGGTTCGAGGATAGTCCCGGGGCTTTTCTTTGCAGGTGAGATAATAGATGCCTCGGCCCCCAGCGGCGGCTACAACCTTCAACAGGCTTTTTCGACGGGGTATCTGGCAGGTGAGGGTTGCGCGGCAGCCCAGGAGGGAGCGAATGCGTAAGATAATCCTCGCTTCCCGGTCCAGGCAAAGGCAGCGGTTGCTGGAACAGGTAGGCCTGAAGTTCATTGTTGCGAATTCCGGGGCAAAAGAGGATATGCGCCTAAAGGGCAGCTGCGCGGCGCTTGTGATGTCCAACGCGCTCAAGAAGGCCGAAGATGTAGCAGGCAGGTATCGTTCGGGGATAGTGATAGCGGCAGATACCGTCGTGCTTTCCGGTAAAAAGGTCATAGGCAAACCGAGGGACCTGGATCACGCTTTCAGGATGCTGAAGCTTATTTCCAGGAGGCCGCAGTGGGTCTATACCGGGATGGCGGTCATCGATATCGACAGGAAAAAAGTGATCGCCGATTACGAAAAGACCCGGATATATATGTACGCCCTTAGCGACAGGCAGATAAGGAATTATTTCAGGAAAGTATCGCCCCTGGACAAGGCCGGAAGTTTCGATATCCAGGGCCTCGGTAGTATATTCATAAACAGGATAGAAGGCTGTTTCAATAACGTAATAGGGCTTCCGTTGGCCAAACTCGCTAATATGCTGAAGAAAGTCGGCGTGGACCTTTTTGCCTAGAAGCTACATCAGCGATACTGAAAGGTTCCTGAGGACGGGGACAGCTTCTTTTACCACTGCGGGATCGAACTGCGTACCGGAGCATTTCTCTATCTCTTCGCACGCTACCTCTTTCGACAATGCCTTCCTGTAAGTCCTGGTAGATGTCATGGCGTCGAAAGCGTCGGCTATCGATATTATCTTCGTGCCTATCGGTATCTGGTCGCCTTTTAGGCCGAGGGGATATCCTTTTCCGTCGAACCTCTCGTGGTCCGAACTGGCGATCAACGAAACATCCTTGAAATCAGTTATGGTCTCCAGTAATTCGCGGGTATAGACGGCATGCAGTTTTATGGTCTCGAATTCTTCGGGAGTGAGTTTTCCCGGCTTGTTTATCAGGCTCCTTGCTATCCCAAGCTTCCCGACGTCATGCAGCAGTGCAGCCCACTTGGTCTTGGTGATGTCGTCGTGGGAAAGGTTCATGGCCAGCGCTATGAGCATGGCATATACGGAAACCCTTTTTGAATGGCCTATCATTGAAGGATGTTTCGTGTCGATGAGCTGGGAAAAGACCTCGCACGCTATGCCTACGGCGTCAACACTGGCCGGGATATCTATCTGGCCTGTCTCCGTGCGCACCCTCTTGAAGACATCAGTGATCCTGTCCTTGTCTATTACCTCGTTAAGAATGTTGCCGTTCTTCAATATATCGAGCGCGGTATTCACGAGTTCCGCGGAGGCGCGTTCATTCGCCCAGGCCGACATCTCTTTCTCGACTTCTTTGATGCCGTGAACCGATTCATCCCTCAGGAATAGGTCCAGCTGGTCCCCGAGCAGTATTATTTGCGCGCCCATGGGGATCTCATTACGCTGCCTGCCGAGGGGATATCCCTTGCCGTTATACCATTCGTGGTGGTTCAGGATCAGCTTTGCTATCGTCGAAAGATTGGGTATCTGGCTTGTGAGCTCTGCGCCTATTATCGTATGCGAAAGTATGATAGGGTTTTTTACAGGGTCTTCGTGGGTGAATAGGTAGTGCGTTATGTGCTCGGGAAGCGCCAGGTACCCGATGTCATGGAGGAGGGAGGCGTAAAATACGTTCTTTCTCTCTTCCGGCAGGATGACCTTTGCGAATTCGGATGAAAATATGCCCACCCGCCAGGAATGGTAGAGATTGGTGCCTTCGCTCATAACGTCGAGCACATAGGCGATAGCAGAGACGAGCTCGTTTATCGTCCGCGTCGTGTTGATTTCCATATCCAGAATAAACTATCACATTAGTTTTACGTTGTCAATTCGTCTCTTTGGGGGGTATAATCATTGGCGATGAGCGAGGTCAGGATTATCTACGAAGACGATAACATAATGGTCGTCGACAAGCCCGCAGGGATGCTTGTCATACCCGCACCGGGCGATAGCGGACGTACGCTGACGTATCTGCTGAATCATGACCCATCCCTTCGCGCCGGAGGCGCTAAGGGCGCTCCGCCGGCTGCACCGGCTGCGCGGCCCTGCCACAGGATTGACAGGCAGACTTCCGGGTTGATACTATATGCTAAAGGCAGGAAGACCCAGCAGGCGATGATGGAGGAGTTCAAACAGCGCCGTGTCAAGAAATCCTACACCGCTTTCGTCAACGGGCGGCTCGACGGCAGGCGAACGGAGATAGGTTCCCCCATAGAAGGAAAGAAGGCGCTGACGCGCTACAAGCTTCTGGAACAGCGCAGGGATTTTACGGTAATCGAGGTCGAACCCGTTACCGGGCGCACGAACCAGATCCGTATACATTTTAAGTCCATAGGCCACCCCTTGGTGGGCGAAAGGAAATTCGCATTTGCCAGGGATTATAAGCTGCGGTTCAGGAGGGCCGCGCTCCATTCGCGCAGGATAGAGTTTAACCATCCGG
>CAZAEH010000021.1:0-24768 GCA_964484255.1 uncultured Planctomycetia bacterium
CTGCCCACCATTTTCCTTTCCCAGACGGGCGGGCGTAGTTCAATGGTAGAACGGCAGCCTTCCAAGCTGTTCACGGGAGTTCGATTCTCCTCGCCCGCTCCATAAATTCCCCTATATAGACATTGTGAATTACTCTGTGTTCGATCGAGCTCAATTTTAGGCACAAAGTGCCAGAAATTGAGCCGATGTTTTGAACACAGAGTTTTGTTTTTTAGAACGAAGAACAAACGCACCTTTGATTTCTACTTGTTTTAGTCGTTATATATTCTATAATGTCATTGTTGTAACTATATTGCATAAGAAATGAGAAAATATAAAGAACGGGTTGGCCAATAAACATGGCTCGCAATAAAAAAGTTGCGGTTATCGCCGTTGCCGTTATTTTAATCGCAGGAACCGTTATAACGTATATTTACGGTCGTTCGTTATGGCATCCGTTTTACGTCAAGATCACGGGAGGAAGAAGTATTCAGGATGCTGTCAAAGAAATAGAAAAACATATAACGGATCTAAAAGATTTTGATCACGAGAAGATCGATATAATAGTATATAAAGAAGAGAAGGTCGTAAAGGTCGTAGACCAAAAGGTCATTTGTGAACTTGGAATGACGGCGTATTCAGGGCATCCGGGCCCGAAGGTTGAAAGAGGCGACGGGCAAATACCCGAAGGAATATACAGAATAACCGCGCTTAATCCGAATAGTAGTTATCATTTGTCGTTAAAAATTTCTTACCCGAACAAAGAAGACTTGGAAAGATGCAGGATTGGAAATGTTGCGGATCCCGGCGATAATATTTACATCCACGGCAAGAATACAAGCGACGGATGTATCGCCATAGGTGACAGAGCTATAGAAAGACTATTCTATATGGTCAATAAGGTAGGGAAGGATAACGTTGAGGTTATTATTGCTCCATCAGAATCTTATAAGGATGAGTATAAACAATCCCCAAACAGGGAATTGTATGATTCCATTTATCAAGAAATCAATAAAAAATACCACGATTAAATGTCCAAAGTTCTGATTATATCCGGCGCGTTTCTTATAGCCATAGGCCTTGTGCTCCATTTCGCCCCGTGGCTGCTCACCTGGTTCGGCAGGCTTCCCGGTGATATCCGCATCGAGAACGACCGGGCAAAAGTATTCTTTCCTATTGCATCCATGCTCCTTGTAAGTATAATATTGACGGTAGTAATTAACCTGTTCAGAAGATAAAATAGGAGGGGACCGTGAAACACTTTGCCAAAGCGTTGATGGTGGGTCTTGTGTTGTCTTTTGTCCTTTCAGCCGCTTGCTCCGCAGCCGATCTCAACCAATCCATAGCCGCCGCCAAACGTGCCAACAAAAAACTCTTCATAATGTTCGGACGCCAGGCCTGCGGCAACTGCCAGCACCTGAAGAAGCTGATAAGAGATGGCAGTGTAAAGATAAGCAACAGTGAATTCATCATAGTCGATATGAACTGCGACGATAAGGCTCAGAGTCAGGCTTTTTACAAGCGCTATTCCGTCAACGGTAATTACCTGCCGTTCGTGGTCATAGCGAAGCCTGACGGTACCCAGATAACCTCGCGGGCGGGATACGGCGAAGCCTCCGACTACAACAACCTGATAAAGAGCGTTAAATAAAGTTCCCCTTGCAAAATTACCCGGGAACTTTTTCCCGCCTTCCTTGTCTAATAGGGTAAAAGGAGGTTGCAGATGAAAAAGTTCATTGCAGCAGTATTGTCGGTGTTGTTCGCGGCGCCGGCCTTCGCCCAGGAAGCCGTGGAAGTAACGGTCTATAACCAGAACTTCGCCCTGGTCAAGGACCAGAGGTATTTTGACCTCGACAAGGGGGTCAACAGGATATCGTTCAGGGATGTGGCTGCCCTGATAGAGCCTACGTCGGTGCATTTCACCTCGCTTACCGCGCCTGCCTCGGCGGGTATCCTTGAGCAGAACTACGAATACGACCTTGTCAGCGCGGGAAAGCTCCTCTCTAAATATATAGACAAGAAGATAAAGGTAGTGACACAGAGGGGGGACGTATACGAGGGGACCCTGTTAAGCTATGACAATGACCAACTTGTCATACAGACGGCCGACGGGATAGCGATGGTCGCCAGGCCCGAGAACGTCAACCAGATCTCTTTCGAAAAACTCCCCGAAGGCCTTATAACCAAACCCACACTTGTGTGGCTTGTCAGCAGCGACAAACGCATGAGGCAGCTTACTGAGGTCTCTTATCTTACGCAGGGCATGAACTGGAACTGCGAGTATGTCACGGTCCTTGATAAAGATGACAAGATGGCGGACCTTGACGGTTGGGTCAGCATCAATAATAACTGCGGCACTTCATACGAGAATGCGAAGATAAAACTCATAGCCGGCGAAGTAAAACGCGCGATGGGCGCAGGCGCCCTGCGCAATGACCGCATGCTTATGATGGAAGATGTCAAATGCGCCAGGAAATCGGAGTTCGAGGAGAAGTCATTCTTCGAGTATCACATGTATACACTCCAGAGGCCGGCAACTATCAGGAACAACCAGAACAAGCAGATATCGCTTTTGAACGCCTCCGGAGCTAAAGTGAATAAGGAGCTTATATTCGACCCGTCCAAAGGCAAGAACTACTGGTGGTACTATTCCGATAATGGCGAGACCCTCAAGGAAAACGCCAGGGTAGAACTCGAGATCGCCAACAGCAAAGACAATAATATGGGTATGCCACTTCCGCAAGGTAAGGTCAAGGTTTACAAGAAGGACGTCGACGGTTCTTTACAGTTCATCGGCGAGGATGCGATAGAGCACACCCCGAAGGATGAGAAGATACGTTTGTATATAGGAGACTCGTTCGATGTGGTGGGCGAGAGGACAAGGAAGAATTTCAAGACGGAATACAGGACCGCGTATGAAACTTTCGAGATAGTCCTGCGCAACCACAAGGAACAGGATGCCCAGGTAAAGGTGGTCGAGAAGCTTTGGAGGTATACTAACTGGGAGATAACGGAATCGTCCGTTAAGTTCGACAAAAAGGATGCTTCAACTATGGAATATACCGCCAAGGTCCCTAAGAACGGGGAGACTAAGCTGACATATACGGTCAAATATTCCTGGTGAATTTTAGGGGCATCCCATTTCCAGGGATGCCCCTAAAAAATTCCTTGACAAAATAAATTTATCTGCTATACTTTAACTCCTACGTCTAACAACGTATAGTTCAACAATTAATCCACATGTTTTACGGTAAAAGAAGGCATCTTACCGGGGGTGGATTTTTTGTATTTTTTTGCACATGTGTATCAAATAAACGCTAGCGCCTCATAATCAAGTAATTAGCGGCGCATGCGCTGCTGTAGCTCAGCTGGTAGAGCACGTCCTTGGTAAGGACGGGGTCATCGGTTCAATCCCGATCAGCAGCTCCAGTGAATAAGATCATTAAAGAAGTACTAATTAAGGAGGAATCCCATGGCAAAGGAAAAATTTGTACGTACTAAGCCTCACTTGAACGTAGGTACCATAGGCCACGTAGACCACGGCAAGACGACCCTTACCGCGGCCATGACGATGTGCCTGAACAAGAAGGGTATGGCCGAAGTACGCGCCTATGACCAGATCGACAACGCTCCCGAAGAGAAGGAGCGCGGTATTACCATCAACATCGCCCATGTCGAGTACCAGTCCGAGAAGCGCCACTACGCGCACGTTGACTGCCCCGGACATGCCGACTACATAAAGAACATGATCACCGGTGCCGCCCAGATGGACGGTGCCATCCTCGTAGTATCCGCCCCGGACGGCCCAATGCCCCAGACCAGGGAGCATATACTCCTGGCCCGTCAGGTAGGCGTTCCCTATATAGTTGTATTCCTCAATAAATGCGACGTAGTTGACGACAAGGAACTCCTCGACCTGGTCGAGCTTGAGGTCCGCGAGCTCCTGACCAAGTACGAGTTCCCCGGAGACAAGACCCCCATCATCAGGGGTTCGGCTCTAAACGCCACCAACTGCGCCTGCGGCAAGGACGATTGCCCTAACTGCAAACCCATATTCGACCTCGTAAAAGCCCTCGACGATTACCTTCCCGACCCGAAGAGAGAGATAGACAAGCCCTTCCTCATGGCCATTGAGGACGTCTTCTCGATCACCGGCCGCGGTACCGTCGGCACCGGCCGTATAGAGCGCGGTGTCGTAAAGGTCAACGACGAAGTCGAGATCGTAGGCATGAGGAAAGATATACGCAAGACCGTCGTCACCGGAATAGAGATGTTCCGCAAGCTCCTCGATGAGGGTATGGCCGGTGACAACGCCGGTGTCCTCTTAAGAGGTATCGAGAAGAAGGACCTCGAGCGCGGACAGGTCTTGGCCAAGCCCGGTTCCATCACGCCCCACACCAAGTTCAAGGCACAGGTCTACATCCTTACCAAGGAAGAAGGCGGCCGTCATACGCCGTTCTTCACCGGTTACCGCCCGCAGTTCTATTTCAGGACCACGGACGTCACCGGCGTAGTCACCCTTGCCAAGGGTGTCGAGATGGTAATGCCCGGCGACAACGTCGCTTTTGAAGTCGAACTCATCATCCCGGTAGCCCTCGAGAAAGAGCTGCGCTTCGCCATCCGCGAAGGTGGCCATACAGTAGGCGCCGGTGTTGTATCAGAGGTGATAGCGTAATCCAATGCAAGAACAAGTGATCTTTGAGTGCACAGCCTGTAAGAACAGGAATTATTCTTCGACAAAGAACAAGAAGAACGTTACGGAACGCCTCGAGTTGAAGAAGTTCTGCAAATTCTGCAGGAAGCACACCGCGCACAAGGAAATTAAATGAACCTAGGCCTGTAGCTCTAATTGGTAGAGCAGCGGACTCCAAATCCGTTCGTTGGGGGTTCGAGTCCCTCCAGGCCTGCCAGATTAAAATACGATGAAGACAGTAGAAAACGTAAAAACATTTTTAGGTGAAGTAAAAACCGAGATGAAGAAAGTCTCGTGGTCCAGCAGGCAGGAGCTTATAAACTCGGCCTGGCTGGTGATCGTTTCTACGCTTATCTTCACCTTGGTCCTGGGTTTTTTTGATTTTTCTTTCTCAAAATTGATACATTTCATCCTTAAGCAGGGATCGTAAAGAATATGGCAAAGAGGTGGTATGTAATACATACGCAGACCGGCGTAGAAGATAAGGTTAAAGCTTCCATAGAAAAGCGCGCCGAATCCGCTAATATGAAAGAAGCCATCTCACAGGTGCTTATACCTACGGAGCAGGTCTCGGAAGTTAAGGAAGGGAAGAAGAAGATATCGCAGAGGAAATTCTTTCCCGGATATGTCTTGGTGGAGATGGAACTTAATGATAATACGTGGTATCTGATCAAGAATACCACCGGTGTTACAGGTTTCATCGGCGCAAGGACAAAGCCGGTAGCATTGAGGGAAGATGAAGTCCAGTCTATCCTGAAGCAAAGCGAGGAAAGAAAGGTAAAGCCCGCTCCTAAGGTGATCTTCGAGAAGGGCGAGTCGGTCAGGGTGACTGACGGACCGTTCACGAATTTTAACGGGGTAATAGAGGAAGTAAACCCGGATAAGGGTAAGTTAAAGGTATCAGTAACTATATTCGGTCGTTCAACGCCGGTAGAATTGGAATACTGGCAGGTAGAGAAACTGTAAAATGGCAAAGAAGATAACAGCAACTATCAAACTGTATTGCCCGGCAGGCCAGGCTAATCCCGCGCCTCCGGTAGGTCCCGCGCTGGGTCAGCACGGCGTAAACATAATGGAATTTTGCAAGAAGTTTAACGAGATGTCCAGGTCGCAGGAAGGTCTTATACTGCCGGTTGTCATCTCGGTTTACGAGGACAAATCATTCAGCTTCATCGTCAAAAGCCCGCCCTGTTCAGTGCTCCTTAAAAGGGCGTGTAATCTCGCAAAAGCCTCTGGAGTGCCTAACAAGGAGAAAGTAGCCAAGATAGGCAAAGACCAGGTCATTGAGATAGCGAAGGTGAAGATGAAAGACCTCAACACCGAGGATATGGACGAGGCTATTAAGATCGTAGCCGGCACGGCGCGCAGCATGGGCATCGATGTTGAGGCATAAGGAAGAACCTAACATGGCAAGCAAGAGAGTAAAAGCATTTGAAGGTCTGGTAGATAAAAACAAGCGGTACTCCTTAAAGGAGGCCATCGCTATATTAAAGAAGGCCCCAAAGGCCAAGTTTGACGAATCGGTAGATCTCGCCATCAAGCTTGATATAGATCCGAAACAGAGCGACCAGATGGTCAGAGGTACCGTGGTACTTCCGCACGGAACAGGTAAGACCAAAAGGGTTGCGGTCTTCTGCAAGGGTGAGGCCCAGCATAAAGCTAAAGATGCCGGTGCAGAGCATGTTGGTGCGGAGGACCTTATGGAGAAGGTTGCCAAAGGTTTTTTTGATTTTGATGTTTGCGTAGCTACACCTGAGATGATGAGGGAGCTTAGCAAGCTCGGTAAGGTCCTTGGCCCGAAAGGCCTTATGCCTAATCCTAAGGCCGGCACTGTTACCGAAGACGTAGGAAAGGCGGTAAAAGAAGTAAAAGCGGGTAAGGTTGAGTTCAAGATGGACAAGATCTCCAACATTAATATATCGGTCGCGAAAGCCTCGTTCGATGACACTAAGATATATGATAACGCGTATACCCTTATTGAAGCGGTCCAGCACGCGAGGCCCGCGACATTGAAGGGTAACTACATCAGGTCTATAGCCATATCGACTACAATGGGTCCGGGAATCAGGCTGGACCTTTCGAATCTGGCAAGGGGTTAACGAAAGATGGAAAAGTTAAGCCGTAAAGTAAAAGGATTGATGGTTGATGAGGTGGCGGGGCTTATAAAGAAGAACCCGTACCTCTTTTTCGTGAATTTCGAGAAGGTAAAGGCTTCAAAGACCGAGAAACTCAGGAAAACCCTCAAAAAGTCGTCTTCTGAGCTGAAGGTTGTCAAGAGATCCATATTGAAGCTTGCTCTCAAAAAGCAGAAACTGGATCCTCTCTGCGATCTCGCCGAAACCTCGTCCGCAGTGACTTTCTCAAAGGAAGATCCTACGAAGGCTTCAAAGATACTTTATGATTTTTCCAGGGTCGAGACCAACATGGCCATCAAAGGCGGTTACATGGACGGTCAGGTGCTGACCATGGACAATGTGAAGGAATTGGCCATGATGCCGGCTCGCGAAGTGATGCTCGCGAGGGTCGTCGGCGGCCTCCAAGCGCCGATATCGGGCCTGGTCAATGTGTTGAACGGCAATTTACAGAAACTCGTTATGGTGTTTAACGAGATTTCGAAGAAAAAAGAAAACAAATAAAAACAGAAGGAGAGGGAGGCTAAGATGACAGAATCAACAGAGAAAGTGGAACTTAGCAAGAAGTTGAGCGACATAATGAAGTCGGTAGAGGAGATGAGTGACCTCGAACTTTCAACGCTTGTTAAGGCTATGGAAGAGAAATTCGGTGTGAGCGCTGCGATGCCGGTGGCAGTAGCCGGAATGGCTGCGCCTGCCGCAGGTGGGGCACCTGCTGCCGCTGCCGAAGAGAAATCGACCTTTACCGTAGTACTGGCCGATTGCGGCGCCAACAAGATCAACGTTATCAAAGAGATCCGCGCAGTCACGACCCTTGGCCTGAAAGAAGCTAAGGACCTCGCTGATTCAGCTCCGAAGCCGATAAAGGAGAACGTTCCGAAGGAAGAGGCTGAAACGATAAAGAAGAAGCTTGAAGCGGCTGGAGCAAAAGTCGAACTCAAATAACATAACGTGATATTTAACCAAATCCAGGGATAGCATATGGCTATTAAAAGGAAGAATTACGCTAAATTGCCTGAACTCTACGAGATGCCTAATCTCTTAGATATACAGGTGCGTTCTTACGAGGGTTTCCTCCAGGGTGACCTCCCGAAGTCCAAGAGGGAGATGAAGGGCCTTGAAGAGGTTTTCCACGAATTCTTCCCTATAGAGAACCCGGACGGTTCGTATAAACTCGAGTATGTGAGTTATTCCCTAGGGAAACCGAAATATGACGATTTCGAGTCGTTGAAACTGGGCATGACCTATGCCGTGCCTCTCAAGCTTAAGATCAGGCTTAAGGGCAAAAAAGATATAAAGGAACAGGAAGTCTATTTAGGCGAACTGCCTTTGATGACGAATACCGGTACCTTTATTATCAACGGTGATGAGAGGGTCATCGTAAGCCAGTTGCATCGTTCGCCAGGCGTATCATTCGAAGAGGAGACCCATCCCAACGGGAAAAAACTGTTCTCTGCAAGGATAATACCTTACAGGGGTTCCTGGATAGAGTTTGAATTTGATGTCAACGATTGCCTCCACGCTGTCATAGACAGGCGCAAGAAGGTAGTAGCTACGGTCCTCCTGCGTGCCATGGGTTACTCTACGGACAGCGATATCCTTGATGCTTTTTGCGGCATAGAAACGAAAACCCTCAAGGAGAAACAGGACCTGAAGGACCTCGTCGGGCATACGATAGCCTCGGATGTCGCGGACGGGAAGACCGGAGAGGTCATAAACCTTAAGTATAAGAAGCTTGACAGGGACCTGGTTGAGAACCTTTGGGACAAACATCATGTAAGGACCATACAGATACTAAGGCAGGTATCTCCCGAAATAGAGCACACTCTGCAGAAAGACCACCTCAAGTCAAGGGATGAGGCTCTTATAGACATATATAGGAAGCTGCGCCCCGGAGACCCGGCGACGGTCGAATCGGCGCAGAACCTGATAAACAGGCTGTTCTTTGATCCGAAGAGATATGATCTTGGCCGTGTCGGAAGGCATATGATCAACAGGAAAGTAGGCCTTGATCTTCCCTTGGAACAGAGGACGGTCACTCCGCAGGATATGATAGCTATCATCAAATGCCTCATAAAGCTTAAGAACGGCGAAGGGGAGATAGATGATATTGACCACCTCGGCAACAGGCGTATCCGTACGGTGGGTGAGTTGCTCCAGAACCAATTCAGGATAGGCCTGGCCCGTCTTGAAAGGTCGATACGCGAAAGACTTTCGATATATGACCTTGAGAACGTAATGCCGCATAACCTTATCAACTCCAAACTTGTTTCAAGCGTCATAAGAGATTTCTTCGGACGTTCACAGTTGTCCCAGTTTATGGACCAGACCAACCCGTTGGCCGAGATGACCCACAAGCGCCGTTTAAGTGCCCTGGGCCCCGGCGGCCTCTCCAGAGAGAGGGCCGGTTTTGAGGTCCGCGATGTACACCATTCGCATTATGGCCGAATCTGCCCGATAGAGACGCCTGAAGGCCCGAATATCGGTCTTATAGCGTCACTTTGTACCTACGCTCAGATCAATGAATTCGGTTTCATCGAGACTCCTTACAGGAAGGCCGAAAAGGGCAGGACGACCGAAAAGATAGATTACCTTTCCGCTGATACGGAAGACAGATATATAATCGCGCAGGCAAATGCCAAACTTGATTCTTCAGGCAAATTCGTCGAAGGCGATGTACTTTGCAGAAGCAAGGGCGATTTCCCGCTTACCCCGAGGGAAAAGGTCGATTACATGGATGTAAGCCCGAGGCAGCTGGTTTCCATTGCCGCGAGCCTCATACCGTTCCTTGAGCATGATGATGCGAACCGCGCCCTTATGGGTTCGAACATGCAGCGCCAGGCAGTCCCGTTGATGGTAACGGAAGCGCCGCTTATAGCCACAGGCATGGAGTACAGGGCCGCTAAGGATTCAGGGGCAGTTATAGTCGCCCAGGAAGACGGTATGGTCAAGTCCGTCCAAGCCGATGAAATAACCGTAGGTGATAAGACTTACAGGCTGCGTAAATTCATGCGTTCTAATGCCGATACATGCGTTAACCAGACACCTATTGTAAAGCTTGGCCAGAAAATAAAGAAGGGCGAGGTCATAGCGGATGGTCCCGGCACCGATCAGGGTGAGCTTGCTCTAGGTAAGAATGTTCTGGTAGCGTTCATGCCTTGGAGAGGGTACAACTTCGAGGATGCCATCATCATCAGTGAAAAACTGGTAAAGGAAGATCTCTACACCTCTCTTCATATCGAAGAATTTGAAGTAGAAGCCCGCGATACCCGCCTTGGGAACGAGGAAGTTACGCGCGATATCCCGAATGTAAGCGAGGATGCCTTAAAGAACCTCGATGAGCACGGAATAGTAAGGATAGGCGCCGAGGTCGAGCCCGGGGATATACTTGTAGGTAAAGTGACCCCTAAGAGCGAGACGGAACTTTCTCCCGAGGAGAAACTCCTGCGTGCCATATTCGGAGAAAAGGCCGGCGATGTCAGGGACACTTCGCTTACGGTCCCTCCGGGGGTTGAAGGCACTGTCGTTGAGGTCAAGGTCTTCAGCAGGAAAGGCGGCAAGTCCAAGACGAAGGAAGAGGTCCAGAAAGAGATACACGAGACCGATAAAATAAAGAGGGAATTTGAGAGCCAAATAAGGAATATAGAAAAACAGAAGGCTCAGAAACTTTCCAAGATCCTTGTGGGGCAGAAACTTTCCGTCAGTCTTGTCGATGACGAGACCGGCGAAGTATTGATCCCCAAAGACAGGACTATAAGGCAGACCGATGTCAAGAAGCTCGAGAGGTGTGACCTCGACAATGTAAAGCTCTCGGATGACAAAGAAGCCGAAGAAGAGATAAAGCACATAATCAAAATACTAGATGACCAGATAAATGAACTCGAGTATGAAGAAGAGCGTGAGATAGACAAGATAAAGAGAGGCGACGAGCTTCCTGCCGGAGTATTGAAGAAGGTTGTCGTGCTTGTTGCGACCAAGAGAAAGATACAGGTAGGCGATAAGATGGCCGGACGCCACGGTAATAAGGGTGTAGTTGCCAGGATAGTCCCGGAAGAGGATATGCCTTTCCTCCCGGACGGCACCGCGGTCGAGATCATACTTAACCCTCTTGGTGTCCCCTCCCGTATGAACGTTGGCCAGATACTCGAGACCCATCTCGGTTGGGCCGCTAAAGCGCTCGGATTCCATGTTGAGTCTCCGGTCTTTGACGGGGCCAGGGAGGAAGAGATAAAGAAGGAACTTAAAGCCGCGGGACTTCCCGAGGACGGCAGAGTAGTCCTCTACGATGGATTGAGCGGAAGACCGTTTGACCAGAAAGTCACGGTAGGCTACATATATATGATGAAATTGATCCACCTTGTGGACGAAAAGATACACGCGCGTTCCATAGGTCCGTATTCACTTGTCACCCAGCAGCCTCTCGGCGGTAAGGCGCAGTTCGGCGGCCAGAGATTCGGCGAAATGGAAGTCTGGGCGCTTGAGGCCTATGGCGCGGCGTTTACATTGCAGGAACTTTTGACGGTCAAATCGGACGACGTTGTCGGACGTACAAGGATATACGAAGCCATAGTCAAGGGCGAGAACGCTTTGCAGCCGGGGACTCCCGAGTCTTTCAATGTATTGCTGAAAGAGCTCCAGAGCCTTTGCCTTGACGTGAGGACGGAGAAGAATAATGCAAAATAACGATATTCTCGCAGCAGCCAAAGAATCATCGAAGAAGACAGATGCTTTCCTTAAGCCCCGTGAAAAGGTTATGGAAGAACCTGTCAGTTTTGATGTCATAAGCATAAAGATAGCTTCTGGTGAGACCATACGTTCGTGGTCGCGCGGCGAGGTGAAAAAGCCGGAGACCATCAACTACAGGACCCTGAAACCGGAAAAAGACGGCCTGTTCTGCGAAAAGATATTCGGCCCTACGAAGGACTGGGAGTGCAATTGCGGAAAGTATAAGAGGATAAAATATAAAGGCATAATCTGCGACAGGTGCGGCGTTGAGGTGACCCTTTCGAAAGTAAGGCGTGAAAGGATGGGCCACATAGAGCTTGCCGCCCCGGTCTCGCACATATGGTTCTTCAAAGCCATGCCAAGCAGGATGGGCGCTCTGCTTGACCTCAACCTTAGGGACCTCGAAAGGATACTTTATTACGAGGAGTATATAGTAACCGACCCGGGCGAATCCCAGCTGAAAAAGAAACAGCTTTTGACCGAGGAACAGTACCAGGAGGCCCTTGACAAGTACGGCCATAAGTTCACCGCGAAGATGGGAGCCGAGGCAATAAGGGAGCTCATCAGGGAACTTGACCTGGATAAAATGTCGGTAAAACTCCATGCTGACCTTAAGAAAGCCAAGGCAGACCAGTCCCAGAAGAAGATCGCCAAGGTCCTCAAGATCGTAGAGAATTTCAGGAAGTCGGGCAATAAGCCGGAATGGATGATAATGGACATAATCCCGGTATTGCCTCCGGACCTAAGGCCGCTTGTCCCGTTAGACGGCGGAAGATTTGCCACCAGCGATCTCAATGACCTCTACAGGAGGGTCATAAACAGGAATAACCGTCTTAAGAAATTACTCGAGCTTAAGGCTCCCGAGATAATCATACGCAACGAGAAGAGGATGCTCCAGGAAGCCGTTGATGCGCTCTTTGACAACGGCCGCCATGGCAGGCCTGTATTGGGTCCCGGCAACCGTCCGCTCAAGTCCCTGAGTGATATGCTTAAAGGCAAGCAGGGACGTTTCCGCCAGAACCTTCTCGGAAAACGTGTAGATTATTCCGGCCGTTCGGTCATTGTTGTCGGCCCTGAGCTCAAACTTAACCAGTGCGGTCTACCGAAAAAGATGGCGCTCGAACTCTTCGAGCCGTTTATAATAAGGAAATTAAGGGAACAGGGATTTGTCCATACCATAAAGAGCGCGAAGAAGATGGTCGAGAAGGCCCGCCTCGAGGTATGGGATATACTTGACGAGGTAATAAAGGAACATCCGGTCCTGCTTAACCGCGCCCCGACGCTGCATAGGCTTGGTATCCAGGCGTTCGAGCCGATACTTATCGAGGGCAAGGCTATCAGGATACATCCGCTCGTCTGCACTGCGTTCAACGCGGACTTCGACGGCGACCAGATGGCCGTTCATGTCCCGCTTTCCATAGAGGCCCAGATGGAATCCCGTCTGTTAATGCTCTCTACGAATAATATTTTCTCGCCTGCGAACGGCAACCCGATCACTACACCGACGCAGGATATAGTCCTTGGTTGTTTCTATCTTACCAAGGATAAGGAAGGGGCGAAGGGCGAAGGGAAGATGTTCAGCGATAAGGACGAAGCCCTTGTCGCTTACGAGGACGGCCAGATCGCTCTACACGCCAGGATAAAGGTAAGGATAGAAGGAAAGATAACCGAAACGACGGTTGGGCGCGTGATATTCAACAACGTTTTCCCGCATGATTTCGCGTTCGTCAATGCTGCGATGAGCAAGTCGGAGCTTGGCGGTGTCATATCGAATATACACAAGCAGTTCGGCCACAATAAGACCGTAGAGATACTCGATAAACTTAAGAAGATGGGTTTTGAGTATGCCACGATAGCAGGTATCTCGATAGCCGTAGATGACTTACATGTGCCGAAGGACAAGGAGAAGCTTATAAGAGAGGCCCGCGAAGAGGTCCTTCATGTTGAGGGCCAGTACAGGAAAGGCCTCATAACCGACGGCGAAAGGTATAACAACGTTATCGATATCTGGACCAGCACGACCGACAGGATATCGGATAAGATATTCGAGGAGCTTGACCCTTTCAACCCGATATTCATGATGGCGAACTCGGGTGCCAGGGGTTCGAAACAGCAGATCAGGCAGCTTGCCGGCATGAGAGGCCTTATGGCCAAGCCGTCAGGCGAGATCATAGAGAGCCCGATCACCGCGAATTTCCGCGAAGGGCTGACGGTGCTCGAATACTTCATATCGACTCACGGCGCCAGGAAAGGTCTTGCCGATACAGCCCTTAAGACAGCCGATTCGGGCTACCTTACCAGGAGGCTTGTCGATGTAGCGCAGGATGTCATAATTAACGAAGATGATTGCGGTACCCTTAACGGTATCTTTGTGAGCGCCATAATCGAAGGCGACGAAGTTGTCGTATCGCTCAAGGAGAGGATCGTAGGGAGGGTAGCGCTTGATAATATTGTCGATATTATAACCGATGAGGTTATTGTCGCGGCAGGTGAACAGATAAATGAAGATGCCGCCGAAAGGATAGAACAGGCCGGCATCGAGAGGATACGTATCAGGTCGGTATTGACCTGTGAATCGAAGCACGGCGTATGCGCCAAGTGCTACGGACGCAATCTTGCGAACGGCAGGATGGTGGAGCTCGGCGAAGCAATAGGTATCATAGCCGCGCAGTCCATCGGAGAACCCGGAACTCAGCTTACGATGAGAACGTTCCACATTGGCGGTACCGCCTACCGAGTCGTTGCACAGTCCTTCATAAAGGCGAAAAACAAGGGTATAGTCAAGTATCACAGCCTTAAGGTTGCCGAGAAGGAAAAGGGTTTTGTGGTGCTTAACAGGAACGGCCAGGTTTCTATCAATGATGAAGCTGGCCGTGAGCTTGAAAGATATACGGTACCCCATGGCGCACTGCTTTCCGTAGGGGAAGAAAAGAAGGTATCCAAGGACGAAATATTCGTCAGGTGGGATCCCTATACTGTCCCGATACTTACCGAAGTCTCCGGTAAAGTGCGTTATGAGGATATAAAGGAAGGCCATACCATAAGGGAAGAAGTTGATTCCGAAACAGGCCTTACCGAAAGGGTGGTCGTTGAGCATAAGGGTGAGTTCCATCCTCAAATAGTGATCCTTGACAGCAAAGACGAAGTGCAGGCGCTTTATTCGATACCCGCCGGCGCGCATATCGTAGTCAAGGATGGCCAGAAGATAATGGCCGGTGATCTGATAGCGAAGACTCCCCGCAAGACGATCAAGACCAAGGATATCACGGGTGGTCTGCCCAGGGTCGCCGAGTTATTCGAGGCCCGCAGGCCAAAGGATCCCGCTATCATCAGCGAGATCGACGGTGTAGTGGAATTCGGGCCGTCCAAAAAAGGCCAGCGCCGTGTCGTGGTCAAGAACCCGCAGACTAATATGAAGAAAGAATACCTTATACCTCACGGTAAACATCTTAACGTATATAAAGGTGATAAGGTATTCGCCGGACAGCAGCTTATAGACGGACCCGTAGTCCCGCAGGATATCCTCCGGGTCTCAGGAGATAAGAAACTCCAGGAATACCTGGTGAACGAGATACAGGAAGTTTACAGGTTCCAGGGAGTTAAGATAAATGACAAGCATATCGAGGTCATTGTGCGCCAGATGCTCAAGAAGGTCAGGATAGACGAGCAGGGCGATACCGATTTCCTCGTGGGTATGCAGGTCGATAAGTTCAAGTTCCTCGAAGAGAATGAAAGGGTGAAGAAAAAGGGAGGCAAGCCGTCCAGCGCCACGCAGATGCTGCTTGGCATTACCAAGGCTGCCTTGTCAACGGAAAGCTTCATTTCAGCTGCGAGTTTCCAGGAGACCACAAGGGTCCTCACGGATGCTGCAGCCAGCGGTAAGCGTGATGAATTGAGGGGCTTGAAAGAGAATGTAATAATGGGACATCTCATACCCGCAGGTACGGGTTTTGAGACGCACCGCGATACCGAAGTCGGTAAAAATCTGTAACAGGAGCTTAAATGCCAACAATCTCGCAGTTGATCAGGACAGGTAGGGAGCAGAAAAGAAAAAGGACGAAGTCTCCGGCTTTGACGAAATGCCCGCAGAGGCGCGGTGTTTGCCTTCAGGTCAGGACGATGACGCCCAAGAAGCCGAACTCGGCTTTAAGGAAAATCGCAAGGGTAAGGCTTACGAACGGTATTGAAGTTACTGCATATATTCCCGGGGAAGGCCACAATCTCCAGGAGCATTCGATAGTATTGGTAAGAGGCGGAAGGGTGAAGGACCTTCCGGGTGTAAGATACCACATAGTCCGCGGAACATTGGATGCCGCGGGTGTTAACCAGAGGAAGAAATCGCGTTCGAAGTATGGCGCGAAGATGCCTAAGTAAGGTCAGATAAAATATGAGAAGACGCAGAGCAGAAGAGAGGCAGATATTACCGGATCCGAAGTATAAATCGAAAGTGGTCTCGAAGTTTATCAATATGATAATGGACCGCGGCAAGAAATCGACGGCTGAGAGGATAGTATACGGTGCGTTCGAGGAAGCCGGCAAGAAAGTCGGCAAAGATCCGCTGGAGACGTTCCAGAAAGCGCTTGATAACGCGAGACCTTTGGTTGAGCTCAAGTCGAGAAGGGTTGGCGGCGCCACCTACCAGGTCCCTATAGAAGTGCGTCAGGACAGGGGTGTTTCCATAGCCATGAGATGGCTCAGGGATTTTGCGAGAGCTCGCAAGGGCAAGCCGATGCAGGATAAGCTCGCTACAGAGATAATAGATGCTTATAACAATACCGGAACCGCCGTGAAGAAGCGCGAAGATACCCATAAGATGGCGGAAGCTAATAAAGCATTCAGCCACTTCAGATGGTAATAATGGACGATGGCTATAACAACGCAGGAAAACCATAAAAACGACATGGCAAGAGAATATTCTTTAGAGAATACGAGGAACATAGGGATAATAGCCCATATAGATGCCGGCAAAACTACGACGTCCGAAAGGGTCCTATTCTATACCGGACGCGTACATAAGATAGGAAGCGTCGACGAGGGAACGGCCGCCATGGACTGGATGGCCCAAGAACAGGAGCGTGGTATAACCATTACCTCCGCGAGCACTACATGCTTCTGGAGGGATATACGCATAAATCTTATCGATACGCCCGGCCATGTTGATTTTACGGTAGAAGTTGAACGTTCGCTTAAGGTACTTGACGGAGCAGTCGTCGTTTTCTGTGCGGTAGGCGGGGTTGAGCCCCAGTCCGAAACTGTATGGCGCCAGGCGGACAGATATAAAGTACCTAGGATAGCTTATATAAACAAGATGGACAGGACCGGCGCCGATTTCTTCGGAACGGTCAAACAGATGATAGACAGGCTTGGCGCGGTACCTGTACCGATACAGATACCGTACGGGAGCGAAGAGAATTTTAAGGGTATTATAGATCTTGTTGAAATGAATGCTCTTAAGTACGATGATTTAAAGGGTGTCGAATTTCAGGTACAGGAGATACCTGCCGACCTTCTCTCGATGGCAAAAGAATATCGCGCGCACATGATAGAGAAGATAGCAGAGGTCGATGATGTCCTGATGGAAAAATTCGTTCACGGCCAGGAACCGACGAAAGAAGAGATAAGAAAGGCCTTGAGGAAAGCGACTATATCGAATACGGTAGTGCCGGTTGTCTGCGGCACCTCGTTCAAGAACAAGGGTGTGCAGCCTATGCTCGACGCGGTATGCGATTACCTGCCGAGTCCGCTTGATGTTCCCGCGATGAAGGGGCTTAACCCCGATAGCGGCCAGCATGAGGAACGCAAGACATCCGACGAGGAACCTTTCTGCGGCCTGGCTTTTAAGATCATGTCGGACCCGTACGTCGGGAAGCTTACGTATTTCAGGGTATATTCCGGCAAGCTTGAAGCCGGTTCATACATATATAACTCCAACAAGGATGTGAAGGAACGCGTTGGAAAGATCGTGCGTATGCACGCGAACAAGCAGGAGATCGTCGAGACCGTTTACTCCGGCGAGATAGCCGCGGCCGTAGGCCTGAAAGATACCAAAACCGGCGATACGATTTGCGATGAAGCCCATCCAGTGACATTGGAATCTATGCATTTCCCGGAACCGGTTGTCTCTCTCGCTATTGAGCCTACTACCAAAGCCGATCAGGATAAGCTCGGGATGGTGCTGAATAAATTCATGGAAGAGGACCCTTCTTTCAGGGTCAACTATAACGATGAAACCGGGCAGACGGTAATATCCGGTATGGGCGAGTTACATCTTGAGATCATTGTTGACAGGATGCTCAGGGAGTTTAAACTTGAAGCGGATGTCGGTAAGCCGCAGGTTGCTTACAAAGAGACTATGAGGAAGCCATCGCACAGCGTCGGTAAGTTCATCCACCAGTCCGGCGGTCGCGGTCAGTACGGTCACTGCGTTCTTGACATGGAGCCGGGTGAACCGAATTCCGGCATCACGTTTATCAATAAGATAGTCGGCGGCGCGATACCCAAAGAATATATACCTGCCGTTAAGAACGGCGTAATGATGGCATCCAAGAACGGTGCCTTGGCCGGTTATCCGGTCATTGATGTGAAGGTTACTCTTGTAGATGGTTCTTACCATGAGGTTGACTCTTCTGAAATGGCGTTCAAGACCGCAGGTTCGATGGGTTTTGTCGAAGGCCTCAAGCTCGGCAGCCCCGTGCTTCTCGAACCTATAATGGAGATTGAGGTTACGATCCCGGACGAGTTCATGGGTGTTGTTATAGGTGACCTTAACTCGCGCAGGGCTAAAATAGATTCTATCAACCAGAGGGCGAATGCCAAGGTTCTTGCCGGCACGGTCCCGTTGGCTGAGATGTTCGGATACGCTTCGGCCTTAAGATCCTTGACACAGGGCCGTGGAACATATACAATGGAACCTTCGTGCTATTCGGAAGTTCCGAAACAGATAGCGGATAAAGTTATAGCTTCCGCGACGAAATCCTAAGGAGGAATCCCATGGCAAAGGAAAAATTTGTACGTACTAAGCCTCACTTGAACGTAGGTACCATAGGCCACGTAGACCACGGCAAGACGACCCTTACCGCGGCCATGACGATGTGCCTGAACAAGAAGGGTATGGCCGAAGTACGCGCCTATGACCAGATCGACAACGCTCCCGAAGAGAAGGAGCGCGGTATTACCATCAACATCGCCCATGTCGAGTACCAGTCCGAGAAGCGCCACTACGCGCACGTTGACTGCCCCGGACATGCCGACTACATAAAGAACATGATCACCGGTGCCGCCCAGATGGACGGTGCCATCCTCGTAGTATCCGCCCCGGACGGCCCAATGCCCCAGACCAGGGAGCATATACTCCTGGCCCGTCAGGTAGGCGTTCCCTATATAGTTGTATTCCTCAATAAATGCGACGTAGTTGACGACAAGGAACTCCTCGACCTGGTCGAGCTTGAGGTCCGCGAGCTCCTGACCAAGTACGAGTTCCCCGGAGACAAGACCCCCATCATCAGGGGTTCGGCTCTAAACGCCACCAACTGCGCCTGCGGCAAGGACGATTGCCCTAACTGCAAACCCATATTCGACCTCGTAAAAGCCCTCGACGATTACCTTCCCGACCCGAAGAGAGAGATAGACAAGCCCTTCCTCATGGCCATTGAGGACGTCTTCTCGATCACCGGCCGCGGTACCGTCGGCACCGGCCGTATAGAGCGCGGTGTCGTAAAGGTCAACGACGAAGTCGAGATCGTAGGCATGAGGAAAGATATACGCAAGACCGTCGTCACCGGAATAGAGATGTTCCGCAAGCTCCTCGATGAGGGTATGGCCGGTGACAACGCCGGTGTCCTCTTAAGAGGTATCGAGAAGAAGGACCTCGAGCGCGGACAGGTCTTGGCCAAGCCCGGTTCCATCACGCCCCACACCAAGTTCAAGGCACAGGTCTACATCCTTACCAAGGAAGAAGGCGGCCGTCATACGCCGTTCTTCACCGGTTACCGCCCGCAGTTCTATTTCAGGACCACGGACGTCACCGGCGTAGTCACCCTTGCCAAGGGTGTCGAGATGGTAATGCCCGGCGACAACGTCGCTTTTGAAGTCGAACTCATCATCCCGGTAGCCCTCGAGAAAGAGCTGCGCTTCGCCATCCGCGAAGGTGGCCATACAGTAGGCGCCGGTGTTGTATCAGAGGTGATAGCGTAACGATGACTACCACCGTTCAGAAAGCTAAGATAAGGATCAAACTCAGGGCTTACGACCATAGGGTCCTGGACCAGTCGGCGGCCGAGATAGTGGAAACGGCAAAGAGGACCGGCGCGAAAGTGCTCGGACCTATACCGCTTCCCACCGATAAGGCGGTCTTTACGGTGCTGCGCTCTCCGCACATCGATAAGAAGTCCCGCGAACAGTTTCAGCTCAAGACCCATAAGCGGGTACTTGATATAGTAGAACCGACCTCGAAGACGATCGATGCGCTTAAAAAGCTCGATCTGCCTGCGGGTGTCGATGTAGAGATAAAATAACGCTAACATAAAACAGTAAGGTAATAACAAAATGTCTTTAGGAATATTGGGAAAGAAAAAAGGAATGACGCAGGTCTTCAGGGATGACGGCAGGGTAATACCCGTCACCGTCATAGAAGCCGGCCCGTGTACCGTCCTCCAGGTGAAGACAAAGGAGAAGGACGGTTATGAAGCGGTGCAGATAGGTTTCTGCGAGAAAAAAGAGAAGCTTGTCCCGAAGCCGGAATTGGGTAAATTCAAGAAGATAAACGTTTCTCCCAAGAGGTTTATAAGGGAGATAAGGATTACGCCTGACCAGAAGTTCGAGATAGGCCAGCAGATGAAGGTGGATATCTTTGCCGCTGGGGATGCCGTTGATGTTACCGGGACGTCTATCGGAAAGGGTTTCCAGGGTGGCATGAAGAGATGGCATTGGAGCGGCGGGAAAAAGACCCACGGTTCGATGTCGCACAGGAGGCCGGGGTCCATAGGTTCGACAACGACGCCCGGAAGGGTCATTAAGGGCCATCATCTTCCCGGAAGAATGGGTGGGGATATTGTAACTACACAGAATCTCGAGGTGGTCAAGATAGACCCGGAGAATAACCTGTTGGTCCTGGAAGGTTCTGTCCCGGGTCCTAATGATTCATTGTTGATAATTAAGAAGGCTAAGAAGCGTGCCAAGGCCAAGATCCCGCAGGTCGTCATCGTAAAGGAAAAGAAAGAGAAGTCGAAGAAGGAAGCGCCGGGCGGAAAGGGTAAGAAATAATGTCAGAGCTTGCGATCTATAACATCAAAGGACAGTCCGTAGGAAAGGTCGAACTCGACAAGAAGATATTCGACGGTAAGGTCAATGAGGCAGTCTTGTACCAGGTAGTGAAGATGTATGAGGCGAACCAGAGACAGGGTACCGCCGATACTAAGACCCGTTCGGATGTCAGGGGTGGCGGGAAGAAACCCTGGAAACAAAAAGGTACAGGCCGCGCACGCGCAGGCACGATCAGGTCCCCGCTGTGGAAGGGCGGTGGCAAGGTCTTCGGACCGCATCCGAGGGATTATTCCTATTCCGTGCCGAAGACCGTAAAAAAGATCGCGTTGATATCAAGTCTGAACGCTAAGGTCAACGATAACGGGATAGTGGTGCTGGACAGCCTTAAACTCGATAAACCGAAGACGAAGGAATTCGCCGCGGTCCTCGAAAAGATCAAGGCCCAGAATAAGCCCTTGATAGTCCTCGAAGGGAAGGATGACGCGGTAATAAGGGCATCCAGGAATATACGTTCGCTCCTTCTGAGGGATTACAAGACCCTTAACGCATACGAGATACTCAAGCAGGATAAAATAGTGATAACCCATAAAGCTCTTGAGGCTCTAACCAAATTACTGGTGAAACAATGATAGAGAAATATAAGATAATAAAGAGCCTGCTTCACTCGGAAAAAGGTTCGCAGCTTCTTCCTTTCAACAAGTATGTTTTTGAGGTAGATAAGCGTGCCAACAAGACCGAGATCAGGAAAGCCATTGAGCAGGCTTATAAGGTAAAGGTCAAAGATGTCAACACCATGATAATGTCGGGAAAGTGGCGCAGAGTAAGGTTCAAGCCGGGTAAGACCCCCGACTGGAAGAAAGCGGTGGTTACCTTGCGTGCAGGCGACAAGATCGACGTATCAACATAAGGTTTTTAAAAAATGCTAAAGACATACAGGCCATATACGAAATCAAGAAGGTGGATAACATCATCGGACTTTTCAGTCTTGACAAAGAAGAAGCCCGAGAAAGCGTTGCTTATACCGAAAAAGAAGAAAGCCGGGCGCAATAATCTCGGTCACCTTACGGTGCGCCACCAGGGCGGCGGCCATAAGAGGATGATAAGGATAGTGGATTTCAAGCGTGAGAAGGTTGGGATTCCGGCCGCGGTGATAGCACTGGAATATGACCCGAACAGGTCGGCATTTCTTGCCCTGCTCGAGTATGCCGATAAAGAACGCCGCTACATAGTAGCTCCGGTGGACCTCAAAGTAGGCGATTCTGTAATGTCGGGCCCGGACGCCGATATAAAGCCGGGCAATGCTCTGCCAATTAAGAATATACCGGTTGGTTCATTTATACATAATATAGAGCTCATCAAAGGTACCGGCGGGAAGATTGTCCGTTCAGCCGGTACGAGCGCGCAGCTTATGGCGAAGGAAGGCGAATACGCTAACATAAAGCTGCCTTCGGGAGAGATCCGCCTGATACACCTGGATTGCTACGCGACTATCGGCCAGGTAGGCAATGTTGAACATGGGACCATATCCGTTGGAAAGGCCGGCAGGAAAAGGTGGCTTGGCATACGTCCTACGGTTAGAGGTGCTGCTATGAATCCCCATGACCATCCTCATGGCGGCGGTGAAGGTAAATCCGGTCAGGGTAATCCACATCCGGTATCGCCTTGGGGCAAACCGACCAAGGGTTTCAAGACCAGAAAGCCCGGGAAGTATTCCGATAGGCTGATAATAAAGCGGAGGAGATAGAATAGATGGGGCGTTCTACAAAAAAAGGCCCGTTCGTTGAAGAGAGGCTGATCAAGAAAGTCGAAAAACTTAAGGGTGACAAGAAGCCCATAAAGACCTGGTCCCGCAGGTCGACTGTTGTGCCTGAATTCGTGGGCGTGACGTTCCTGGTGCATAACGGGAATAAATTTATCCCCGTTTTCGTGACGGAGAATATGGTGGGACACAAGCTCGGGGAATTTGCCCCGACGAGAACATTCAGGAAACACGGCGGCGTAAAGGCCAAAGAAGCACCGACGCCGACCTAAAAAGAGGATAATTATAAGAAATGGCATCAGTCGGAAGAGTAACGGCAAAATATATAAAGGTATCCCCTTACAAAATACGCAAGGTCATAGACCTTATAAGGGGCAAGGATGTGGATTCTGCCCTTGCGGTTCTTGAGAATACCGACAAGAAGTCACGTGTATATCTTATACGCGCCCTCAAGTCCGCTATAGCTTCCGCGAAACAGGGCGGGAAAGTAAAGCAGGATGAACTTTTTGTGGCGAAAATAACCGCGGACGACGGTCCTATCATGAGAAGGTATAAAGCTCAGGCTATGGGAAGGGCTACCATGATAAGAAAAAGGACGAGCCATATCGTCATCGAGCTGGGCGTAAAAATGGTAAAGCATGCGCCGGCTAAACCGAAAACAGCAAAGAAATAGGAGGAGTTAGTGGGTCACAAAGTAAATCCGATATCAATGAGGTTGGGTTACATCAAGAATTGGCGTTCGCGCTGGTTCGCGAAGAAGAATTTTGCCAATTTCCTTGCAGAGGATTTTGATATCCGCAAGTATGTCAAAAAGAATTTTTCAGCCGCCGGTATTGCGGCTATCGAAATAGAAAGGGCCAGCAACAAGGTTAAGGTCATAATTTATACGGCCAGGCCCGGCATAATCATCGGCAGGAAGGGCGCCGATATAGACCGCCTGCGTGATGATCTTCAGGACAAGACCAAGAAAGAGATATATATTGAGATAAAAGAGGTCAAGAACCCTTCTGTCGAGTCCCAATTGGTGGCAGAGAATATAGCGTTCCAGTTGGAGAAGAGGGTTGCTTTCAGGAGGGCGCTCAAGAAGGCCGTCCAGCAGGCCATGACCTCGGGAGCCCTTGGTATAAAGGTCAAGTGCTCGGGAAGGCTCGGAGGCGCTGAGATGTCCCGTACCGAAGGTTATAAAGAAGGTAAAGTGCCTCTTCAGACCTTCAGGGCTGACATAGATTATGGTTTTGCAGAGGCTCTTACCACCTACGGTCTTATTGGTGTTAAATCGTGGGTTTACAAGGGAGACGTCCTCTTTAACAAACAGATGGAAAAGACATCTTCGGATGAGGGCGATAATACCGCCAAGAATCCAGAAGCTGAACAGAAAAATTAAGGAGCAAATTTAGATGGCGTTATTCCCGAAGAGAGTAAAATACAGGAAATCGCAGAGAGGCAGGCGTAAAGGCGTAGCCATGACCGGTTCCACCATAGCTTTTGGGGAATTCGGATTGCAGTGCCTGGAGAACGGCTGGATAAAGAATACACAGATAGAGGCTGCGAGGGTTGTTATATCGCGTCATCTTAAGGGTGGCGGTAAAGCCTGGATAAGGGTGTTCCCGGATAAGCCCGTCAGCAAGAAACCCGCTGAAACGAGGATGGGTAAGGGAAAAGGCATGACGGACCACTGGGTCGCGGTAATCAAACGAGGCAGAATACTATTTGAAGTTGAGGGACTTCCTGAGGCGATAGCCAAAGAAGCTATGCGTCTTGCTTCCTCGAAGTTGCCGTTAAAGACAAGATTTTTGGCCAGACATAGGGCGGCCGTTTAAATCAGGGATAATAATATGCCATTAAAACCGGACGAAATAAGAAATCTTGGCGCGGATGAATTGAAGACAAAATATAATGCGCTTCAGGAATCGCTGTTTAAGTTAAACCAGCAGGCTAAGATTGGAAAACTGGAGAAACCCGATCAGATCCGCCAGGCGAAAAAGGATATCGCGCGGATATTGACCGTAATGAGGGAGAAGAATACCAAGAAATGAGCGAAAGAGGGAACAGAAAAGAGAGATTGGGGATAGTCATCAGCGATAAGATGGCGAAGACCATTGTGGTAAAGGTTGAAAACTTCTCCACGCATTCCGTCTATAGCAGGACGATGCGCCGCGCTGTCAAATTCAAGGTGCATGATGAGGAGAAAAAAGCGAAAATGGGAGACAGGGTCAGGA
>CAZAEH010000022.1:0-22971 GCA_964484255.1 uncultured Planctomycetia bacterium
TTGCATGCCTAATCCACGCCGCCAGCGTTCACTCTGAGCCAGGATCAAACTCTCCAAAAAAAGAGTTTCAATCCTTAGCTAATTCGCTCGGTTGAACTTGGCTATTCAATTTTCAAAGATCGGAAAATTTAGACAACAAAAAAGGCATCGAAGACGATGCCTGAACAATCGGGCCTACCGCATCCTCTCTTGTCTTAAATCATCCGGAACTGTCAAAGAGTTCTTTCAAACTCTTTTTTCTCCTTCCTGGCTACGAAGCAATGTTGTTTAATTAAAAACAACGCCATCCCAAATACCGGACCAAAAATGCGGCGTACCGTTTTGGTAACTGGTAAATATACCATTAAGGAAAGAGCTTGTCAAGTATTTTTTTTAATTTTTTTTCAACGGCCAAAGGACGCTTGAAAATCAGGTAAGGTCCACATTCAGGAAGTGCCTGCCAAGTTTCAGCAAGTGGCGCTTGCCTGCCGCGAAACACTGTTTATTGGCGTCGGTTAGCTTTTCTCCGTCGAGCTTTACCGCTCCCTGCCCTACCAGAGAAAGCAGTTTGCTGCGCGAATCTATTCCCATGGCCTTGAACTCATCCCTCGCCTGGTCAAAGACCTGGTTAAGGTTGAACGGCCCCCCGGGAATTTTTTTTACCGGCGCGTCCTCCGGGTCCTTCTTTTTCTGGAAAACATCCTCAAATGCTTTATTCTCTGCCGCGGCAACTTCCTGGCCGTGATAATCCTTTACTATAAGATAAGCGAGGTTCTTTTTTGCATCCATGGGATGCATTGCCTTGACTTTACTTATATCCTCATCCGTAAGAAGCTCATAATAGGTCAGCATGAGCTCATCGGATATCGACATCACCTTTCCGAACATCTCTTTCGGCGCGTCGTTGATGCCGATATAATTGCCATAGGATTTGGACATCTTCTGGACGCCGTCTGTCCCGGCCAATAGAGGCATGGTTATAACAACCTGCGGCTCCTTGCCGTAAGATTCCTGGAGGTCCCGGCCAACCAGCATATTAAATTTCTGGTCATTGCCGCCCAATTCCACATCGGCGTCAAGCATGACAGAGTCGTAGCCCTGCATAAGCGGGTAAAAAAGCTCCAGGAAGCTTATGGGCTTTTTTTCCTTAAGCCTCTTTTGGAAATCATCCCTCTCTAAAAGGCGCGCGACCGTATAACGCTGGGCCAATTGAACAAAATGCTCGAATCCGAACCTCGAGAACCAGGAGCTATTATGCATGCGCTCATAGACTTCCTTATCGGATGTCTTAAGCACCCTGCCAACCTGCTTCTCGTACGTCCTGGCATTGGCCTCAACTTCCTCCCTGCTTAAGACCTTCCTTGCCTGGGTCTGCCCGGAAGGATCCCCTACGAGCGCGGTGGCATCCCCTATAAGGAATATGACCTTATGCCCCAAATCCTGGAAATGGCGCAGTTTCCTCAGCAGGACCGTATGGCCCAAATGGATATCGGGCGCAGTGGGATCGAAGCCCGCCTTAACGATAAGCTGCTTTTTCTTCTTCAGCTTCTCGAGCAAGGCGGCTTCGTTGATTATCTCCACCGTGCCGCGTTTGATTACCTCTAACTGTTTTGATGCTTCCATCAGGTTTAGACCTTAAGGCTTAAGGCTATCCTTCTTTCAGAATCATCTATGCGAAGCACTTTGACCTGTACCTTGTCGCCTACCTTGTAAGACTCCTCAAGCTTCCCGTTAGTCTCCGAAGGGAGCTCCGATATATGCGCGAGCCCTTCGAGGTCCGGCGCAAGCTCCACGAACAGGCCGAAGTTCGTTATCTTCGTTATGGTGCCTTCGACCACGGTGCCCGGCTGGAACTTGGCCACAAAATCCGGCCAGGGGTCCGCTACCAGCTGCTTCATGCCGAGCGAGAGTTTCCTGTTCTCCGCATCCACGGAAAGGACCACCGCATCAATCTTTTGGCCCTTCTTGAGGACCTCGGAAGGATGGTTTATCTTCCTTGTCCAGGAGATATCCGTGTTATGCAACAGGCCGTCGATACCCTCTTCCATCTCGACAAAAGCGCCATACTCTATGAATGAGCGCACCTTACCCTTGACCTGGGTACCTACGGGGTATTTGCCGGCAACCTCGTTCCAAGGGTTCATCTCGGTCTGCTTTATCCCAAGCGCTATCTTCTGGTTGTCCTTGTCTATGCTAAGGACAACTGCTTCGATCATGTCTCCGATCGCCAGGACCTCGGAAGGATGGCCTATCCTCTTCGTCCATGAGAACTCGGAGATATGGACCAGGCCTTCTATGCCCTTTTCGAGCTCGACGAACGCGCCGTAAGGCACGAGGTTGACCACCTTGCCCTTGACCCTGCTGCCGACGGGATATTTGGCATCGACTTGTTCCCACGGGTTCGGGGTCTTCTGTTTCAGGCCCAGCGACAGCTTTCCGCTCGCCTTATCCAGGGAAAGCAACATGACCTCTATCTTGTCCCCGACGGCAACAAGTTCGCTAGGGTGCGAGATACGGCCCCATGACATGTCGGTTATATGCAGCAGGCCGTCCATGCCGGGCGCTATATTGATGAACGCGCCGAAGTCGGTTATGTTCTTTACGACACCGGGTATAAGCTGCCCGGGCTTTAGCTCTTCCATCAGTTTGCCCTTGGCAACATCCCTCTCCCTGATTATAGCTTCCTTGCGGGAAACCACGATGTTCTTGCGCGGCTTGTTTATCTTGACAATCACGAAGTTAAGGACCTGACCCAGCAACTGGTTAAGGTTGCCGAAGCCCTTAAGGAAGACCTGGCTCGCGGGAAGGAAAGCTTCCACGCCTATATCGACCGTAAGGCCGCCTTTGACCTTCTTGGTGACGCGTCCGGTGACCATATCGCCTTCCTTGCGTTCGGCGATGATCTTTTCCCAGACCTGCATGCGCTCGGCCTTCCTCTTGGAAAGGACTACCATGCCTTCATCGTTCTCTTTCGACTCGATCAGGACATCGATCTCATCCCCGATCTTCATCGATGCCGGATCGATGAACTCATCGAGCGAGATCACTCCTTCGGACTTGTAACCGACATCGACCACGACGTCCTTATGCGTGACCTCGATCACCCTTCCTTTTACGATCTCGCCTTCCTTTACATCCTTGAAACTGTCCTCGTACAACTTTGACATATCCATCTTTTCCGAGGACATGTCTTCGTGCTTCTGCTCAACCATCTTCTTTGTTACTCCCTTCTCCTTTGGATTTTTGCTTCTTTACTGTATCGCCCAGCTTCTTTATCTCCTCTATGACATATTCGGACAGCCGTTGGGCGGCTTCCTTCTTGTCATCGGGAAGACCAAGCCTGCTTGGGTCGATCAGATCCCCAAAATGCACCGAAATCTTTTTCAGCTTTATGCCATGGACCCCTTTGGGCATGGCCTCATGAGTGCCTTCAACATAAGCCGTAAGTACCGGCGCGCCGGACATCAGGCTCAGGTAGCCCATCCCGGGCTGGGCACGGTTCATATCACCGGTCTCGCTCCTTGTCCCTTCGGGAAATATCAAAAGCGGCTTGCCCGACTTCAGCAGGCGTACGGCTTTCTTCATAGCTCCCATATCGGCCTCTCCCCTCCTGACGGGAAAAGCGTTACAGGAGCCGATAAGCCAGCCAAAGGGCCGGTTATCAAAAAGCGTATGCCGCGCCATAAAATATAACACTCTGGGGCTGGCCGAAGCAAGGGCGGGCGGATCAAGGTGGCTGACATGGTTACTGGCAAGTATAAAAGCTCCTTTTTGGGGGACTTTCTGCCTGCCTTTGACCTTGAAACCCATGAATATCATAAAGAACAGTTTTACAAAATTCCTTACCAGGAAATACATCATGGCCGTCAGGCCCGGATGAGGCCGATAACTTTATCGACGGCCCCGTCTATAGTAAGGTCCGTAGTATCAACGATCACGGCATCGGGCGCCTTTTTAAGAGGACCGACCGTCCTGTTAAAATCGCTGTCATCGCGTATTTTAAGGTCCTTCCTTACCTCGTCCTCGGTAACGGTTGCCCCGTTTTCGGAAAGTTCCTTAAAACGCCTGCACACCCTCGTCTCGAAATCCGCATCTATATAAAATTTCCTGTCGGCATCGGGCAGGACCACTGTAGTGATATCGCGGCCTTCCATAACGGTGCCGCCTTCCTGCCCCAGCCTGCGCTGTATCTTTACCATATGCTCGCGGACCGGCTTGGCGCGCGCTATATATTTGACGTTATTGGTGACCTCCGGCGTCCTGATAGCAGCGGTCACGTCCTCGTTATCAAGGAAAACCTTGAGGCATTCTCCCTGTTGTTCCAGTCTGACATCGGTAGAAGCCGCGAGCACACCCAATCCGTTCTCATCGCCAGGGTCGGCTTTTGTCCTTAAGGCCTTAAGAGTAAGCGCCCGGTACATCGCCCCTGTATCAATATAAAGAAAACCGAGTTTACGGGCTACCAACCTGGCAACCGTGCTCTTCCCGGAACCCGCCGGGCCGTCGATAGCGATGACGGGCCGCTTCAACTTAAGCTTACCCTCCTGGCTTTGGACTTTCCGAATTCCCTGCAAAGCCCGGCACCTGAACCTTTTTTTATCAACTTCTTGATCCTGGAAAGGTTGCGCCCGTAATTATCAAGCGCCCGTAATATCTCTTTCCTGTTGGTCATGCATATATCACGCCATATATCGGGATCGCTGGCCGCTATACGCGTTGTATCCTTGAAACCGGCAGAGGCAAAACCAAGAGATTCGCCGCTCGCTGAATTGATCAGCGCCGCCGCAACTATATGAGGCAAATGGCTTATTTCGGCCACTATCCTGTCATGTTTTTCTGGCGATCTAACGGCAACCCTTGATGCACCCAGCGACTTCCAGAATCTCTCCAGTTTTTTTACGGCTACGGTATCCGTCTTCTTAGATTTTGTCATGATTACCGTCGAACCTTTAAAAAGGCCCTCCTTTGCGGACTTTATCCCCCGCTTCTCGGAGCCCGTCATCGGATGTGAACCCACAAAAGCGGCGCAGCGAGGCATCGATTTTTCCATTAATCCGACTATCCCTGCCTTGGTGCTGCCGACATCAGTTACTACGCAACCCTTCTTGAGCGCTTTTGCGATCTTCCTGCCGAATCCCGGTATCAGGCCTACCCGGGTCGCGATTATCACCAGATCGGCTCCCTCAACACCTTTTACGGCACTAAGCGTTCCCTTGTCGATCGCTCCGCGCCTCATGGCCTCTCTTATGGACGAGACCCTATGGCCTACACCGATAATTTCTTTGGCGAGGCGCTTCTTTTTCAGCGATTCGCCGATGGATCCGCCTATAAGGCCGACCCCGATTATAGATACCTTCCTAAATATCACGTCCTACCGCCTTCGCTACAGCTTTTAACTCCCTCATCATTTTATCAAAATTGTCCGGGACAAGCGATTGTGCGCCGTCCGAGAACGCCTCTTCCGGTTTCGGATGCACCTCTACTATAAGTCCATCGCAACCCGAGGCAATAGCGGCTTTCGCCATGGATGGGACATATCCCCACTTGCCTACCGCGTGGCTCGGGTCTATCACTACCGGCAGATGCGTCAGCTTCTTAAGCACGGGTACCGCGCTCAAGTCCAGGGTAAAACGCGTCTGGTCCTCAAAAGTCCTGATACCGCGCTCGCAAAGCATAACGTTGAAATTCCCGTTCGATAGTATGTATTCCGCCGACATTAGAAGCTCCACTATGGTAGAGGAGATACCTCTCTTAAGAAGTACGGGCTTCTTCGACATCCCTACCTCTTTCAGCAGGTTGAAGTTCTGCATGTTCCTTGCGCCTATCTGAAGGATGTCCGCGTATTTTTCGACTAAAGGTATGTCGCGAATGTCCATTATCTCTGTTATAACGGGCAGGCCCGTCTTCTGGCCGGCTTCTTTAAGGTACTTAAGGCCTTCTTCGCCCAGGCCCTGGAAACTGTATGGCGACGTGCGGGGCTTGAAAGCACCGCCGCGAAGCACCGAAGCACCGGCCCTCTTCACCGACTTGGCTATGCTGATTAGCATCTCCCTGCTTTCTATGGAGCATGGCCCTGCCATCATCGCGATCTTTTTTCCGCCAATCTTTATTTTGCCTATATGTATTACGGAGTTCTCATGCTTGAACTCGCGGGATACCAACTTGTAGGGCGCCAGTATCGACATGACCTTCTCGACGCCAGGAAAAACATCCAGCGGGGTTGAACGAAGGACATCCTCTTCTCCGATAACGCCGATAATAGTGCGCTCAATACCCTTGGATATCATGGGCTTTAGGCCCAGGGACTTTATCTTGGAAACGAGGTGTTTGAGCTGAGAATCCGTCACCTCGGGTTTCAGCACAATGATCATCTCAATCCTCCTTAATTACTTTCTTAACGGCCTCGATGAATTTCCTGTTCTCTTTATCGGTGCCGATAGTAACCCTTATATAGCTATCCAGTTTATACGGTTTCATGTCCCGTACTATCACCCCGTATCTCAACAGCTTCTGGAAAATTTCCCAGCTGTCTCTTTTGACGTCGACGAGTATAAAATTCGTCTGGCTCGGGACATAAGAAAGGCCTATCTTATCCAGCGCCCCGTACAGGAACTTCTTGCCTTTCAGGACCGTCTGCCTGGTCTTCTTCAGGTGTGTCGCGTCGGCAAGGGCTGCAGACGCCCCAACCTGTGCGAGAGAGTTGACATTGAACGGCTGTCTGACCCTGTTCATGCATTCTACCAGCTCTGGGTTCGCCAAAGCGAAACCTACCCTAAGGCCCGCTAGCCCGTACGCTTTAGAGAACGTCCTTAGTATTATCAGGTTCTTGTCACCCAAGTGCCTGAAGGTATCTGGATAATCCTTGGCATCGATAAAATCATAATAGGCCTCGTCCATGACCACTATGACATTGCCGGGGATATTCTCAAGGAACTTCGTCAGTTGTTTGTCCGTAATATAAGTCCCTGTCGGGTTATCGGGATTGGCGATAAAGACAAGTTTTGTTTTATCGTCTATCGCTTTCCTCATCCCGTCAATATCGTATTTCATGTTAACGGACGGGACCACCTTTACCCTGCGGCCGTATGCCTCGGCTATCAACCTGTACTCCAGGAAAGTCGGATCGGCAATTATTGCATTCTCATCATCGTTCATGAACGCCTGTATTATGATGGCTATCAACTCATCGGAACCATTGCCAAAAACAAAGTTCTCCGGTTTGAACCCAAGCCTCTTTGAAGCTTCCACTTTCAGGTAATAACAATTCCCGTCGGGATACCTGTTCAGGTCGCTTAGGGCATCTTTTATCGCGGAAAGAGCTTTTTTCGACGGCCCGAGCGAGTTCTCGTTGGAGGCCAGTTTATAGACCTCGTCCAACAGCAGCTCGCGCTTTACCTCATCTATCGGCTTGCCGGGCTGGTACGGTTTTATGCTCATTACGCCTTTTTTTGCTAACTTGCTCATTTCTCTTCGCCCTGTTTTATGATACGGGATATGAACCCAGTATCTTGAAGTTCGTACAAACGTCCTGCAGTTCTTCTATCGCCTTCCTGACATTCTTGTCGTCATGATGACCTTCCATATCAACGAAGAAGCAGTACTCCCACACTTTCCTCTTGGAAGGACGTGACTCTATCTTAGTCAGGTTTATTTTCTGCTTCCTGAACGGCACCAACATGTCGTGAAGGGCGCCTACCCTGTCCTTTACAGAGAACATGACCGATGTCTTGTCCTTCCCGGTAGGTTTTGATTCCACCTTACCTATTACAAGGAACCTAGTCATGTTATGCTGCATGTCCTCTATGGATGCAGCCAATATATTCAAGCCGTAGCATTTCGCGGCAAGACTGGAACCGATCGATGCCGCATGCTTCTCCTTTACCGCGAGCTCAGCCGCTTTGGTCGTAGAGGTGACTTCTACTATCTCCACCCCCGGGAGGTTGGCCTCAAGCCACATCCTGCACTGGCCTATAACGTTAGGATTCGAATATATTTTCCTGATCTTTCCCATCGGGCACTTGGCCAAAAGATTATGGGATATCTCAAGGGATATCTCCGAACATATCTTGAGGTCAGACTCCATGAACATATCGAGGGTATAATTAATAGCGCCCTCTATGGAGTTTTCTATGGGAACAACGCCGTAATCGCTGCGGCCGTGCTCGACCTCGGCGAATACGTCTATTATCGAATCTACCGGAACATACTTGACCGAAGAACCGAATTTTTTCATTGCCGCAAGGTTGGAAAAACTTGCCGGCGGTCCCATATAAGCTATTTTCAACGGCTTCTCAAGAGCCATGCAACCCGACATTATTTCGCGATATACGGCTTGCAAGGATTCTCCTGAAAGCGGACCCGCGTTCTGCGCGGTCACTTTTTCATATACGGCACTCTCCCTGCCCGGCGAATACGCGCTTTTATTCGCCTTCGCCTTCAGCCGGCCTATCTTGAGGCTCAGCTGGGCCCTGCTGTTGAGCAGCTGCACTATCTTCCTGTCCAACAGGTCTATCTTCCTGCGTATTTTCTCCAGTTCCATCTTCAGCCTCCTGGCCTCCAAAACCGTGCTTAAACTCGCTGAGATCTATGTCCGACTCCGTGAACTCCCCGAGTTTCGGCAGCTCGTTTAACGAACTAAGGCCGAACCTGTCCAAAAACTCCTTTGTCGTCCCGTAGAGTATCGGCCTGCCCGGCGCATCCTTCCTCCCGGCCATCTTTATCATCTGCCTGTCGAAGAGCGTCTTAACTACGCCATCCACGTTAACACCGCGTATGTCCTCAATATCTGCCTTCGTTATAGGCTGGCGGTATGCGATTATCGCAAGGGTCTCAAGGGCCGGTTTGGTCAATTTATCTTTTGACTTGACCCTGTAAAATTTTTTTAGGTAATCCGCGAACTCGGGCGCGGTAACCATTTGGTAACCGCCCGCCACTTCATAGACCTTGAAACTGCGGCCGAGGGTCTCGTATTCGGTCTGCAGCTCGGAAAGCGCAGTCTTTATGTCCTTAGCCTCCACCTCTTCAAGCACTTCTTTCATCTGCTCGATAGTTATAGGCTTCTCTGACGTGAACAAAAGGGCTTCTATTATCTTCTTGGCTTCAGACAGTTCCATCGGGTGTCCCTTCGGGCGAACCAGCCTGCCCTTCTACGGCGGCCTTAAGCTTCGGGCCGACATTGTTCGGGTTACGCACTACTTCTATCTCGCCAAATGTCCCATGCTGCCTTACCACTACCTCTTTCAATCTTATAAGCTCAAGGAGCGCCAGGAACGTCGCTATCAATTCTATCTTGCTCCTGGACTTCTTGAAAATGTCCTTGAAATTTACTACCGGTGTCTCGACCAGCACATGGAAAAGTTCATGGACCTTCTCTTCGACGGTGAACTCATCCTTTACCACTTCGAGGAACGTTTCGCGCGAGACGCTCTTGAGTATCGTCGAGAATGCATTGATCAGGTCGAATATCGACGCTTCAAAATACGGCCCTTCCGTCTGATCTATATACTGTGTCTCGTCCACAGAACGGGGAAAGACAAGCGAACGCTTGTGTTCCATCTCCGACAGTTCGCCGGCCGCTTCCTTGAACTTCTTGTATTCAATGAGCCTGCGCACAAGCTCTGCGCGGGGATCCTCTTCCTCTATCTCCTCTGGCGGCTGCTCTTCCGGAGGAAGGAGCATCCGAGACTTAATATGCATAAGGGTCGCCGCCATGACGATGAATTCGCCGGCGATGTTCAGGTCCAGCAGTTTCATATACTCGAGGTACTGCAGGTATTGCTCGGTTATCTTGGCTATCGGTATATTGAAGATATCCGCTTCTTCCTTCTTAATCAGATACAAAAGAAGGTCGAGCGGACCTTCAAAAACATCAAGCTTAACCTTATACGTCATATACCTACTACTTTCCTGACCTCGCTCATAGTCTCGCTTGCGACCGCGCGTGCTTTCCTGGCGCCTTCCTTGAGGACAGCCTCAAGACCTGCCCTGTCGCTCAAGATCTTGTTCCTTCTCTCCTGTATCGGTCTGAGGAGTTCGATCAGGCAATCGGCAAGTTTTGCTTTATCGGCAACGCAGCCGACCTTGCCCGCTTTGCACTCCTCTGAGAGTCCTTCAACCTGCTCAGGGAAGAAAAATCTATAATAAGAATATACATTGCATATATCGGGATGCCCGGGATCGTCTTTCTTTATCCTCTGGGGATCCGTTATCATGGCCTTTATCTTCTTGCGGACCTCGTCCGGAGTATCCGAAAGATTAACGGCATTGCCGTAGCTCTTCGACATCTTCCTGTTGTCTACCCCTAAAAGCCTCGGGGTCCTGGTAAGAAGTCCCTCGGGCTCCGGGAAGATCTGCTTCTTGTAAAAATACACGAACCTGCGCGCGATCTCCCTGGTAAGTTCCAGATGCGGCAGCTGGTCCTCGCCTACCGGCACCGCGTCGGCCTTATATACCAGTATGTCCGCCGCCTGAAGGACGGGATAACCGAGAAAACCGTAAGTGGCCAAATCCCTGCCCTCGACCTCCCTCAACTGCTCCTTGTATGTCGGGCAGCGCTCAAGCCACGAAAGCGGGGTTATAGCCGAGAGTATCATGTTCAATTCAAGGTGCTCGGGCACATCCGACTGTATGAATACCACCGACTTCTTCGGGTCGATCCCGCACGCAAGGAAATCCGCGGTGTTGTCGACTATGTTGTCCTTCATGGCCGAAGGATCGGCATATTCTCCCATAAGCGCGTGATAATCGGCAACCATATAGAAACAGTCGTACTTGTCCTGCATCTCAACCCAATTCTTCAGCGCGCCGGCAAGATGGCCCAGGTGTAATTTACCCGTCGGGCGCATCCCGCTCAATATCCTTTTCTTCATGCTTTAAAGCTTCCTCGCGGTCTTCCTGAGCTCAAAAACCTCTATGACGTCGCCAACCTTAAAGTCGTCGAAATTGCTGAGCGCTATACCGCATTCAAATCCCTCGGCGACTTCCTTGACGTCTTCCTTGAAGCGTTTGACCGAAGACACTTTTCCTTCGTATATCTTTTCCTTCTCCCTCCAGAGACGGCAGCCGTCGTTCCTTACGACTTTTCCTTTCGCGATAAAGCAACCGGCTATGGTCCCTGACTTGGATATCTTGAACACCTGGCGCACGTCGGCGCGGCCGACGAATACTTCCGAAACCGTCGGGTCGAGCATACCCTCCATGGCGCTCTTGACGTCGTTTATAGCCTCATAGATTATCCTGTAGAGCCTGACGTCTACCTTCTCGAGGCCCGCCTTCTCCTCGCCTTCCGGCGTATATTCAACATGGAAACCTATTATGATCGCATTAGACGCGGCCGCGAGCATCACGTCGGACTCATTGATACTGCCGACACCCGAATGTATCACGTCAAGTTTTACATCGGCTGTCTCGAGGCTTTTGAGCGACTGTTCGAGCGCCTCGACCGAACCCTGTACGTCGGCCTTCACGATGATCTTTAGCTCCTTGGCCTTGCCCTCCTTGACCTGCTGGGAAAGATCCTCAAGCGTTATCCTCTTGACCGGCTGCATCTGGGCCGCTTTTGCTTCCTGCCGGCGTTTCTCTACGACTTCCCTGGCGGTCTTTTCGTCCGGAACGGTAAAGAATATGTCGCCCGCTTCAGGTACACCTGCCAGGCCCAGGAGCTCGACCGGCTTTGATGGAGGAGCTTCGTCCACCCTGTGGCCAAGGTCATTGATCATGGCCCTTATCTTCCCGTAATGCAGCCCCGCGACAACTATATCACCGGGCTTCAATGTTCCCTTTTGTACTAGGACGGTAGCTATAGGCCCGCCGCCCTTCGATATCTTTCCCTCTATGACAACGCCTTTGGACATGCCTGTGGGATCGGCTTTTAACTCGAGCATCTCGGCCTCAAGCAGTATCATCTCGAGCAGCTCCTCGATGCCTTTACCGGTCTTGGCGGAGACACCCATCATTATCGTCTTGCCGCCCCAATCTTCCGACATGAGCCCCAGTTCCATAAGCTGTTTCTTGACCTTGTCCGGGCTCGCTTCGGGCTTGTCAATCTTGTTCAACGCGACGACTATGGGAACTTCCGCCGCCTTCGCGTGGTCGATAGCCTCTTTTGTCTGGGGCATGACGCCGTCATCGGCAGCAACCACCAGTATGACTATATCCGTAGCTTGTGCGCCGCGGGCGCGCATTGCGGTAAAAGCTTCATGGCCCGGCGTATCGAGGAAGGTCACATGCCCTTTCCCGACCTTGACCTCATACGCCCCTATATGCTGGGTAATGCCGCCGGATTCTTTATCGGTCAGGCTTGACTTCCTTATAGCATCAAGCAGGGAGGTCTTGCCGTGGTCCACATGCCCCATAAGCGTAACTACGGGCGCGCGGTGGACCATCTTGGCTTTGTCCACCACCTCGAAAGACTTCAATATCTCTTCTTCCTGGCTCAGCGGTTTCTCGAATTCAAACCCGAAATCCGCCGAGATAAGGTTAGCCGCGTCAATGTCGATCGCCTGGTTTATAGTGGCCATTATCTTGAGCTTCATGAGCCGCATGATAAGGTCGTTGGGCCTGGCATTTATTTTCGCGGCGAGGTCCTTGATCGTCATGGGGAATTTCGCGATTATCTTTTGCGGTTCCTTTTTCACGACAGGCGCAGCCTGCTCAGGCACCGGAGCGACCGGAGGTTTCGGGGCAACCGGAACTACTGACGGCTTAGGAGCAGCAGGAACGACGGCAGGTTTAGGGGCGACCGGTGCCGCCGGAGGTTTCGGGACAACGGGCTTTATAACAGGAGGCTTGGGGGGCTCTATCTTTACAGATTCAACCTTTACGGGCTCAACCTTTACCGGCTCGGGTTTCGGGACAACCGCTTTCTTCGCTTTCGCAGGAACGGCGACCTTCACTTTCTCCTTTGCGGGAGCCTTGGGCTTGGCCGGTTTTTTGGCCTTTGCCGCGGGTTTTGCCTTGGCCTTGGTTTTTGTCTCTGCCTTCTTTGTCTTCTTAGCCTCTTCCTTTTTAGCGTCTTCTTTTGTTTTTTTCATTATTTATTCGCCAGCTCTTTCGCGCTGTTAAGTATCTTTTCCGCCGTCTTCCCGCCTATACCCTTGATCTTGGTCAATTCCTCAACCGAAGAAGCGGCTATCTTAGCAACCGTGTCGAGACCCGCCTCAGCCAGAAGCGCTTTGGTCTTCTCACCCACGCCCTCTACCGATGATATATCCCCTGAAGTCTCTTCCTGAGCAGAAGGTTCCGCCAATACGGCTTCCGCCGCGGCCTTCGCGTCGCCTTCAGCCGGAACGTTCTTAGGCTTAATATCTATCTCCCAGCCCGTAAGTTTCGAAGCAAGCCTGACATTCTGCCCCTTCTTGCCTATGGCAAGGCTTAGTTGGTCGTCGTCTACCGTGACCAGCGCGGTCTTCGCCTCTTTATCCAGCTTCAAGGTGGAGATCTTCGCCGGATTCAAGGCCGCGATTATATACTCCTTGATATCGTCACTCCAGCGGACGATGTCTATCTTCTCGCCCTGCAGTTCCTTTACGATATTTTTGACGCGGGAACCCCTCATGCCGACGCAGGCGCCCACGCAATCTATCTTCTCGTCCTTGGAGAATACCGCTATCTTCGTCCTGTCCCCGGCTTCCCTGGATATGGACTTTATCTCGACAATGCCCTCGTATATCTCGGGGATCTCAAGCTCGAAAAGCTTCTTGACGAGGCCTGGATTGGCGCGCGAAAGCACTATCTGCGGTCCCTTGCCGGTCTTCTTTACTTCCAGGACATGGGCTTTTATCCTGTCTCCCTGCCTGAAATTCTCCTTGGGCGACTGCTCGGACTTTGGTATGAATCCTTCCGTCTTGCCGAGGTCGACTATTATATTGCCTTTCTCAAAGCGGTATACCGTGCCGTTTACAACATTGCCTACGCGGTTGTTGTAATCGGTGAATATGACATCGCGTTCCGCTTCGCGTATCTTTTGTATTATGATCTGCTTCGCGGTCTGGGCGGCTATACGGCCGAAATCCTCGGACTTCACCTCTTTGGTGCCGGAGTAGACCTTTATCTCGCCGGTCTTCCTGTCTATCTTGACCGTAACGTCGTCAGACTGCGTCCCCAGGGCCTTCTTGGCCGCGCTTACAAGCGCGCTCTCGACGGCCGTCATGAGCACTTCACGGTCTATCCCCTTATCCCTTTCGAGATGGTCCAGTACTGTAAGTAATTCTCCGTTCATCGTTGTACCCTCTAAAATTCCAGATGCAGCTTCGCTTTAACTATAGCTTCGCGCGGCACGGTAACTTCCCTCCCGTCCGCAAGCTCTATTTTTATGCTTTCCTCACCTACCCATTTAAGCGCGGCCGTATATTCCCATTTCCCGTCTACGGGCGCGTTCAGGATGATGTCGAGTTCCTTGCCTATCACCCTTTCAAAATCGCTTGTCTTGGTCAGTTTCCTGTCAAGCCCGGGCGACTGGACCTCGAGCATATAACGGCTGTCAATAATGCCAGCGTTCTCGATAAGGGCCTCTATCTTCCTGCTGAGACCGCTGCACTCGCCTATGCTTATTCCGCCGGCTTTATCGACGGTAAAACGCAAGACCATGCCCCCGCTTTCGTGCCGGTAAATAAGGTCCACGAGCTCGACGCCGGCCTCGGAAAGGGCTGGAGCGGCCAATTCCTTTATTTTTTCCAGAATAACGTTATCTTCCATGCCTGCCCGGGTTAAAACCGAAAAAAGACAACAAAAAAAGGAGGCAGAACTTACCCACTCCTCCTTGTGTAGTGGACTTAAATTGTAGTAGATATATTTATACTACGCGCAGACAGGCCTGTCAAGGGGTTTTTTAAGGTCTCCCTCCTCGGAATATGCCCTTATTCCGATATCTCGGAAAAACACTCGGTCCGTATGGAGTCGCCGGTATAAATAGTCCTTGAACCCGAAGCCTTAAGCGACTGCATGCCGTCAAGTATAGGGTACAAAGCGTTTTCCAGGTATATCCTGACAAGCGGCATATCCAGGTCGGCCAGGGAACCTTTCTTCTGCTGCTGGTTATTGGCCAGGAGCTGGTCAAGCTGTTCCCTCAGCATGGATATCATATCCTCTCTCTCTTTTATGTCGGAATCTATCTTGGCTGCAACTTCTGGCGTAACGGCAGGGTCCTCTTTTTTTACCTTCAGGTCGGCCACTTCTTCCTCGGTCGCCTGCATGTCCTCTTTAATCTTGTTTACCTGGGAATCTACCATCTCCTTGTATTTCTTCTGCTGCTCGCTCATGAATGAAAGCCACCTGGAACCCCATTCGCACAGACCCTTAACCTTCTGCATGAGGGCGCCGGTCCTGACGAAAGATACTTTATTGGACGGCTCCATAAGGCCGTTATTGACGGCTTTGAAATCGGGGTCCTCGAAGAGCGACTTGCTCGCCCCGGAATACGAATCTACGGAACCCTTTATGGATTCGCGGCCAAGCGATATCAGAAAATAATCACCGACATATCCGTAAGCAGGCTGAAAAGCCAAGCCAAACGGCAGGGCAAGGTATTTGATATCCACACCCTTATAGCTCTCCGTCTGCAGCGAAGACTGGATATTGGCAGGTATCAGGTTAGAAAGCATCTTATCGAGAACAGGTTTCTTGTCCACTTTCGCGAAAAGCACGATGTTGGGCATAGGGATCATGCCGTCGAGGTTTATGTCCGTAAGGACAAGGCCTGTCTCATCCCCAAGGGCCGGGATAAGGTCCTTTTCCACGCTCATGCCGATCTGCTTCTCGAAACCGGAGACCATATCGCTAAAGGTGAGCCCCTGCTTGTTCATGCCGGGGTCTTTGCTGAGATCGTTCTTGATATAGGCCCAGTAAGATCTCCAATCGAAGGTATTCCAGTCATAGATAAGCGCGTTGGCAGGGGCAAATCTCAGGGCGGCGTCCTTGCGCGCCTTGACCGAATAAAATCCCTTGAACATAGGATCGAGCTTGGACCTGTCGATATTGACCGCCATCCTCTCCTTGACTATCTTGCCGGGATATTTGGCATAGCTGAAAGTCCTGAACCCCGAGTAGATATCGGTGCTCTTCTCGATCTGCGCTTCAAAAGCCTGCCTCTGCTCGGCCGTCTGTCCGGTGCCGAAAGTCCTCGATACGGAATGAAGGAATTCTTTTATACCGCCTAACGCCAAACCGATATTGCCGTAGGCAATGGTATCCGCGCCCTTGGGAATTTTTGACATCGCGGCTATATAGTTCTTGTCCTGGGCCAGCGAAAGGAGTTTTCTCTCAGAGATATCGCAGGCAGCCATTGCGGCTTTCCTGTCGACGCCGATCACGAGCAAGTCCTTTATCTTCACATATGCGATGCTGAATTTGTCGTCGAGCTTGACAACGGTGATCTTATAATTCCTGTAGTTCTCCTCCGTAAGCTCGTATTTCTTTCCGGCCTTGTTGAGGACCTTAGAAATGAAATCTATGAAATTCACCTCAGGCTTGACCCTGGTGACCAATGTCACGTTCGAGAGCATCCGGGGCAAGGCATCCGGGGTGAATTCCACCGACTTTACCGGGTATACCGCGACTGCTATCTCCTTGCCGAAGTACTTATCGAGGACAAGACCGGCTATGAAACTCGACATCTCCATCCTGGCGGTCCTAAAATTCTCGACGTCCTCTTTCTTGGCCCCGCTCTTTTCCAAAAGCATGTCGATGTCTATCTTTTCTATATTCTTATAAAGCCCGGAAGCCTTGAACTCTTTCACCTGCCTGTCAATATTCAAGAACTTGACAAATAGCGCGGCATCCGCCGGTATGACGGACTCGGCAGGCGTCTGCCCCTCGAACAAGGTATAATAAACAGCTGCAGATGCAGCGGCTAACGCAAAAATCACTATTACCCCTAAGATCAATTTTTTCATTATTCATCTCCGAAAGGTTAATTTGATATATTATACCATATACTTTTTATGGCAAGCAATAAAGCTGGGTCCCCTCACTTATTCTCTACGGGCTGTTTGTATCTATCGGCCGCCCAGCGGTACATATCCGCCTTTTCCTTGTCCCCCTCTTGCTCGTATATCTGACTCAAATACAGGTAACACTCGTAGCATACAGACCCAAGGGCTATCGCTTTCTCAAACGCGTCCTTGGCAAGCTTAATCCTGCCGGTCTGGTAATAGGATATGCCTATATTATCCCACGCATCTACGTTGAACGGGTTCATCTGTAGAGAGGCGTAATAATCCCTTATTGCGGACTCGTTGTCGCCTTTCATAAAATACTCATATCCCCGGTTATTGTACGCAAGATATGCGAACTCGTTATCAGGGTATTCTTTTATCAATTTGTCGTACTCGGATATCGCCTTGTCAAGGTCCCCGTTCCCGGAAAAAGCCAGGGCCCTGTCAAAACGCGCATCGTAATACTTGGGGTTCAGGCTCAAGGCGCTATTAAAGTTATTTACGGCCTTTTTATATTCCTTCATTTCAAGATAGGTATAGCCGCGCCTGTAAAAAGCCTTGGCATTGGTGGGATCTATCTTTATTATCTTTGAATAGTCCTCTACGGCTTTGTCGTATTGGCCCATGGCTTTATGCACGTTCGCCATGCCCTCATAGACCATTGTAAAATCAGGGCTTATTTCGAGCGCTTTATTATAATCGGCAAGGGCCTTCTCGAAATCCAGGGCACTATAATACGCCGAACCCCGGTTCAAATAAAGGTTGGCGTATTTTGGATTCAGCTCTATGGCAAGGTCGTAATCACGGATGGCGCGCTTGTAATCGCCTGTTTTAAGAAAAACGTTCCCGCGCTGTTTGAAAGCGTCGCAGAACTGCGGGTTCATCTGTATGGCTTTTGTGAATTGGAGGATGGCCTTTTCATAATCATGCCTGTTTAAATACACTATACCCTTGTTGTAATGTTCGCGGGCAGAGAGCTGCTCATCTATCTCGCTTATATCGTTTTCGGCAAAGCAAAGGCAGGAGACGCAACATAATAACGTTAAAATAGGCAGTATCCTCGACAGTTTCATCTTTCGTTTACAAAAGCTCCTTTGCTGCGGCAAGGGTCTCATCGGCATAAGCCATGTGGTAGAAATGCCCCTGCCCGGGTATAAGGTCGAGTTTGGCGCCGGGAACGATCCCGGCAAGCCATTCACTGAACATCGGCGGGACCCAGCGGTCCTCAGTACCGTGGCGTATCACGAGGCGTGTCTTTATTTTGCTCGGGTCGAACCCCCAATCAAGGTAGATCAGTTGGGCGTCGAAGGCCGGGCCCTTTGCCCCCTGCCTGAATAATTCCTGGAAATCCCTCATCAGGACATTAGCCATATCAGGCATTACGAACAAGTCTGCGTCGGGTTTGCACATGCTCGAGCTCATCATCTTGACGAACGCCTGGGGACTTTTCAACGTCTTCATCTGGAATCCTATAAGAGAGAAAGGTATCTGGAAAAGCCACAGCGGGAGTTTAGCACCTATCTTTGCGTAGAAACGGTCCATTGTGCCGAGTTTTTTGAGCGCCTCCGGGTCCCTGTAAAGCGGCACCGCGCCCGCGAGGTCAACGGCAAACAAAAGACGGTCAGCAATAGCATAAGCGCACGCCAGTACCGTAGGCCCGCCACCTGATATCCCCATTACACCGAATTTGCCAATGCGAAGGTAGTCCGCAAGCGCCGAAATATCCGCGGCACCTTCAAGTATCGTGCGCCCTGGCTGTTGATCGGATTGCCCCACGCCGGGACGGTCAGGCACTATAATACGAAAATTATGTCTCTTTGCCGCGTGATGGAGCAGCATGACGTGAACATGCGAGCCGGTCCCGTGGGCAAATATTATCGGCATTCCGGACGGATCACCGTATTCGTAATAGGCTATCTTGCGGTTCTCTTGAAGCGTAAGGAATTTGACCTGCAACTGCAGCGCATCTAGTTCTTCACGGCCTATTATTTCGGGTTTGTCTTGCATTCAACCACCTTTTTCAGGATAATCCCTAGATAGTCCTTCTCGTCCTTGTTCAAGTCCCCTGTCTCATATAAACAGGCGCAATACTGGAATAACAAAGGCATTTGTTCGCAATTACTCCTCACGGACCAGAGGGCCGACTGGAAAACCGCTTCTTTCATCACGTCTTCCCCTGTGCCTGAATATTTGCATAGATTGAAAGAAGTAACGATCTGCCGGACCGGTTTTATCTTTCCCGTCGCAAAGAACTCTCCCCATAGCATATCCAGCTTATCGGCAGTTGTTATTTCAGTGTAGGGGTCGGGAACGGCGATCTTGCCGAGCGACCTGTTATATTCTTTTAATTCAACCGTCATGGGGAGCTTATCGGTCTGTTTGAGCAAGCGAAAAAGCAGGATAATATCTTTCTTCTGTTGTAAAGTAGCTTTGTCCTTGAAATACTTGACCGTACAGGGCACCAGGAAATCGTTGTTCTCATATATGCATTTGTAGAACCACAACGCCGACCAAAGCACTTCCCCTTTTTCGTTAATGTAAGGGCAGGGAGTATTTAAAAAGAACGCCATCGCTTTCGACGGCTGGGGATTGACCGGATACTCAAAAAACCAGTTATCCTCATTTTCTTGTTTCACTACCGGCAGAATGAACTCTTTTAAACGGATCTTTGCGGACTTTTTCGAGACTTGGTTCCGGACATGGTCATAAGCCGTGACGCTAAGCGTGTATTCGCCAAGCGCGTCTCCCTGGTCAAAACAGGCCGTCATAATATCCTTCGCGGGGATCAAATACGGCCCGATAGATTTTCCACGGTATCCTATGCAATTTTCTTCACGTCCGCCTGTCGTGCCGTCGGGTCTTATCATCCGGAAATCATAGGTAATGTCAACCATCTGGTCCTTGTCAGCACCATAGCTGTTAAAGAAAATAATGATGTTGAAATTCTCGCCTCTGGACACATTGTCTACTTTTGAAATTACCGGAGCAAATTGCGCGGGCACAGCAAACCACCAGTCCATACCGGCGTCCTGACGGGTAAGCACGATAACCGCATCGAAATCATCCGGTTTCTCCGCGGCCAATACAGGCATACTGAAACAAATAACCATAAAAAACAGCAGTATTCGTTTCATGATAAAGCGTCCCAAACAGGTTTGCCTAGGAATTGCGATAATCCTGCGGCATCCCTGCGTATCTTGTTTTTATTGCCGTGATCTATAATATTTATCCTCTTTGCATCATCAAGCACCAGGTTCAGCTCATAGCTGGTATAAAAGTTCTCGTTGCTGCTGCAGTACTCCGGAATAAGTTGGATGGCATGTATACTTCTGAGCTCGATACAGTCATTCGATATACTCCTGTCAAAAACAGGACCTTCCGGTTTTTTGCCCTTCCAGCAATACCCGATTGACTTGTCAAATATAACGGGTTTGAACATCGGCCGAAAAATACCTGCTAAAATGACTGCCATTACGGCTAAGACCAAAATGGAACCCGCGCTCATGAAAGTGGCGAGCGGAAAACCTTTCCCCATCTTCCCAAAACCCACCAATACAGCAGCGGCCACGGCCGATAGCATCCCTATCACGCCTATAGCGACATTGATCCACATATACGGCGATACCCTGAATTCCGCTCTTAACGGGCTAATGACCTTCAAGTTATGGGTGGTGATGGAAAAACCTCCTGGGTTGACCGGGATCCATGATACCTGCCGGGCCAACGGGTCGCTGATCACGGAAGTATCGAATTCTTTCTGAGGCCCGCAGAACCTCGCAATCACCTTCGGGAAAGATACAGCCGCGAAAACACCAACGACAAAAAATAAGAGCCCTATCGCCGGAGTTACATATACCTGCGTTTTAATCCCGGTTTCAAGCAGGCTTTCACGCGGTTTATCGGGCTTGTAGAACACTTTTACTTCCCTGCCTATGATATATTTCATTGCAATTTTATTTGCGTGAGAATAGTCGCTTGAACTGTGATCGCCGTAAGCGACGCGCTTACCTTCATATACGGCACCATTGACGGGATATCGGTAAGATATCACGGCTTTATAGGTAACGCCGTCATTGCCTGTAAGGGTCTCAATAGATGACCCTGTAATTTGACCGGGTACGGACGGCCAGGACGCGCTATCTTTCGCGTAAATAAGTTCTTTGCCGCCTGCGAATAGAACGACCGCGCCCACCAATATAAAAATATACGGGAATACCCATAAAGAGAATTTCATTCCGCGCGATATTGGTTGCGATTGAACGACCATTATGGCCTGCTCCCTCTGCTATTCCCTGATAGTGCCGGATTTATTATTCTATGCCAAACGCATCCTTAAAACGGTCGTTCGACAACCCTTGTTGAGACCACCTGAATACATTGAGTGTTTGCGTCTTTCTGTCATAAAAAACCCAGCATCCGTGGCCGTATCCCTGATCTTTGCCATATTTACCGTCGCAGCCGAACATTAATTCGTTAATATCGTAGTCGCCTTCATCGATCCACCATTTCGGGTTATTGGTCGCCCCGAATATTCCTGAAAATGCCCCCTTTGAATATGGCGCATTAGTAATGTATACAGGATCAGACAGATCGCCGAAATTATAATCTGACACGATCTTTTTAAGGTCGACGTCCTCCTGCCTGACCTTCGCCTGGACAAACTCATGACCGACATCGATGCCATAAGTGACATACATGTTTATATGTTCGGAAGACTCCGGGATCGCGATCTTTGGCACATAGTCCCCGCATGCCTTTGTGTACTGCTTGTATGAGAGGTTTTTCCATTGTTTTACAGGATTGACAAATGTGGTTATAAACATAAGGTCGATAAAAATAAAAAATAGCGCCAAGACAGCCAAAAGGGCGTTTAAGTAGGGGTGCGCCCCGATAAGTTTTCTGTGTTTAGGGGAGAATATCGCGCTTCCAAACCTTATCAACGCAATGATAGGTATACCGACCGCAACTATAATGACCAGGATAGGTAACAAAGCGATCGCTATACTTTCAAGCATTTGCATTTCATGCCCCTCCTTTACCCTTTATCCAAATTACGGACACATAAGACTTTTGGCCGCCGAAACAGCTTCGGAAACCTTGACGACCTTGACTTCCTTAGTCCTGCGGTCCTTGATCTCCACCTCTCCGGTGGCGATGCGTTTTTCACCAATGATTATTTGTATCGGGAAGCCGATGAGGTCGGAATCTTTGAACTTAACACCGGCGCGTTCGGGGCGGTCATCGAGGATGCATTCTATCTGGGCGGCGCTGAGCTCGTTATAGATTTGCTCAGCCGCCTGCATAGATGCCTGGTGTGCAGTGTTGAGCGGGAGTATGCAGACTGTATAAGGGGCTACGGTCTTGTTCCAGATAATGCCATCCTTGTCGTGGCTCTGCTCAATGAGCGAGGCGACAATGCGATTAACACCAATGCCATAGCAACCCATAATGCACGGTTTTTCCTTGCCGTTCTCGTCGAGGAAATTGCATTTGAGCTTTGTCGAATATTTCGTACCGAGCTTGAAAACCTGACCAACCTCTATGCCATGCTTGAAGAACAGCTTCTTGCCGCCGTGCGTGTCGCCCTCGACGGCATTACGGATGTCTGTCACAATAATATTAGCGCCGGAGAGCGGAAAATCCCTTCCGGGGACTATGTTCTTCGTGTGGTGATCGGTCTTATTTGCTCCGGCAACACCTATCGCCATCGCGGCGACGGCGTGATCTACTATTATCTTAGAAACTTTCCCGGCAAGCCCCACAGGCCCGGCAAAGCCAACCTTAGCGCCAGTGACTTTCTCTATTGTTTCAGGCGAGGCGAGCTCGTTATGCACGCCGCCAAGCGCCTGGGTCAATTTCTCGGGATTCAGGTCGTGGTCGCCGCGCACAAGGGCGACGACAACATCCTTTCCTGCCGAGAATATCAACGTTTTTATCATGTCCTGCGGTTTGGTCTTGAGGAACGCGCAGACCGCCTCTATCGAACCGACATTCGGCGTAGGCACGTCTTCGGCCTTCGGCGCGTTAGCGACAGCAGGCTGTTTCGGCAATGGGTCTACCG
>CAZAEH010000023.1:0-22569 GCA_964484255.1 uncultured Planctomycetia bacterium
GACTATACCGATATTGTGGCGCCTTGCGATCTCGGCTATCCTGCCGCCGTAGATACCGTTGTTGACGACCAATATTTTAGCTCCGTCCCCGGCGCAAGACGAGACCGCGGCTTCCAGCGCGGCCGTCCCGGAACCCGTAAAGAACACCGCTTCGTAAGAACCCTTTACGGAAAACGCGCGCAGGAGTTTTTCGGCGCATCTAAGCAGCAGCGATGAAAATTCGGGCTCACGGTGGCACATGTCAGGGGTCATAAGCGCCTTCCTGACATTTTCTTTGATGTTCACCGGGCCCGGATTGAGCAGGATATATTTCTTCATCCTTTTTTGAACCTCTTCGCGATCATCGGCGGGGTAATATCCACCCTCGGGACCTTTTCCGAAGGGTCGCGGCCGACTTTTAGCAGCATGAAACCGGGCCCATCTGCCGCAAGCATCTTCCTGAAATCCGCATCAAAGGCCTCGCCCGCCTCTTTCCTGATAACATTTATTATACCGCATCCCCTCGCGGCCTGCGCGAGGTCAACGGAAGACGACACGGTCGGCTGTCCGCCGGTCGAGTCATAACATTCATTGTCCAGGACAATGTGTAAATAATTCTTAGGGGCCGCCTTGGCTATCATCGCCAATATACCCAGGTTCATCAGGAGGTTCCCGTCCCCGTCAAAAACTACTACCTTCTTCGAGGGGTCGGATACGGCAAGGCCCAGGCCTATCGAAGAAGCCTGTCCCATGGAGCCAAGCATATAAAAGTTCCTCGGGCGGTCCTTGGAATTGAAGGTATCCCGGGATATAAACCCGTTCGCGCAGACGACATATTCGTCCTTTATCATCGACAGGAGCGCGCCTATCGCGTCCCGCATGATCATGAAAGAGTCTCCTCCCTGATAAATACCGCGTAAGGTTTCCCGCCGTCGACATGCGCGCGGGCCTCTTCTAGCACGGTCCCTAGGTCATCCCCCGCGCATACCCTCGTGCGTATGCCCACCGTATCAAGCAGCTCTACGCAATGTTCGCCCATCACTATATGCTCCGGCGCGTCATTTCCCCCGAAACCGCGGTAACTTATGATCATCAAGACAGGTATATCATATATCAGATTCAGGCTGGTCAATACATTCAGGGAATATCCTATGCCCGAGTTCTGCATGAGGACACACGGTTTCCTGCCCGCAAGGTAGGCGCCGGCGGCAAGGCCGAGGGCGGTATCCTCCCTGACCGAAGGGATATATTCGTCCCCGAGCGATTTTATTACGCTCCCCAGCAGGGAGCAGGGCACGCCGGTGAAAAAATCGAACCCGGCCTCTTTAAGTTTGGCTTTTAGAACATCCGCTTTCATCGGGGAACCATCAGGTTAAGCGGGCAAAGTTCTTGTATATTATCTGGGATATTTCTTTCTCGATGTCATTCAGGAACTTGAGCTCGTTGTCCGCCCGCTGGTATTCGTTTATATCCATATAACGCAGGAAATCCCTGACACCCATATCCACGATCTCGTAAGGTATGGACGGCTCTCCCATCTCCCCAAGCCTTATTATAAGCGCCTTCATCAGGGCTTCCGGCTTGACCTTGATATCCCATACTTTGCTCTTCGCCACTTCCTTGCGGAACGGGACTATATTCTCGGGTTTGTAAAAATCACCCCTGAACCTCATGTAGTCTATCTTAGACCAGAACTCCCATTGCGCCGAGCAGAGCGCGCAGTTCGGCAGGAATATCTGGACAGGGTTATTGTATGTGTCAAAATAGGTGTGCGAGAGCAGGCTGACCGCGGCCGAGAGCTTGTCGGTTGATATCTTTGTGACCCTCTCGTCTCCGACGACATCGCGCGCGTCATCAAGCAGCTTAAGGAAACCGGGGGTCTCCTCGCCTATCCTCGTAAACGCGTATATCCTCTTTTCGAGCCGCTGCCTCTTGGCGGCATCATTAACTGGCGTTGCGTCAAATTCTTTCTGGAGCTGGGAAGTCTTCTCGGAAATGAACTTGCCCAAGCCCGCAAAATCCCTCTTGGCGGCTTCCGGCCTCTTGAACAGCTCAAGCGTAACATCGAGAAAATCCGGCTGGTTCTCAAGTATGTGCGCATAGACCCTGTGGAAATGCGCCGGCTTCTGGTCGATCACCGGTATTACCGAATATATCGCCGCCCCTACATCAAGGTTCGCCGAATCCAGGAGTTTCGCGGCCAAAACCATATGAGATCCCCAATCCATCGTTTTCGTCCTTTCTTTTGGACAGGATGCCGTCCTAGGTGAACTGCCATCCTATCAGTTTTATTATATCCTTGAAAGACTTGCCCTCGAGCACGCTCGCCGGCTCGAAACCGCAATGGACCGCGCATTCGGAACAGCGCGGATTCCTGCTCCTGGGACCGTACCTCTTCCAGTCGGTCTTTTCAAGCAGCTCCCTGTACGTTGCATAATGTTTGTCCGCCAGCTGGTAGCACGGCGAACGCCATCCGAACGGGTTGCGAGTCGGGGTGGTCCACGGCGCGCAGTCTATATCGCGCTTTCCCTGCACGAATTCGAGATACAGCGGCGAGCCGAGGAAATTATACTTCTTGAACTCGGGCTCAAGCCTGTCGAAGAATCCCGCCAATTCTTTCCTGGTCATAAAGAAAGTGTCGCCCACATGCACATATCCGTATGCCGGCGATATAAGGAACCCGTCGACCTTCAAGCTATCCAGCGTCTTAAAGAGCTGCCTTAGCTCGTTGATGTCGGTCTGCTTATATATCGTCGTATTCGTGCAGACAAAATATCCCTTCTTCTTCGCGGCCTTTATAGCCTCTATCACCTTGTCGTAGGCGCCTTCCAGGCCCGTTATCGCGTCATGCGTCTTCGCGAGCCCGTCTATGTGAAAATTCACCATGAGGTTGTCGCTCGGCTTAAGCCTGTTCATCTTGTCCTTGAAGAGCAGGCCGTTCGTGCAAAGATAGATGTATTTGCCTTTTTTCGTAAGTCTCGCGATAAGCTCCTCGATGTGGGGATATACAAGCGGTTCACCGCCGCATATAGAGACTATCTGCGCGTTGCATTCGTCGACGGCCTTCACGCATTCGTCGACGCTCATCATCTTGTTGAGCCCTTCCTTGTATTCGCGTATCCTGCCGCATCCTTCGCATGCCAGGTTGCACATGAATGTCGGCTCAAGCATTAAAACGAGCGTAAAACGCTTGTTACCCTTTATCTTGTTCGATACGATATGCTTCGTAAGCTTTGCCGTAAGGCCCGGTTTAAATCTCATTTTTATACCTTTAGTTTATCTCTTGCGATGGCGTATTCCGAAAGCGCTATCAGCGGGAAAACGACGGAATACAGTTCGTAACGCAGGTAACAGACCTTTGGAAAGCCCGTCCCGGTAAAATATTTCTCTTCCCAGTTCCCCGTTACATCCTGGCCGGCGACCAGGTATTCTATACCCCGCTCGACCGCGCTGCTGTTGTAATCGCCGGCGGCATACAAGACCATCAGGGCCCAAGCCGTCTGAGATGCGGTCGAGATACCTTTCCCCTTCTTGAAGGGGTCGGCGTAACTAAGCGGCGACTCACCCCATCCGCCGTCGTCATTCTGCACGGACTTTATCCATTTTGCCGCGATATCGAGTTCTTTCTCAAAACCCTTAGCCCCGGAGAACCGCAGCCCCCTGCACGCAAGGAAAGTCCCGTAGATATAATTGACCCCCCACCTGCCGTACCATGTCCCGTCGGGGATCTTGTCTTTTTTGAGGAACCTTACCGCATCTTTCAACGGGGAACTCTCCGGATCATAACCAAGACGACCGAGCAATTCGCATGCGCGTCCAGTAATATCCGCGCAGGTAGGATCGAGCATGGCATTATGGTCCGCGAAAGGCACTTTGTTCAGGAAGCGCTTGTTATTATCCCTGTCGTATGAGCTGAAACCTCCGTCACGCGACTGCATCTTGAGCAGCCAATCGAGGCCGCGGTTGAATTCGGACTTCTTCTTCTCCTCCTCACCGCCCATATCCACATACATCAGGGCCATAAGCACCTGGGCGCTGTCATCGATATCGGGATAGAACTCGTTACGGAACTCGAAATACCATCCGCCGGGTTTCGCGTCTTTCGCTTTCTTTATCCAGTCTCCTGTATCGTTGGCCTGTTTCGAGACAAGCCAGCGGGCGGCTTTCCTCATGCTCTCATCGTCCTTAGGGAAACCCGAGATACCCAGCGCGTAAATGGCCAGGGCCGTGTCCCAGACGGGAGAGACACACGGCTGCACTTCAGACTTATGCCCGAAATCCGCCACAAGTTTCAATACCTCGTCTATATTGGACCTCATGAGCGGGTGGTCGTTCTTATAACCCAGGCAGCTTAACGCCATGACGGAATTGACCATGGCAGGATATATGGCGCATAGGCCGTCGCTCTTGTCAAGCCTGGCGACCATCCATTTTTCAGCGGCACGGACAGCCTTACCCCTAAGGAAACAAAGGCGCAGTTTGTATACGGTCTTTATGCACAGGTCGGCAAAGAGAAAAAAATTCTTCCAGCTGATACCGAGATCCGGTTTTATGCCGCAATTCCTCATCCTGCGGCCATCCTTATAGAGTTCGTCAACGTTGAAACCCTTCTCTATCGGGCGAACCGGTTTATGCGCCCAGATGATCGACAAGGGAACGACTATAGTCCTCGTCCACGCGCTGAAATCATAGATATTGACAGGGGACCAATCTGGCAAAAGGACGATCTCCGGCGGTATGGCGGGACAGGCATCCCAGCTGCCCAGGCCGAACATGGCCAGATACAACCTTGTATAGCTGTTAGATCTCTCGACCCCGCCAAGGCTGATGATTATCTGGCGGTCCCTCATCATCATGCTGCTGCGCTCATCAAAACCTTTCAGCTTAAGCGCAAGGTAGCACTTAATAGTGGTATTGAGCTCGGCGGGCCCTCCGGGATATATGGACCAGCCGCCGTCCTCAAGCCTTCTCTCAAGGATGAAATTGATGAATTTGCGTTCGAGCTCCTCGTTCCTTACCCCCAGGAAACGCAGGATACACAGCGTATCCGACTCAAGGCCGAGGTCCATATGAAAAACGGACTTGAAATAACCTTCCACGTCCTGCCTGCCAAGCAGGTATTCCCTCGCTCTATTTATGGCGCCTGATAATCTATCGCTCATTATTCCCTCCTTTATTTTATTTAGAAAGGCAATACTTGACGATCTCTTCCAATTTATCGATATCTACGGAGGTATTCTTGCATGGCCCTTCGGGCCGCATATTGGGAAGGCCGAATACGGGCATCTTCGGGGCAGTGTCTTGTATGCCCGATATAAGGTCCCTTTCACAGGCTATTCCGATCACGGCGTCGGGCATGTTATCCTTGATGGCTTTTCTCGCCTCATCGCCGCCAAAAGCGGTATAAGCGACGAACTGGTACTTCTCCCCCATCTCCTTTATCCTGTTCCTCATATCGGCAGAAAGGCATCTCGGCAAAAGCAACAGTATCTTCCTGGCGCCTTTACCCGTGCCGGTAGCATACATCAGGTCATTATGGAATTTCACGAATGAATTGCCTATCTTGTCCCTGGTTATACCAAAAACGGAAGCCGCTTTCACGGCGCCGCCGAGCAGGATCCTTAACGATAACCTGTTCGCCACAACAGCAGGGACAAGTTTTAGCCTAAACAACGATGATAATACCTGCAAAAGATACCAAAGCGCAAGAAGGCAGACAAATAACATAACTGCTGCACCGGCGAGTTTTACAAAGCCGGGGCCAAAACTCTCGAACCTGGGAAGGGCAAGATACCAAAACAACAAAACCCCAATCAGGACAAAGAGTAATACCAAAAATGAGAAGACAAGGAAGAGCGACTTCGGTGAATCGGAAGAACCCGCGGCTTTTGCGCCGGGTTTCCAATCCGACCACTCGTCCCCCAATAACCTGTCTTCCAGCCTTTTACCCTTGCCGGTCTCCTTCATCAGGTAATGATTATATCACGAATCAGGAAAGGGCGCAACAGAGCTATTAGGCAGACTTGCGCTTGATAAGCTTGGGCTCGAAATAACGCAGAAGGGAGTTCTTGTGGGGAGGTTCCGAGGAATTCATCAGGTCCTGTCCGGCGGCATAGGCTATCTCGGCCACCGGCTGTTCTACGGTCGTGATAGGCGGATCAAAAAGCTCACATATAGGTATATTGTCGAAACCCACTACGGCTACGTCTTCCGGCACCTTCATTCCGGAAGACTTAACGGCCCTTATGGCACCTATCGCCATTCTGTCGTTCGCGGCGAACACGGCATCTGGGGGATCCGCCATCTTGAGCATCTTTTTCGTAGCGGCTTCCGCATCTTCGTATCTAAAATACCCGCGTTCCACGTAATCCGGCCTGAACCGGATCCCCGCTTCGGCCAAGGCCTGCTTGTATCCCTTCAATCTCTCTTCCGCGTCAAACCAGTTCTCATGTCCGTGCAAGAAGGCTATCCTTTTCCTGCCGGAATCAATGAGGTGCTTTGTCGCTATATAACCGCCGCGTTTATTGTCACAGCCGAAGGAATCGGCCCTGTCGGAATACGCAAAAAGCAGCGCGACGGGGACCTTGCTCCTTTTAAGTTCCTCAAGTTTTTCCGTATCGTCTTTGGATATGGCAACAAGTATAAGCCCGCCGACCAGCCTGCTCTTGTACATCCGCAGGCATTGCTCGCTGTCGAACTTGTTCTGGGTAAATATCATTATCTGGTAATTGTTCTCGTTTGCAACCTTGGCAACGCCTTTTATAGTATCTATGGCAAAAAAATCCGTATTAAGGAAAGTATCCCTGGGGAATATCAGGCCTATTACGTTTATCTTTTTTGAGGCGAGGCTGGCTGCGTGGATATTCGGGAAATATTTCTCCCTATCGAGGTGCCGGAGTATGCGCTCCCTGGTCTGGCCGGCAACATTGTTGTCGTCCTTCAGCACCCTCGATATGGTGCGGCGAGATACATTAAGTTTTTTCGCAAGATCTTCAAGCGTTTTTGCGCTCATTCATCACCTTTTCCCGATACCAATATAGTAGCAGGCAGTTTGTTAAATGTAAACTCTTTACCTGAGCGCGGATCGTTAAAAACGAACCCGCCCGGAGGGGATGCTTTTCCGCGGACCTCGAGCTTAAGACCCTTGGTATGCGGTTTCAACGAAAAACTTACATCTCCATAATATGTCGGCAGTCCCTGCGCTTTTATCTCCTTCCCGGATTCAGCCCACTCTTTAGGTATGCCTGCGCCTATGATAAGCTTATCCCCGTCCTCATAGACGAACATGTTCCTGACCGCGCATATGTATTCGGCTCCTATCCAGGTATGCGGCATGTCGCCTATATACTGTGGATGGCGGTAACCGCTGAATACGACCTCGGCCCAATGGTTCCATTCGCGCGGACGCTTGACCGTTTGGAAATATTCAAGCATCCTGAAGGCCTGTTCCCTTTTTCCCATGAGTATCAGCGCGGATATGGAGCGCACCTCATACGGGGTAAACCCGCCTTTCCAGCCTTCGCCGGAGCGGGGATCAAGCGATTCCTTGAAATACTTATCGAAAGTATTATCCAGTTGGGGCCGTGGCAGGTATTCAAGCTGGCTGCACGGGAATACCGCTATAGCCGTTGAAGTGGCATCAAAATCCCCTTTATCGGCGCAGCCCGGGATAAAATCTATTCCCTTGACCTTCATCGCCAGGTCGATGGATTCGTATACGGATTTCCTGAAGGATGCCTTCTCGGAGTTTATCCATTCCGCCGCATCTTCTTTTCCGAGGATGCGGGCTATCGAACCGGCATCTTCCCACCCTTTAAGGGCCCAGAAATCATCCCAATAGCTGTGCATCGCCGGAAAATAGCCTTCGTGGCTGTTCGATTCAGGAAGGATCCCGCAAAATATCCTGACATTGTCGGCACCCTTGCAATAATAATCTGCGAGTCTCTGCTTCCTGAGATCAACGAGATATTCGAGCGCTTTCATTATGTTCGGCCATTTATTCTCAAGAAATTCCCTGTCGTTGGTAAACCTGTAATAATCATAGATAGAGAATATGAACTCTCCCTGGCTGTCATATTCTTTCCAGTCCCTGCACCAGCCGGGCATACCCCCTTCTTCAAGAATGAAAGGCACCATTCCGTTGCCATACTGGCGCTGTGCTATCCAGTCGAGGAACTCCTTAACATCGCCCTTGTAGCCCATCCTGAGCAGGGCCGCAGAGATCAGGGCTCCGTCGCGCATCCAGGCCTTCTTGTAATTTCGCGAACCCGGTTGGAGCTTTAGGATATCCTTATTGATAAGGATATATCCCAGGTTGGATTTCATCGCGTCTATTATCTCTGCGTCCGGGACTTCTATGTCGACCGCGTCAAGTTTTGCCTGCCAATATTTTTTTTGTTGTTCAAGCAATCCGTTGAAATAACCGCGAGCCTGGGAATCTGCCGCAGGAAGACCTCCGACGTTACCATGTAAAGGTATGGCAAAAAAGAGGTCCGCTTTCTTCCCCGCCGAAAGGTCCAAAGAATATTCCAAGGCTCCGGAAGCATATTTATCCGGGTCATCAACTGCTCTGGAAGAAGGAACGCTGCCTTTTTCGATATAATCCGTTATATCATCGCCTTTGTACCTGGCGGCCCCGAAATTATCCGGCTTAGATACGGATATCAGCGCCGGCACTCCGTTGATCCTTACAACGGCAGGAGCGCCGCCCTCAAAAGAAACGGACCTTATCTCTGAAAGGCCTCCGTGCTGCCAGGGGGGGTTCACCTGAAAAGGCCTTACGGTGAGGAAAAACTTTCCGGAAAACTTTTCTTTCGCCCTGTTCTCTATCGTATACCAAATATACGCGGCGGAACTGCCGCGTTCCCCCGACGCGAACAGTCTTTGAGTAAAGACCAGGCCGTTACGCTCCCATTCCACCTCGGGCAAAGGGAGGTAGCCCTTTTCAAGAGATTGCGTTACCTTCGAATTACATGAGGTTATAAGCTCTGAACCGTCATAAAGATAAGGCATGAACGAGTAGCTGCCTGAATACGGCTCTATCGTGCCGTCCTCGCACAGGAGGCACTCCTTGTCATCCCCGTCTATGCCAACTACGGTCCAATACGCCTGCTGCCGGTTTAGCCATTTCGGATAATAACCCGCAGGGGTTTCCTCGGCGAGGAGCTCGAAATGTTTTTGCGGGGTCGCGGACTCATCCGGGCCTTTAAGCATGATCTCTTTCAGGGAATACCCGCTGCCGGTATTGCTTTGGCGGCATTGCACTTTTATGAACCTGGCCCTTGTCGGGTCCAGGTATATAAGGTCCTTGCTGCCGTTACCCTTCTCGTTCGAGAATACTTTTTTCCATGAATTACCGTCCCCGGATACCAGGATATCGTAGGATTTGGCATAGTTTAGGCCCCAATTCAACTGTACTCCGCCTATATCCTTCTGTTTTTTCAGATCAACCGTTATCCAGGCCTCATCGCACGAATCGTTGAGCCATTCGGTCCCGCGGTCGCCGTCAAAGGCATTGGATGGATCGCTTATATCCTGGGTGTAAGAAGCTGTTACGACCGGTTCCTCATCCGGGCCTTTCACCATGACCTCGAATACCGAGTATCCCCAGAAAGTCCCGCGCTCTTTCATGAATATCTTTACGTACCTGGCCGGAACCTTCCTGAAATAGGCCTCATCCGTCCCGCCGTCACTGTCGGTTATCTCGTAGACCGTCTTCCACTCTGAATTATCAGAGGATACCTGGACTTCATATGATTTGCCGTAGGCGGCTTCCCACTTTATGGTGACACCGCATATCTCCATGACCTGCCCGAGGTCTAAAAGCAGCCATTGAGGATCCGAGAACTGGCTGCTCCACCTGCTCTGGTAATTACCGTCTACGACATTGGCCGGGCGATAGAGATCGCTTTCGCTGGAAGATGCACATGCCTGCACTCCGGAAGGCCAGGCCTGGCCGCCGCAAACGGCGATATAGGACAGGGAAATAAGGAATACGGCAAGAGCGGTCCTGAGGTTCTGGTTCATGGATTAGCGGCCTCCTCTTTTAAAACTCGCGGACAATTATATATCTTTTTGCCCGCCGGCGCAATAATATTACCCTCGGTCTTTCCCCCACGTGGCCTAAGGTCAGCGTAATCGGCCGCCTGGAAGAACGGGACCGGCACCGCATTGATCGTCAATTGTGGGGGATGAGATTTTTGCAGGGCCGGCCCCGTGAACCTCGTTGTAAGTTACTTCTTCTTTTTTGAAACGCCAAGCAAGCCTATCAAACCGGAGCCCAAAAGGAGCAGGCTTGCCGGTTCCGGTACGGGTTGAGTATCAGCGACTACATCATCAAAGTAGACCGAACCGCTCGATCCGGTACCGTTGTTCCTGAGCAAAAGCGAGAGGCTCGCCTTCGCCGTCCCAGTCGGTGCCACCTGCGCGAGGCAAAGGTCCTCCCATCCGCCGGTTGAGGTGCTGCGCGTCACGGTATATGCCTGTCCGATCTGCGCTTCACTGGAATCCACGAACTTAAGCTCGAGGACCGCTTCTGCATTGACCAAAGCTGTAGGAATATTGACCGGAGCCACCGCATAGAGCGTCTGGCCTTCGGTAACCGAAGCCCACTGGCCCCAACCGCCCCAGCCGGAGCCGGTTATGGTCTCCTTTCCGGAATAGGAACCGCTCTTTACTATGGAACTTTCCCTGGTACCTGTGATGTCAGGATCGCTGAACATATGCCACCAGTCTCCGGGAACTTGTTCGCCGCTGCTACCCCATGGCCCCCAGGTCTCAAAACCGGGGTTCGTAAGGGAATTAGAGGCGACTGCCGCGGAAGACTGCAAGAGTACCATACCGATGAACAATCCCATTAAGATGATCTTCTTCATTTATTCACCTCCTTTCGATTTGGTTTTTCTCCCCAATTAAATTTTGTTGCCCACGTGGGCATTTATTTTTAAAAAAAATATCCCTTAATGCTCATACTGCTTGGCCCTGCCATGCCGCCATAAGGCGAAAAGGCAGGGCCAACTGACCTATTTAACTAAGGCTATATCATCGATGTAAATGGTGCCTTGTTTCTTAGCTGAACAGGTCATATCGTCAAAAACGATCACGAACTCGGTAACAGAACTGAGGTCCGTAAGTCCCGAGAAAGAGCCAAGCGGTATTACCGCCTCCTGCCAATCCTTCGATATATTATCGTAAGTATACCTGCCTACCTCCCCCTTCGAGTTCTTGAGCTCAAGCTTTATCTTCTGCGAGAACCCCGCAATCCCGTCTCCCTTGACCCAGAAAGACAGTTTGTCATATTTTGCTGCATCCTGGTTAGGGAGTTTCATCCAGAAACCGTTATACGCGGGATTGGGCGAGTCTACATCATAATCCAGTTGGACCGAAAAACCGCTGCCTCCATGCTTAACGTCAGAGTTGAAGTTGGTCTTGCATCCCTGGGTCGTATCGTTGGGATCCTTGTCCCATGCCCCAAAATCCCCTCCCAGGTTATTTGGCTTATCACCGGAATCGAAATTCGCTATGACAAGAGTGGCCCCGTAACAAGTGCCCGAAAAGACCAAAGCTGCGATCAAAGCGAGAAAAAGACCTGATATTTTTGTATTCATCGAAGTTATAAACTCCTTTAGGTTTTAATACTGCGCTTTCCCTTGATTCTAACAGCCCTTCTCTCATCCACCCCCTTTCAATGTTTGTGAATGCCCACGAGGGCATTTACAGGTAAAAATTACCATATAGAGCGGTATTTGTCAAGAAAACTATATTGCTAATTTTATGGAAATATTTGCCCACGTGAGCAATAATGGACAAAAAAACTAATCGCCGAAACCTATATCGTCTATATATATCCTTCCCTGTTTCCTGTCGGTATTGACCTGGTCATCGAAACGGATAACGAACTCCTTGACGGAGGAAAAGTCTTTAAGGCCGGAAAAAGACTTCAGCGGTATAGAGACCCTCTTCCACTCCCCTGTTATCCCTGATAATGTGTATTGGCCCTGCTCGCTTTTTGAATTCTTGATCTCCAGCTTTATGCTCTTTGAGAAGCCGAGCGAACTATCGCCCTTTATCCATAATATAAGGCTCTTGTAGTGCGAGAGGTCCTGGTCCGGAAAAGCCATCCAATACCCGTCAAGCGCCTCATTTGGGGAATCCACATCATAATCCAGCTCGAGCATATAGCCCTTACCGTCGTGACCGCCGGCGCTGAAATTCATGTTACATCCCTGCGTCTTATCATTAGGGTCCCTGTTCCATATCCCCATGTCCCCTCCGAGGTTATTGGGTTTGGCACCAGAGTTGTAATCGGCTACGAGTAATTGAGGGCCTCGCGCGGATCCCGATGCCGGCGAGGACGACGGCGCTGAAACCGTCGTAACCACGTTCCTCGGATAAGACCTGCCAAGCATATAATCCTTAAGCGCCGCTTTCTTTTCTATCTCCTCGGCTGAAGCATCGTCAACGAAAAATTTTCCGCTTCCGTTCGCGGAATTGACATACTGGATCACGAAATTACAGTTATCCGCATCCTGTGGAGCTATAGCGGAAAGTGAGATAAGCGTCCATTTCAGGTACGGAAGATTGGAACCGAACTTCTGGCCGGAATCCCTGCTTATCTCCACCGGGACATCTTTGCCGTCTTTATCCTTGGTCATCTTCCTCCATTCTATGCTGATCTGGCCGTATGAATCCCCGCTTACAGGGTCCTCGCGGGAATTCAGCACATAACATCTGAATATGTATTTGTTGCCCGGGACGACCTTTTTATATGTATAGAAAACACCGGTAGAATCGCCCTGTTTGGGGCATAGCAGATATATCGACTGCTGCCCTTTTCTTCTTTCGGTGGGGCAAAGCCCGTTAAACGAGGAGTTCCAGCTTCCCCATTCACGGGGGTCTTCATCCCTGAAGCCAGGCCTGTTCTCGAAGCTGGCGTTGGGAAGGATGTTCCTGCCTATCATAACCGCGTTGCCGTCGGCCGGTAAAAAAATGGCCGCAATGCAGGCAATTATCACCGCTCTCAACATTCCATGACCGCCTTTCTCCCCCACTCAGGAATCACTTTTCCTCTACCATGGCATCATCCGCGTAATATGCGCCCGAGCCGTCCCTGCGGAAGAACTGTATCACAAAATTGCAAGCGTCTGCGTCGACCGGGGCCGTGGCCGTCATCTCCTGCCTGGTCCAGTCCGTTTTCGAGGTTTCGGGCCCCCAGATAATACCCCAGGTTCGTTCGGTCTCCCTTTCGTTCTTCAGCCATTCTATACTGAGCTGGCCGTAAGCGTCCCCCGATATAGGGTCTTTGGATGAATTCAAAACATAACAGGAAAATACATAGGTCTTCCCGGGGACGACGTTACGATAGCGGTATAATATCCCGCTGTGCGATCCCCTGCTTGGCGCCGAACTGATATATACCGACTGGTCCCCGGTCCTGCCGGTTTCAGAAGTAAGGCCGTTGTATTCGGAATTCCATGACCACCATCCCGCCGGGTTCTCGCCGTTGAAACCTTTAAGTTCCTCGAAGCCGGAATTCGGCACTATATTGCCTTCCGCGTACGCAATTGAATGTAAAAACAATATGACGACGGCCGCAGTCAACAGGTACCTCATTTTGTGCGCCTCCTTGCTTTCTTATCTTTCTTCTTAGACAGGACATCCAGGAAAACTTTTACTATCTTGGGATCAAAGTGGGTACCGGATTCTTCCCTTATTATCTTGAGCGCGCCCTTCTTTGGATAAGCCTTACGGTAAGGCCGGTTAGAGACCAGCGCCTGATATACATCTACAACCGCGACTATCCTTGCCCCCACGGGTATCTCATCACCTCTTAATTTGGACCCGTAACCGTATCCGTCATAACGCTCGTGGTGGTGGAGGATTATAGGAACGACATTCTTGAGGAAATGCACCGGGCGGATTATGTCGGCGCCGATCTGCGGATGCTTCTTTATGACATCATATTCTTTCTTGGTAAGTTTCCCTCGCTTCAGAAGGATCTTCTCGCTTATGCCCAATTTACCTATATCATGCAGCATAGCGCCGTGCTTTATGTCCTCTATATCCTCGTCGGACAGCTTAAGTTTCCTGGCGATCTCCGTACAATACTTCACCATGTCCTCGGAATGCTCTTCCGTATACTCGTTCTTCGCTCCTACGGTATGGGCAAGGGCATATACGGCCTCTATGGTGTTCTGCCTGTTCCTGCGAAGCAGGTCCATGAATTTCTTTGTGATGGCGCTCACGCGTTCTTTCGAATCTTTGTCGGAAGGAGCAGGCTTGGCCTTTCTCTTGCGTAATTGCGCAAAGGCAGCTATCGTATTCCCGCCCTGTTCCTTTGCCAGGCGCACGCATTTCTCTACCATGGTAAGCAGGCCATCGACAGCAGCCATGCCGTCTTCCGGGTATGATGCTACTCCGACACTAACCCTAAGCTTGACCCTGTGTGTCCCGAAATGGTGTTTTTTTACGATTTTCTGTATCCTCTCGGCAAAAGCGAACGCTCCCCTCCCGTCGGTATCAGGCAATATTATGGCGAAACCTTCGCCCTCGAACCTGGTCACAACATCTATGCCCCTGCAGGTATGCTGGAGCAATATTGCAAATTCCTGGAGGACTACATCGCCGAACTCGTGTCCGAAGGTATCATTGACCGACTTGAAATAATCTATATCGACCATAAGCGCTGAAAGGGGGGTAGACCTCCTCTTTGCCAGCTCGAATTCCGAATGGATCCTTCTTTGAAAATACCTGTAGTTATAAAGCTGCGTATGGGGATCTATGAGGGCCAGGGCTTCCGCTTCCTTCTTTTCCCTTTCTATCCTCTTTATCTCGGACATGTCCCTGAATATACCCTGAGCCACTCTCCTGCCGCCTATCTCAAGCAGAGAAGCGCTTATATATACCGGTATCCTCTCCCCTGCCGAATTAATTATCTCACCTTCGGTAAATGTCTCCCCGTCACCTCCCGATTCCGCGGCCCTGTTTATGATATTCCGGAATTTTTCCTTGTAGATATCCTCCTCCTCGGGAGGGTGAAGCTTGGATTGGTGCAGTCCTATAAGTTCCTGCCTGGACCGGCCCATGAGCTTTTCCGTCTTCTTGTTCGCATCTACAAGTTTGCCCGTGATTATATCAGCTATGAATATGGCATCATTGGCCGATTCAAAGAGGTTCCTGAACTTCTCCTCGGATTCCCTTGTCCGGGCTTCAAGTTTCTTGCGCAGCGTTACGTCTCGGGCTATCCCGATAGTGCCGATCACCTCGCCTTTGTCGTTGTAAAAAGGGGTCTTGATCGTCTCGATTATGGTGGAGTTCCCCTTGCTGTCTATAAGGGGTTCTTCGAATACCTTCCTGCGGCCCGTTGACATCACCTCTTTGTCGTCAGCCCTGTATTTATCTGCCAGCTCCCGGCTCCAGACATCCGAATCCGATTTCCCGACCAGGTCTTCCGCCTTGACCCCGGCTGCTGCCGCGAAAGATTCGTTCACGGCAATGAACCTGCTGTCTTTGTCCTTAAGCCATGCTATATCCGGGATATTGTTAAGTATGGCATCCTGGCGCTGTTTTACCTCCTCAAGCAGTATCTCGCTTGATCTTTCGTTAGTGATATCACGGACTATTGTTATTATCCTGTTTATTTTCCCGTTATCGAGTATTGGGATCTTCTGGGTCTCGGTTATTATCTCTTTTTTATCGATAGATATCTTCTCTTCTGTGGTCAGGGACTTACCGGTTTTCAATACCCTATTGTACTCGTCCCTGCTCCTCTCGGGCAGGAACGGGAAAGCGCCGAACACATCCATGCCCACAATGTCCGCTTTGATGCCAAGGCTCCTGTTCCATGCCTTAAAACTGTCATTCACCAAAATTATCTTCAGGGTTTCATCAACCACATGTATAGGATAATTAAGGGAATTAATGGTCTCGTGATAAAGCTTCTCAGCCTCCCTCATCTGCCGCTCGGAGCGCAGTTTTTCGGTAACATCTTCTACCACTTCTATGGCGGCAACGATATTCCCCTTGTCATCCTCGATAGGCGATGATACTATCCGGTAATTCACTATCCTGTTTGAAAAAGCGGTATCTGTAACGGCTTCATGGACCTTTCCGTCAGAAAGGGTCTTTACCACGGGGCAATATGAACATATGGAATTCCTGGGGGGATAATTGAAAGACTTATGGCATATGGGCTGTTTCTTGATATCGACATCGGGGAACCATCGTTTCATGACCTTGTTTATCGCGATTATCTCCATCCTGGGATTGACAACCGCGACACCGACGCCAAAGTTATCGAGAAGCTTGAAACAGCTCTTATTGTTCTTTAACCAATCGTCGTCCTTGGTAAAAAGGTTTACGAACATTATCCCTTCTTGTGGGTTGACCTCAGGTCCTTTAACATTTCCTGCGCCTTCCTCAACGATATTCCTTCATGGACTATGGCCCTTACCGTCTTTATCATGGCCACGGGATCCTCGGACTGCCAGATATTCCTTCCCATATCTACACCGGCCGCGCCGCGCTTGAGCGCTTCGCATGCTATCTCGAGCGCATCAAATTCGGTCTTCAATTTGGGGCCCCCGGCTATGACTATCGGGACGGGGCAGCTTTTGACGACCTTTTCGAAATCGTCGCAGTAATATGTCTTGACGAAACTCGCCCCGGTCTCAGCCGCTATCCTGCAGCAGAGCGAGAGATAGCGGGCGTCTCTCTTTGCCAGCTCTTTCCCGACAGCGGTAACGGCCAGGACAGGCATCCCATATTCCATCCCTTCGTCCACAAGCCGCGCAAAATTCACTATCGTCTGGTGCTCGTATTTTGAACCGATATATATCGAGAACGCGACAGCAGAGACATTCAGCCTGACCGCATCCTTCATCGAAACTGTTATCTCTTCGTTAGACAGGTCCTCGCCTATTATACTATTGCCCCCGGATACCCTGAGGACAACCGGTATGTCACCGGAGGCATCCACACAGTTGCGCAATACTCCGCGCGTAGGCATAAGCGCATCGGTATACTGCAGAAGCGGCTTTATCGTCCGGGAAGGGTCTTCCAGCTTCGAGACGGGCCCGAGAAAATAACCGTGGTCAACGGCAAGCATTACCGTATGACCATCATTTTTAATTATACGGCTAAGGCGGTTCTTAATACCCCAATCCATATAGTATATCTCCTTTTTATAAAGGGCGTTTTAAATTATACCCTATTTACCGGTTTTTTCAAGAAGACACTAACCTGTTCTTCTCTATAAGGTACTGGAGCATCTCAAGCTCCCCCCTGTCAAACCAGATCCCGCCGCAATTAATACACCTGTCGACCTCTACCGGAAGCCCGTAAGAAAAGAAGCCCCTGGACATCTTCTTCCCGCAATATGGGCAATCCAATGGGTCTTGTATCTTGTAAAAATTGGGCCTTGGCGAAAGCCACTGCACCTTTTGGAGGGAATCGGCCGTATCCTTTATCTCTTTGGAAAAAGAATAGTTCTCCCTTGCCAGTATTCTGGTGACCGTATCGCGCTTAGAGGATATCCCCCTGCAAAACCCGCATTCCATTACGGGCGCACCTTCATAAAGAACCTCGGCCATGGGTTGGAAACACCTCGGGCATTTATTACCTCCGCCGGTGCCGGAGACCCGGGGAAACGGCTCCTGCTGCGGCGTGCCGTGGTCCACGGTTATTTTCGGAGGAGACTTTATTGAGCTTACCAGGGACACGGTATCACAATGGGCCATATCAAGCAGGACCTTAAGCCTGCGTTTGACCGGCGGATGGGTAGAGAGCAGGTCCTGGAACAGGCCATCGCCCTCATCCAGGGCCTTGAGGTCGGTATTCATGATAAATATCGGGGACAGGGCCTGGGGAATAGCGCCGACCCCGCGCCAGCCCCTGGAAATTATGTAAAGAGATTCTGCCAGGGCCCGGGGATCCCTTGTAAGCTTGACCGCCACAGCATCGGCGCGATACTCCCTCTGCCTCGATATGAATATGTTGAGCGCGTAATTAATGCCTTTTACCGCCAATAGTATAAGGTAGACCACGACAAGGTATGCCCCGAACCTCGCGCCTATGCTTACGCCGGTATCAGACCTGTCCGAGGAGTCCCTTAAAGTCATGCGGTCTATCACGGAAAGGATCGCGGCATAGACCCCGAAAAGCGAACAGATCAAGGTAGTTGAAAAACTGTCGCCAGAAGCTATATGAGCGGCCTCGTGGCCTACCACGGCCTCGAGTTGGCTCCTGTTGAGCCTGGATAAAAGGCCTTCGGTGATGCCGATAACGGCATTGCCCTTTCCGTCGGAGACGGCAAAAGCATTCATGCCCGAAACGGGTATTACATAAGCGTCTATGTGCATTCCCCCGGTAGCGACGGATACCTCGTCGACGACATTCCTGAATACCCTGTGATAGGAATCCTTGGGGTCGGGCCGCGATGCGTCAAGCAGGTTGAGGATATCGCCAACCATGTTCCTTGTAGAAAAATACCAGTGGATATACGCTACAGCCAAAGATATAAGGAAGACAAAAACGGATTCGCGCAAAGACAGGGCGGGAACCCCGGCCGCGGCATGCATATAAGCGCCCGAGAAAAAGAACCTGGTCACGATCCAAAGCAACTGGGCTGCGATGAAATAGAAAACCAGGAGAAACACAAAGACGGCCTGTATCTGCCACGTCTTGCGTTTTTCTATCTCAACGAATGAGTAGGGCATCTATTATGCTTTACGCGAAATTGACCTTCGGCGGTTCCTTTTCTGACAGGTCCTTGAGCTCAAAGAATTCCGCGGGAACGAAACCGAACGCCGAAGCGACGGTATTCGTCGGGAAAGATTTTACGGTCGTATTATACCTGGTAACTTCGTCGTTATAGTACTGCCTGGCAAAAGCGATCTTGTTCTCCGTGGAAGTGAGCTCTTCCTGGAGGGCAAGCATGTTCTGGCTGGCTTTCAGGTCCGGGTACTTTTCCGCAACGGCAAATAGGGAACGCAGGGCGCCCGTAAGGAGGTTTTCCGCGCCTTCCCTGTCCCTGACCGAAGTGGCCTGTGTCGCCTGCGTGCGGGCTTTAATAACGTTCTCGAGCGTTTCCTTCTCGAACTTCATGTACCCCTTTGCGGTCTCGACAAGGTTGGGTATAAGGTCATGCCTTCTCTTGAGCTGGACATCTATCTGGGACCAGCCGTTAGTCACCCTTAGTTTAGACTGGACAAGGCCGTTGTATGCACCGATAAGCCAGAGCACAGCCGCGATCAATACGATAAGGACCACGTAGAGCAGTACCATCTCATGACCTCCTTGTTATGACAAGCGATTAAGTATACCCTACCTACTCCTGGGGCGCAATGATGACTTTGATCGAATCCCCGGCGGAAGCGACAAGCCCGAAACCTTCCTGAGCTTTAGCAAGGCCGAACCTGTGGGTCACCATGTCCTTGACCTCTACATCCCTTCTCTCAATAAGTCCCATGGCCTTGAGATGCTCCTCGGGGGTTGCCGCATAGGACGAAACCAGCGTTACCTCATTGCGCCAAAAAACATCGTTTATGGATTTAGGCATATTAAGGTCTTTTTCTGCAGCTGCAAAGAAAAGTACGGTCCCGCCGCGCTCAACCGAATCGAGGGCCTGCAAGACGGCCTGCCCCGCGCCGGCACACACAATGACCACGTCCGCCAGAGACCCTGAGGCCTCCTTGAATTCTGCCGGGCGATACTTCCTGCCGTCAAATACCTTATCGGCGCCGAATTTTTTTGCGGCTTTGATCCTGTAATCTGAAATGTCGGTAGCCGCTATGAAACCAGCACCTGAAGCGCGCGCGTATTTAATATGGAGCAGGCCCGATATCCCGCTTCCTATGACTAGGATATTATCGCCTTTCCTGACGCCGGCAAGCCGTTGGCCCCTCATAACGCAGGCCAGAGGCTCGACGAACGTCGCCTCATCGAAAGATACCTTATCCGGTATAGGGTAGACGCCTTTGCGTTTTATGTTGACGGCGGGCACACGGATAAATTCCGAAAAACCTCCCGGAAAGAAATTTGTCTTGCGCAGGGTCTCGCATACGGTCTCGTGGCCCCTGCGGCAATAACGGCATTCTCCGCACGGCACGTGGTGGGAGACCGCGACGCGGTCACCTGCCTTAAAATTTCCTGCTTCGGCGCCGGCCTTCTCTACGATCCCGGCTACCTCATGTCCCAGGACAAGCGGGACCCTGTCTTTGCGGTACCATTCCATGACGTCGCTGCCGCAGATACCGCTCGCTATAACACGGACCAGTATCTCGTCCCGGGCTATTTCGGGGACGGGCATCTCCTGGATGCGGACGTCACTGTTAGCGTAATACATCGCTACGCGCATCGCGCGACGCTCTCCTAGTGTTTGTGTTTGCAGCCGGCCGGACAGCTTGAGGAAGCTTTATCGCAGGGTTTTGGCTGGGATTTCTTTTTATAATCAGTTTCGTAGAAACCCGAACCCTTGAATATTATACCTGACCCCCCGCCTATAAGCCTTTTTACGGGGCCCTTGCATTTCGGGCATTTGGATACCGGTTTATCCGTCATCGACTGGAATATCTCGAAGATGTGCTTGCATTTCTGGCATTCATAATCGTAATGCGGCATTTTTTACCTCATTTTCCCAACGGCAGGAACCTGCCGTATAGATAACCTTCTGTGAAACCTATTATGTTCTCCATCATCTTTACCGTCTCTACGGGATGGCGGCCTACCGCCGTCTCACCCGACAACATAACGTAATTAGCGCCGTCCATTATGGCATTGGCCACGTCCGTTACCTCTGCCCTTGTCGGACGCAGGTTCTCGGTCATGCTCTCAAGCATCTGGGTGGCGGTTATGACGAATTTGCCGTCGCGGTTGCACCTTTTTATGATGACCTTCTGTATTATCGGGATCTGGTATATAGGCATCGATACTCCCATGTCCCCCCTGGCTATCATGATCCCGTCCGAGACCTCTATTATATCGTCTATGTTCCTTATGCCGTCGCGGTTCTCGATCTTGGCTATTATCTTGCATTCCGGAAGACGGGGCTTGACTATCTTGACGATCTTCAGGACATCATCCCGGTTCCTCACGAAAGACTGGGCGATAAAATCGACCTTATGTTCTATACCGAACTCTATGCTCTTACGGTCCTTGGCGGTAATACCGGAGAACTTGAGCTTGGCACCGGGCATGTTGACGCCTTTCTTCTCCTTGATAAGGCCGCCTTCCCAGACGGACGTCTCAATGCGGTCCCTGCATATCCTTTTGACCCGCAGCGCTATATTTCCGTCATCTATATATATGAACTCGGCGCCCCTTATATCGCAAAGGGAACCCTTGTAATCAAAAGGTATTACCTTATCGCCGCCGACCACATCCGCATTGGTCAATATGACCTTCTGCCTCTTCTTGACACCGACAGGCTTTCCGTCCTTGAGCCTGCCTATCCTTATCCTGTAACCTTCAAGGTCCTGCAGTATCTTTATGGGCCTGGCCGCGGTCCTGTTTATCTTCCTGATAAGCCTGATCTTCTCTTCCTGGTCCTTATATGACGAATGCGAAAAATTCAGGCGAGCGATGTCCATCCCTGCTTCGCCCAATTTCCTTATAACAGGCTCGGACGCCGACGCCGGGCCCAAAGTGCATATCACCTGTGTCTTATTCCCCGTCCTCTTCATTTTCATAACCAGCAAAGTCTGTCCTCCGCCAAGTAGTCTCTCTCGACCGCGTAAGCCATAGCCCTGCATCCCCTGCAAGCGGATATCTGGCAATTGCGGCATTTTCCTTTTAATTTAGATTTATCGGCGACGTCCCTCAGGACATCGCTCTTGCGGACCACGTCCGCGAAATTCTCTTTAAGCAGGTTCCCCAGGACGAGATCGAACCTGCGGCAGGGAAGCATGTCGCCGTTAGGCAATATGGCAAACGCGTCCTCGCCCAGGTTGCAACCGGCCGTGAGCAGCTCCGCGCTCCCCTCCTTGAATTTCACCCAGAAGGCCTTGCACGGGAGTATCTCGCTCTCGGACATGTCCGTTTCCATATATTCGTACACGTCCTTCACGATCCTTTTCCAGTCCTCTCTTCCCAGAACCTCAGACTTAAGCTCCTTGCTCTGCCCCAAGGGTATGAACCTCTCGAGGATCAGGCCGTCTACGCGAAGGTCCCTGCATAATTGGAAGAGCGCGGGCAATTCATACGAGTTCGAGCGCATCAGGGTCAACATTATAATGACCTCCAGGCTGGTCCTCTCCTGGATAAGATTTATCTTTTCGAGCGCCGCCCTGAAGGCCCCGGGCTTGCGTATCATATCGTTGGTCTTCTCGGTAGCGCCGTCCAGCGATATTTTGACCGCCTTCAGTTTTTTTGCCGCATCGAGTTTTGCGGCGGCATCCTCATCGATAAGGCTCGCGTTCGTTATTAACATCAACTCCCCGGCATTGGGGTCCCTGTCCAGGTAATTAAGAAGGTCGTAAACGTCCTTCCTGATCAATGGTTCCCCCCCGGTTATGTTAAAATTCACCTTCCTGCCGGGCGATGAGGATACTATGTTCCGATAGATCTTGAGCAGGTCCTGCAAAGACAGGTCTGAAT
>CAZAEH010000024.1:0-21258 GCA_964484255.1 uncultured Planctomycetia bacterium
TGAGACGGATTCCGGCGGTACCCGCCAGAAATATGAGATGGTTGTAGAGGCTACCTATAAGATCGCCGTGAACAAGTGGCTATATCTCCAACCCGATCTCCAGTATATAATCAATCCTCACGGAGGGGACAAAGATATAGACGACGCCCTTGTTGTCGGCGCACGTGTGGGCGTAACGTTCTAAACGGAGGGGGAAAGATGGCAGAGTCTAAAGGGCATAATAACCTCTTTATTATCTATATCATCGCTTTTGTGGCGGCTTTAGCCGGCCTGCTCTTTGGTTACGACACGGGAGTTATCTCAGGCGCTATACTATATATCAAAGACCAGTTCAGCCTGAACGCTGTTCTTGTGGAAAAGGTGGTCAGCGCGGTATTGTTGGGCGCAGTCATCGGCGCAGCTTTCAGCGGCGCTATGGCCGATCGCCTGGGTCGCCGGCGCAGCATCGTGCTTACTGCCATACTTTTTTCCGCCGGTGCCATCGGCGCAGCATTATCTCCCAGCATACCCCTATTGATCGTTTTCCGTTTTTTGATCGGGCTTGCCATCGGCGTGGCTTCTTATGTCGCCCCGCTTTACATTTCCGAGATATCCCCTCCCGATGTCAGGGGAGCGTTGGTGTCATTGAACCAGCTGATGATCACCTGCGGTATCGTGGTCTCGTACCTGGTCGATTACGCGCTTACCCTCGGTAAAGACGAATGGCGCTGGATGTTCGCTCTTGGCGCGGTCCCGGCCTGCATTCTTTTGATAGGGATGATATTCCTGCCCGAGTCCCCGCGCTGGCTTGTCTCGCGCGGTTTTATAGACCGGGCTAAAGACGTATTAAAGCGCACGCATACCGAAGAATCGGTTGAGAAAGAGATAGAGGGTATCTCCAAGACCGCGGCTGAAAAGGAATGTTCCTGGGACCAGGTATTCAAGCCGTGGGTAAGGCCCGCGCTGATGGTCGGCATCGCACTTGCTTTTTTCCAGCAGGCGACCGGGATAAACACCATAATATATTACGCGCCTACTATATTTGAATTTGCGGGATTTGGTTCCCACAAGGTTGCCATACTGGCTACCGTCGGCGTGGGGACCGTAAATGTACTTATGACCCTTGTGGCCATCTGGCTGTTGGATAAGATTGGGCGTAAACCGCTGTTGTATATCGGCATGGCAGGCATGTGCTTGAGCCTGGCTGTCCTGGGTCTCGCTTTCAATACGGCGACATTATCAGGGATACTCAAATGGATAGCCGTGGTCAGCGTCCTGTTCTATATCGCTTCTTTCGCGATAAGCCTAGGCCCGATATTCTGGCTGATCATCGCCGAGATCTATCCGCTGAAGGTGCGTGGCAGGGCCATGAGTTTGGCCACGGTCGCCAACTGGGGTTTCAACATGCTGGTTGCGGCGACATTCCTGACCCTGACCGATAACCTCGGCAAGGCCGGGACCTTCTGGTTGTTTGCCGCGGTCTGCCTGGCGGGTATGGTCTACTGTTATTTTTACGTTCCGGAGACCAAGGGCCTTACGCTTGAACAGATAGAAGAGCACCTGCATAAGGGAGGCAACCTGAGGAAGTTGGGTTCCGAATAAATACAGAGGAGATCGTCAGAAAAATATATAATGGTCAAAATCTACAACGAGGGCGTAATACTTGAAAGTTCTGGGAACGGGTTTGATGACCAGGCGGTGCTGAATCCCGCCTGTGTTGAATTAGACGGCGTAACAAATATGTTTTACAGGGGCATAAGGCGCGGGGACATGTCCTCATCGATAGGCCGCTGCCGGTTGGTCGGTAATAAGGTCGTGGAAAGGTCCGATAAGCCCGTTCTTTTCCCGGAATACGATTACGAGAAAATGGGCGTAGAAGACCCCCGCATAGTCTTTCTCGACGGGACATATTACCTTTTTTATACGGCCTACGACGGGAGGAACGCCCTGTTCGCTTATGCTACGAGCACGGACCTCGTCAATTTTGTCAAGCACGGGGTGATCTCCCCGCGCATTACCTATGCAGAGGCGGGCAGCCTATTCGGCTGTTCCAAGGTCAGGATGAGGGAGAAGTATTTCATCTTCGAGTCGTATATAAGGCACAGGCAGGGCGATGATATATTGCTGTGGGAGAAGGATGCCTTTATCTTCCCGAAGAAATTCAATAACAGGTTTTTGCTGGTCCACCGCATCCTTCCGGGGATACAGGGAATATATTTTGAGGATTTCAAGGACCTTACCGACGATTACTGGAGGGATAATCTCAAGGAGCTGGGCAGTTACGTTTTACTGGACCCCGAATACGGTTTTGAGAGCAGGAACATAGGCGGGGGATGCCCGCCTATCGAGACCAAGGACGGCTGGTTATTGATCTATCATGCCGTTGAGGACTCCCGCTATGGCAGGATCTATCACGCCGCTGCTGCTTTGCTGGATATCAACGATCCGTCCAGGGTAATAGGCCGCCTGAAGCGGCCCCTCTTTTCCCCGACAGAGCCGTGGGAGAAACGCGGAGATGTCAATAACGTCGTATTCCCTACAAGCACCATATTAAGGGACGGCAGGTTGTATATATATTATGGTGCGGCAGATAAGCTTATAGCGGCAAGGTCCGTTCCCCTGGAGGAAATCTTGAAAGAGCTTAAAAACAGTGGTTGATGTTTCTTGTTAAAAGTAAAAAAACCGCCTAAAGTAGTTTACCTGTCCACTTTTCCCCCGAGGGAGTGCGGTATCGCCACCTTCACATCCGACCTTACGGCCGCGATGGACGACTTGCTTGGACCTGCCATCGAGTCATGCATAGCGGCTGTGAACACGGATGATATATCCCGTTATAAGTATCCCAGGAAGGTTATTTTCCAGATAGACCAGTTTTCAAGGCAGGAATATACCGATACGGCTGAAAAGATCAATGCCATGGAAGATGTCAAGCTTGTGAATATACAGCATGAGTTCGGCATCTTCGGGGGTGATAACGGTTCTCATATAATATCTTTCCTGGATACGTTAAAAAAACCTTCGGTCGTGACCTTTCACACCGTCCTTCCTAAACAGGGAGAGGACCTTTGCGGCATAGTACGATCGATATCAGGGAAAGCGGACGGGGTGACGGTTATGACGGGGCTTTCGAAGGACATTCTTATCCGGGAGTACGGGATACCCGCGGAAAAGATCTCGGTCATCCCCCACGGGATCCACTCGATCCCGTACAGCCCGAGCGCGAAGTCTAAATCCGCTTTACACCTTTCCGGGAAAGTGGTCCTCCTGACGTTCGGGTTCCTAAGCAGGGGGAAGGGTATAGAATACGTGATAGAGGCGCTGCCTAAGGTCGTCAATGACTACCCGGACCTGATCTACATAATCCTGGGTGTCACACATCCGAATGTGCTGAAGGAAGAAGGGGAGGCCTACCGCAATTCCCTGATAAAAAAGGTACGTGATCTCAAGTTGTCTTCCCACGTGAATTTTTATAATGAGTATGTAACCCTGGAAGAACTTCTCCAATTCTTGAGGGCCGCCGATATTTATATATCGCCGTCCCTTAACCCGAATCAGGCTGTTTCGGGGACCCTTTCTTATGCCATGGGGTCCGGGAGGACGGTTGTTTCCACTCCCTTTGCGCAGGCCAAGGAGATAGTGACCCCGGAAGTCGGTATGCTGGTGAGCTTCAGGGAGCCCGATCCCTATGCCGACGCCCTGACGAAGCTCCTTAAGGATCCGCTCCTCAGGGAGCAGCTCGGGAAGAACGCCTATTTCAGGACCCGTAACATGACGTGGGAAAACGTCGCCATAGAATATTCAAAGTTGTTCTCAAGGTTCTCCCGTGATATCGCCGAAGTAAGCGCGCGTAAAAAGATCCCCAGGATCAACCTTGGCCATATGTTCCACCTTACGGACAGTTTCGGGATAATACAATTTTCCAGGCTGTCTTTACCGGCCGTTTCGTCGGGCTATACGCTTGATGACAACGCGCGGGCGCTTATAGTCGCATGTTTATATTACGGAGAATTAGGAAGGGCGGTCAAGGCCGTTTCTCTCGAGAAACAGAAAGACGACCTGCTCAAGCGCATAATGATATACCTGCGCTTCATCGAATTTGTCCTGCGGGAAGAAGGTATTTTTTACAATTACGTCGGCGCCGACAGGACGATAGATATAGAACTGAATAAAAAAGAGAACCTTGACGATGCCAATGGGAGGGTTATTTGGGCGTTGGGGGTCTGTTCCGCTTCCGGTTTCCTCCCGGCCGGCGTAAGGGATAAGGCCATGTCGCTTTTGAAGAGAAGGATAGAAAAATATAAGATGCCCGAATCCCCGAGGTCCGCCGCATTCTATATTAAGGGCATCCGCCTTCTCTTAGGCAATACCGGCGAGATGGCCGGTAAGGACCTGGAGAAGGAATTGATCGCGCATTGCGACAGGCTGGTATCCCTTTATCGCGGGGTATCTTCCGGGGACTGGCAGTGGTTTGAGGATTACCTGACTTATTCAAACGCCGTCCTGCCCGAAGCCCTAATCATGGGGTACCAACGGACCGGCAACGGCGAATACCTGGATATAGGAAAAAAGACGCTCGATTTCCTTATGCAGAAAACTTTCCTGGACGGGATATACTCGCCTATAGGCCAGGACGGCTGGCACCATAAGACCGGGGAACGCCGCTATTTCGACCAACAGCCCGAAGATGTATCGGCTATGGTTTGTGCGCTTGCAACGGCGTATTCGATAATCGGGGACGATATTTATAAGAAATCCATACATGAGGCCTTTAACTGGTTTTTAGGCGATAACTGCCTGAAACAGGTTGTTTACGACAGGACTACAGGCGGTTGTTACGACGGGGTAGGAGAGGGTTACATCAACCTTAACCAGGGGGCGGAGTCTACGGTATCGTACCTTTTGGCGAGGCTTGCTATCGCGTCGCTTAATAACAGTTAAAAGGATCAGAAGCTGTAGCGCGCGTTCAGGATCCCGCTGTGGCTGTAAAAGTCTTTCTTTATCTGGTAATCGTAATCCAGCGAGAGTTCCAGGTTAGATGCGGTTATAAGGGTAAGCCTGGCCCCTATATCGGCGCTGCTCCTGGCTGGCTGGTAACCCTGCGTAGCGAACGAAGCGCCGCCTCCCGTAAAAGCGGAAACCGATTCCTCGTCGTCGTTGACGATGTCATACAGCCATTTCGCGTGAAATTCAGGTACGAGATACCCCGCGGCGCATTTTAAAGGATAGGCCGCTTTCCCCCCGAGGCCGGATTGGACCATGTTGTAACCCTGCCTGTCCATCCTGAGGTTCAGGGCGCCGGCATCCTTTTCGGTGTAACTTTCCGTACCGAGATGCTCATATTTTATTGAGGCCAGAGGGGTGAGCTCAAGGCCGCCTTTCTTGAAAACATGGCCGCCTTCCAGGTAAAAGCCGTATTGGCGTCCGTGATAATCGCTGCTCGCGGTCCTGTTGACACCGGGGAAAGCTATATTCCTTTTGCCGCTGTAGCAGTTATAGGCGAAAGATACCGCGCTGTTGATGTAATCGGCGGCCTTCGAGAAAGCCGCGTATAATGTCACCTGATAGCTGTCGATATCCGTGCTGTTTGAGTTATCCTTTGACTTTATATCGTCGCGGGCATATCCGAAACTTCCGCCGAGCCTTATATCTTCCAATACCAGCCTGTCGCATCCCATCGAAGTGCCGTAGACCTTGGCCCTGTATCCGTTGCTGAAACCGCGCGGGTCCTGATGAAGGTAGGAACCGAACCCTTTTGCCCAAATGGCGGTATTGGCCGGCGCTTCACCCGCGGATACGCCGGTCCCGGAAGAGGGGACACTGGCAAATCTCATGTCGTTCAGATGGTCCACTACGTTGCCTATAAAGCCGTCGAAGGTCAGGTGGTTGACCTGGGGCAGGCTGTTGTCAACCTGGGGGATCAATGTATCAAGGGCGGAAGCGACCTCGGTCTCGTTTAATCCTTCGAGCGTATTAAGTATTCCCGCCATATCTCCTTTAGGGTTCGGGATGTTATCGAGGACTGTTGCGGCGGCTCTTGCATTGCTATTTCCTGCCGTCCCGGCAAATCCGGCGTGACCGCCCCCTGAGGGGGAAGAGCGCTTGGCCGTAAGGATAAGGTTCCCGTCAATAGTAGAATATGTAAAGGAATAATACGGGCTGCTTGATGTGACTGTGGAAAAATTATAGGTAGAACCCGAGGCGCCGTCTATTATCGTAAGCTAGGCTTTATCTGCGAGGTAGCCGCTGAGAGTGATATCAAGGGAATCCGCATTTACCGTAGCGACCCCCGTTGAAGTAATGCTGCCGTAACTGCTCAAGGAATATATTTCGACGCCTAAGGAATTGGATATGGCCAAGGCGCCGCCGACGTTGAGGACCGATCCGGCATCAAGTTGTATATCATGGAAATTGGCGCTGCCTGTTACCGTGTTTGTTCCGGCATAAACACGCCCATTCCAAGCATTACCTGTGCTTCCTATGTCCCCGGTTATGGTCGTATTTGCTGAGGCATCGGCGGAAGAACCATTGTAACCGAAATTAACCGTTGCGCCGCCCGTCGCGCCTTCATTTTTCAAGTTGCCGATGATGGAAGAGCTGCCGTATACATTTAGCACATTCCCTGTCGAAGTCCCGCTTGTGCCTAAAAATACAGCATTGTAAGCGTTGGACTGGATGATGCCATTATTATTGACGGTCGTATCGCTTGCTTGCGCCCTGAAGGCGGCTACGCCGTCGTACCAGATATTGGTAGATTGTATAGTCCCGGAATTGGTTACGGTACAACCGTCGTAATTAAGGTCTATGGCGTTGCCGCAATAAGTGTTTACTTTCACGAGTCCGGTTGAAGCGATGGCAATAGTCGAACCGACGCCGGACACGATCCCTCCTTCGTAGTTATTGTATCCGCCGCCCGTACGGCCGTCCCTGTTGTATGTCCAAACGGTGCCGGCGATACGGATGTCGGCATAGTCGCCGGTATAGATGGCGACGGCGCTTATGCCGGCATTGCCTATGGGATCATACCCGTAATTCTCGACCAGGGCCCCGCTTTCAATGGTGATGTCGGCATAGTCACCCAGATAAATGACCCTGCCGGCTGAATTGGCCGAACCGCCGCTGCTGTATCCCTGCGCTGTCATCTTTGCCCCGGATTTGACGGTTACGGTAACATTATCCGCCGAGGCGCCGCTTATACCGTGGGAAGTGCCTGTTACGTTCCAGTTTGCGGAGCTTTCTACGAGGACGGTGTCGTTTAAAAATACGGGTAAAGTCGAAGTGCGCGATCCGCTGATGTCATAGTCGGTTGCTAAGAGAAGGGAGCACGGCATTAACAGGCAGTAGAATGCGGATAGGCAACCGGATATAAATAGTATTTTTCGTATTTTCATAATACCCGCCTTCGTTGAACGAATTATACTATTATAGAACAAAATCGTCAATTAAGATGTTATTTGTGCGCCTTTACTCTTTTGTGATACAATACTCCTACCTCAAATGGACCTCTCAAACAACAATAAAAAAGTGTTTTTATCAGGTAACGAAGCCGTTGCCTGGGGCGCCGCAGCTTCAGGGGTCAGTTTTGCTTCCGCTTATCCGGGTACTCCATCTACTGAGATACTTGAGACTCTCGGCGTTTTTCACGGGCTTGAGGCCCAGTGGGCGGTAAATGAAAAAGTCGCCTATGAAGCGGCGTTCGGGGCCTCCCTTGCCGGGAAGCGCGCGTTGACCGCGTGCAAGCATGTCGGGCTCAACGTGGCAATGGACCCGCTTATGACCACCGTTTACAGCGGGGTCAACGCTGGATTTGTCGTGGTTGTAGCCGATGATCCGGGTATGCATTCATCCCAGAACGAACAGGATACCCGCCGGGTCGCGCCGTATGCCAAGATGCCTTTGCTCGAACCGTCGTCACCCTCCCAGGCTTACTATTTCATTAAAGAAGCTTTTGAGATAAGCGAACGATTCGATATCCCCGTCCTGCTGCGTCTTACAATGCGGGTCTCCCATACAAAAGAATCTTTTGAGACCGGCGAAGCACGCTCCTTCGACCGGAAAGCCCTGGATAGGAACCCGAAAAAATATGTCATGATACCAGGGCACGCGCGCTTCAGGCACCTTGACCTTGAACAGCGCATCCTTAGGCTCAGGGATTTTTCGGAAGATACCGCACTTAACGTAGAGGAGGTCAGGGACAGGAAGATCGGTTTTGTGACGAGCGGCGTATCCGCGCTTTATGTGAGGGAAGCCTATCCCGAGGCTTCTACGCTGGTATTGGGCATGCCTTACCCGTTTCCGTCGGGCAAGGTCAAGGATTTTGCGGGCAAGGTTAAAAAGCTTTATGTCGTGGAGGAATTGGAACCTTTCCTTGAAGAGATGATAAGGATAGACGGTATATCCGTTACCGGGAAGAAACCGTCATGGCTGTGCGGTGAACTGGACCCGCAGGCTGTCAAGTGTATTGTCGAAGGCAATGACAGGGGAACTGTCTTGCGCAAGGCCCGCCGTCCGCTTTTGTGCCCAGGGTGCCCGCACCGTCCGGCCTTCTACGCCCTTAAAAAAGCAGGGGTCTACGTTGCGGGTGATATAGGATGTTATACTTTGGGCGCCCTCGAACCTTTGGCCGCGCTGCATACGCAGACGTGCATGGGCTCAAGCATACCGTTCTTCGAGGGCATAAGCAAGATGCAAAAGGACCACAAAGCCGTGGCTGTGATCGGCGATTCCACCTTCATACATACAGGGATAAACGGCCTTATAAGCGCGGCCTATAACGGGACCAAAGGTGTAGTGATAATAATGGATAACTCCATCACCGCGATGACCGGCGGGCAGCAGAACCCTGCTACCGGGCTGACGCTGCAGGGCAAGGTTACCAAAAAGCTTTCCCTTGAGAAGATATGTCTTGCTGCCGGAGCGGATAACGTAGATGTGGTCGACCCCTACGATATCGAAAAATTTCAGGAGACCCTGGCGAAGAGGCTGGAAGAGGACAAACTTTCTGTCATAATAGCCCGCTATCCGTGCAAGATGGTCGACCGCTCGCGCGGCCCGGCGATGAAGATAAATAAGGATAAATGCAAGGGATGCCGCCAATGCCTTCTCCTGGATTGCCCTGCTATAATAGAAGATGGCGGTGCCATAAGCATAAACGGGTCTTTGTGTGTCGGTTGCGGACTGTGCGCAAAGATCTGCAAATCTGGAGCGATATCCGCGGTAAAAAAATGAGAACGGTCAATATATTATTCTACGGTATCGGCGGACAGGGTGTTTTAACGGCTGCGGAGATCTGCGCGCTTGCAGCTATGTTCGACGGCTACCACGTCAAGAAATCCGAGGTGAAGGGCATGTCACAGCGCGGGGGTTCGGTCGAGTCGTTCGTGCGTTTCGGTGATGCGGTCCTGTCCCCTTTACCATTTTCAGGCGAGGCGGATGCGATAATTTGTCTTCACAAGTCTGAATATTCCCGCATGAAGGACGAGCTCAAGCCGGGCGGGGCCGACCTTTCCCATTACCTGGAGAAAGGGCACGCGGCCGTCGGGGGAAAGGCCATGTTCCTGAATACATATATGCTTGGCGTGTTGTCTTCTTTCCTGGGGATAAAGGAAGAGAGCTGGTTGAATGCCATCAAGTCCAAGTTGAAAAAGGACACCGAGGAGAACAAGCGTATTTTCCTGATGGGACGCAGCGAGGCGAAGAGATGATCTTTAACGAGAAGATGGAATGCATGGGGCCCGGACCCCTCAAGGATGTCCAAAGCGAACGCCTGATGGGCATGCTCAAGAGGGTCTGCGAAGAGTCGCCTTTTTACAGGGACAGACTTGAAAAGGCGGGTATATCCCGCAAGGACATAAAGTCGATAGATGATATAACCAGACTGCCTTTCACGGTAAAAGATGACCTTAGGGATAACTATCCTTTTAGGATATTTTCCAAGCCGGTCAAGGGCATAGCGGAATTGCATGTATCGAGCGGAACGACCGGCAATCCTGTCGTATCGGGTTATTCGCGGGAGGACCTCGACCTTTGGAGCGAGGTGATTGCGCGTTCGCTCTGCTGCGCCGGAGCTGTTCCGGGGGACATGATACAGATAGCCTACGGTTACGGGTTATTTACCGGCGGCCTGGGGCTGCATTACGGTAGCCTTAAGCTCGGGCTCACGGTCATACCGTGTTCTTCGGGCCAGACGAAGAGGCAGTTAAAGATATTGCAGGATTTCAAGCCGCGCATCCTGGCATGCACGCCTTCATATGCTTTATATATGGCGGAAACAGCCCGGGAGTCAGGGGTTCCCATTAAAGACTGCAGTTGGGAGATAGGTATATTCGGCGCGGAGCCGTGGAGCGAGGCGATGCGCAAGGAGATAGAGAAGACATGGGGAATAAGCGCCATAGACATATACGGGTTGTCCGAGATAATCGGCCCGGGAGTGGCGTGCGAATGCCATTTTAAACAGGGCCTTCACCTGCAGTCGGACGTGTTCTATCCCGAGGTGATAGACCCCAACACACTGCAGGTCCTTCCCGCCGGTTCTCCGGGGGAACTGGTCATCACATCTATCACAAAGACAGGCATGCCCCTGATCAGGTACCGCACGAGGGACATAGTGAGCATAGACTACGGCAGGTGTGATTGCGGAAGGACTTCGCCGCGGATCAGTAAAGTGTTGGGACGCACGGATGACATGATAATAATCCGCGGGATAAACGTTTTTCCATCACAGATAGAAGAGGTTCTCCTCGCTATAGAAGGGACAGAGCCGCATTACCAGCTGATAGTCGAAAGGGAGAAGAACGGCCTGGACAGGCTCGAGGTACTTGTGGAACTCAACGAGTCCTTCTTTTCGGACGAGGTAAAGAACCTCCAGCATTTCGAACAGCGTATATCAAAGGAGATAGAGTCTGTGCTCAGTGTCGGGGCACAGGTCCGGTTGGTAGAACCCAAGACCATAACGAGGAGCGAGGGCAAGTCCAAACGCGTTATAGACAAGAGGAGCATATGAAGATAACACAGCTTTCCGTATTTCTCGAGAACAGGAGAGGTCGGCTTCATGACGCGGCCCGTGTTTTGGGAGAGGCGGTTGTAAACATCAAGGCCCTGACCATAGCCGAGAACGAGGAGTTCGGGATCCTGCGCATGGTCGTCGATAAGCCCGAAAAAGCGCTGGAACTTCTAAAAAAGAACGGTTTTGTGGCCTCTATCACCGATATAGTGGCTGCTGAGGTCAGCGACCGGCCCGGAGGGCTCGCGGATATACTGAAGATACTCGATAATAACGGGATAAACCTCGAATACATGTATGCTTTTGTGGAAAAGAATGCCGACAATGCCATAGTGGTCTTCCGTTTTGACGACCCGGACAGGGCGATAGAGGTCCTGTTGAAGAACAATATACGGGTCTTCGGTAAAAAAGATATTGACAAACATATTGTCTAAGTGCTAAAAAGTAGGCAAGAAACAAAACGTGTCGATGGTATCCTATGTAAATCCAGAGGAGCCCCTGCCGTGTGCAAGTTCAACTTTCTGCTGTCGATACCCCGTATTTTAGAATAACCAAGGTCCTGCAGGATTACAGACAGGGTAAGCGGAAATGGTTAATTCGCCCAAAAAAGATCCGTTTATGTATCAAATCATCGTATTTCTTTGGTTATGCGCGATATTATATTTTGACCCGCGCATATTAGCGCTCGTAGTCGGTCCGGAAAACCTTCTTGCAAAATTGACCGTAATTATCTTTACGTTGCTGCTGAACCTCTTCTGGTTTTACGCATTTTATCATTTAGTCACAATTATTTTTTCATATCGCCGGGATAAAGTAAATAACCCGTTAAAAGTTAAAGACTCTTTTCCGCCAAATCCTTCCCCTTCAGTCGCTTTATTATATACCACTTGCAATGATTTCAACGAAAATGCGGCATTATCCTGTCTTGGCCAGGATTATGGGAATTTTCATACCTTCATCCTGGACGATAGCGATAACGGCGAGTACAAGGGAAGAATAGACTATTTTGCCTCACTCCACAAAAATAGGGCTACTGTAATACGGCGTTCGGGCAGAAAAGGGTATAAGGCAGGCAACCTTAATAACGGTTTGGCTGTTATGGGTAATTACGAATATTTCAGCGTTTCCGACTCCGATACGATCCTCCCACATGACTATATCAACAAACTCCTGCCGTATTTTGGCAGTCCCGATGTGGCTTTCGCGCAATCGCGCCAGGAATTTAATCCGGGCCAAAAGCAGGCTTTCGCGCGCAGGCTCGGATACCAGATAGAGCTTCATTGCGACCATTATTTAAGGACAAAGGAAAAATATGGTTTTGTAATGTTTTATGGCCATGGCGCTTTGATGCGTACGGATATATTGCGGGAAATAGGAGGCTTTCCCGAGGTTGCGACCGAAGATCTCGCCTATTCGATGCAGGTTCGTCAAAAGGGATACCGCGGGGTATACGCGCCCGACGTGACATGTCTTGAAGAATTTCCTCCGACGTTCCAGCAGTATCGCAGGAGAAACGACAAATGGATAAAAGGGACGGCAGAATGCCTGCTTAAATATTACCCGCCATTTTTAAAAAGTAAAAATGTCAGCGGTACGGAGAAATTCGACGTATTTGTGTCCGCCGTCAGCCTTCTTCTCGGGCTGCCTTTCGTTGCGTTGCTGCTGTTAGTAGGGATCATATTGCCTTATTTTTATTACCATTTCCAGTTCCAGGGCCCGATGTTCAAGATGCCGCTCTCCTATAATGGGACTTTTCTTGGGGCGCTGACAGGTATCTCAAGCAATCTTTTTTGGAGGTGGGATTTTTTTCTTATGCTTTTAGTGACTTTGATCGCGCCTGTCTTGCCCGCTATCCATAAATCCATAAGCGATCCGATAAAGAAAGCGAATTTTATCGTTATGTATACGTTTATATTTTATGCTACACAAGTAAGTTCGGCGTGCGCGCTCGTTTCGTATTCATGGTGCAGGCAAGCAGGTTTTCCGGTTACCGGGGATGTCGGAGACGGAAGATCTTCGAATAAAGTAATTATCGTTACGGAGTTTATTTTCATGTTACTCTTTCTCGCGGTAAGCCTGACTTCAAGAAACGTATGGTTATTATCTTTTGCCGCGGGAACATTCGCCGGTCTGCTTATATTGAGACATGGTTTCGAAAATAGATGGGCTCGGATATCGGTATATTTCCCGATACTGATCTTGGCGATAGTGATAATATTCATCGGCAAAACGCTTCAATAAAAAAGGAGGCGGAAGTGAAGAAAAAGGCGTTGTTGATCGCGGCGGTGTTAATGATGGGAACCGCGTTATTGGCGGGATATGAATTATCCGATGATGTAGTGGCTTTTCGCGCTCTTGAGGAAGGAGATTTTCAGGGAGCGCTTGAGATATATGTAAAGAACAAAAATCATTCCGGGGCAGGTATGGCGTACCTCGGCTTGAAACGCTTTGATGACGCGAAGACAAATTTTGAGCAGGCGAACGACCTTTCCGGCGTGGGATTAGCCTATTGCGGCAAACACCAGTATGATGAAGCGATAAAAGTTTTTGAGCAGAAGAACGATAACTCCGGCCTCGGCTTGGCCTATTGCGGCAAGAGGGATTTTAACGCCGCCAGGGGATATTTTAAGCAGGCAAACGATTATTCGGGTATGGGATTAGCCGCTCTCGGGGAAAACAATACGGACGAAGCCAGGGAGTGGTTTACGAAAGTCGGGGATAAAGGCGGCCTCGGCCTTGTCCTTTTAGCCGAGAAGAAATATGACCAGGCCATCAAAGGTTTCACCGCTATAAAGGATAACTCCGGACTTGGGCACGCCTATTGCGGCAAGAAAGATTACGATTCCGCCATGGCTTATTTCAGGAAGGCAAACGATCTTTCAGGGCTTAGCCTCGCTTATTCCGGCAGGAATATGTACGCCGAAGCGATAAGATATGCCGTAGAGGCAAATGATTGTTCCGCGCTTGGCCATGCCTATCTCGGCAAACACGATTACGAAGAAGCGCTTGAGAATTTCACAAAAGCCAATGACCTTTCGGGCATAGGTTTCGTTTATTGCAAACAAAAGGACTTCGCTAAAGCGGCCCAATACGCGAAGGACGCAAATGATCTTTCTTTGCAGGGACAGATATATTTGGGCGCGGGCGATTATAAATCCGCGGAAGACTGTTTTACTGCCGCCAACGATCTCTCGGGCCTCGGCCTGGTTAATCTTAAGAGCAAAAAATATGACAAAGCCAAGGAATATTTCACAAAGGCCAATGACCTCTCCGGCCTCGGTTTTCTTTACGGAGAGATAGGCGACTATACTAAATCGGAAGAATATTTCACTAAAGCTAATGACATGTCAGGTCTCGGCAGGATGGCGCTTAAAAGGAAGAAATTCAACGAGTCTGTTACATATTTCAAGAAAGCCAACGATTTCGACGGCCTCGGCGACCTCTATTGGCAATTGAGGAGTTTCGACAAGGCGATAGAGTGCTTTAAGGCGGTAGGCGATGATGTTAAAGTTGTCCAGGCTTTACGTGAAAAGAAAAGGAGAGACCCTGTAACGGGAAAGGTCAGTTATTACGGCGCGGAAGAAGCTATTGCCTACGCGAAGGCCAGGATAGAGGATGGGAAATTTGTCGCGCCGTTACACATCGAGATCGGACATATATACAGCTCGCGTAATGATTTTGAAAATGCCCTGAATGAATATGAAGCCGCTTTGAATACCGACACTTATTATGCGGCCGACGCGCTTTTTTGGATAGGTAAAACCCGTTATCAGCAGAAGAATTATCAGCTCGCGAAAGAAGCTTTCAGCAGTCTTGTCGCGAAATACCCATACCACCGTCTTTCGTATGAGGCGCGGGGCGCGATAAAATACTTGGAAAGATCCGGTAAGATCTCAGCGGTTTTACCCTCGAACAATACCTGCGGGCCTTATGCTTTAAGGCTGCTTCTCGGCAATTACGGCATAGAGGCCAGTACGGAAGATATCTCTAAAGCCGCGGGAACTGACAACGAAGGCACAACTATGCTCGGGCTTATCCAGGCCGCGAAACTGAGTGGTCTGGAACTATCGGCATTCAAAACGGATTCAGGGAATCTCAGGGATTACGCCGGCAAGGCGGTCCTTTTCATCAATAATTCTCACTACGTGTTCTTGAAAGAAGTCAGAGCGGCAGGAGTGCTGGTTACCGATAACATAGCGGACTCGTACATGACTTTTAGTGCCCTGAACAGATGCTGGCAGGGACAGATCATCGCCGTAAAGGCCGACCCAAGCATTAAGGATTTCGCTTATGACGAGTTGGTAAGCATAAAAGGAGGGAACCGCCGGGCTTCGGAAGGCGGCACCACTAAGAATGATCCCGGTGTTTATCCGAACGGGTCTTGGACACTGGAGTACGGCAAAATAGGTCCTATAGTACCTGGCGACTATTTGATGGCAAACAACCTCTCTGATTCCGGAACAGGACATAATCCGCGGCCTGATGGCGGGATGGGGATGACTCGAATGGGTACCGGTGAAGTTGCGCAGGGAGGACAGCAATGCGATGCGGCATTTGATCCCATCGCGATAACCGGAGGGCAGGTTATCATACCCAAAGAAGACATATTTATTCCCTGCAGGGGAAGAAAACATGGAATAAACCTTAGCCTGAAGAGGACTTATTCATCAAGCAGCGAAGTAGATGGAAAAATGGGTTTCGGCTGGGCTCTTGCGCATGATGTAAAACTGCGCGTTATCGAAGCGGATGGCGATGACCCGGAATATGTTATTGTCACAGCTCCCGATGGGACCGTATTCAGCTACGAATATAGCGGAGATGGTTATTATTACCAGCCGGAATGTGACGGGTCATATGTTTTAAAGAACGAAGACGGTACATACTATTGGATGCGCTATACTGTAATGTACGGTGTCCAGAAATATTATTTTGAAAAATATAATAGCGGCATATATACGCATCGCATAAAGAAGATAGAAGATCTTAACGGGAATTACCTGAGTTATACCTATACAGGAGATAATCTTTTTAGAATCTTCGATAATAATGCCAGATATATATGTTTTGTCAACGTTAACGGCAGGATAGCTGCGGCGACCGCCGGGAGCAGCGGCGGGATCTTCGTAACATACCGTTATTACTATGATGGCAATGGTAACCTGACTTCAGTTAGCGGTCCGGAGAATTATTCGGAAACATACGAGTATAATGACCCCAATAATATCCATAATATCACTGCTTGTGTGGATGCCGAAGGCAACAGGACGGAATACACCTACGATATGGACCCTTCCGGCATAAGCGACGTCTGTGTTGAAACCAAAGATGCGCTGAATAACATTGCTACCTACGACTATCTTTTCGAGATAGGCGTTACCACGGTTGTGGATGCCAGAGGGCATACCCTTATGTATGAGTACGAGAAAGGCAAAATAACCAAGATCGTGGATCCGGACGGCGGGATCACCAATTATTCTTTTGACGATACATATATGCGTAACTCGATAACCGATGAACACGGCAGGGGCTGCGGCTGGTCGAACAAATATCACTATGGCCTGGTTGAAACACTGGACAACGAAGAAGGACATAGCGCTTATTTTCATTATAATTCGTTCAATTATATTGAATGGATGGTTGACGCCAAGAACAGGACCTGGTCGTATGAATATGACGCGAACGGAAATTTAAGATACAGGTATACTCCCTCTCCGAATGATCAGGGCACCGCGACCGTTGAAAAACAGTACGACCAATACGGTCGTCTTACGGCAGTTATTGATCCCGAAGGCATAACTACTTCATATACGTATAATTATTTCGGCGATATAACAAAAGAAACGGACGGGGCAGGTAATTATGTCGAATATACTTATGATAACCTTAGCCGAATGACCTCTTCCAAATACGGCGATGCCAATGGCTACGATACCGCGACAACCTATGAATACGACGGTCTCGGCAGGATTACGAAAAAAACATATCCCGATTCCAGCTATGAGGAGTATACCTATGACAAGAACTCAAACCTTTTAACTTCCAAAGACGCGAATGGCCATACGACCACCTATGTTTACAACGCTCTCAACCAATGTATAAGCGTAACCGATCCCGAAAGCAAGGTTACCGAATACGACTACGACGCCTTCGGCAATATGACGGAACTCACTCGTTATATAAACGGTAATCCTGTTACGACCTGCTATGAATACGATGACCATTACAACCGCCTTACCAAAGTCACCGACCCGACCGGCGAGATGACCGTCTTCACCTACGAAGACTCCCCGCCTTTGCTTAATGACAGCAGGAACTATACCACCATGAAGAAATACAAGCCCGATAACTCTCTTTTGGCCGTGGAGACCCGCACATTTGACCCGATGTATCGCATAAAGACGGTTGCGGACGGCCTCGGCAACACCACGACCTATAACTACGACGAGGTGGGCAATCTCACTTCTGTCGTAGACCAGAACGGCCACACGACCACATATACATACGATCCCAACGTCAACGTCGTCTTGACCGAAACAGACCCGTTAAGCAACTCCACCGGCTATACCTACTACAAGAACGGCAAACTAAAGACAAAGACGGATGCCAACGGCAACACCACGCACTACACCTACGACGCCGCCGGAAAGCTCTCTCTGGTGACTTATCAGGATACTTCCACCGTCGAATACGCCTACAATAAATACGGCAAGATCTTCGCCATGGTAGACTCTCAGGGCACCACCGTATATTCATACAATACAAGGACCTGGCTTGCCTCGGTTGACGGCCCCAACAACAACGATACCGTTACCTACACCTACGACTACGCCGGTAACAGGGCGACCATGTCCACCCCCGCGGGCAACTTCAGCTACGCCTACTATGACAACAACCTGCCCTATACCCTGACCAACCCGCAGTCGCAGACAACGACCTTCATCTACGACACCGCCAACCGCCTGACCAGGATGAACTACTATAACTCCACCTACACCGAGTGGACCTACTATAATAACGACAGGGCAAATACCGTTACCCTTAAGGACGGCTCCCAGACGACCTTTGCCAGCTACAACTACGACTACAGCAGCCTCGGCAAGATAACCACCATCACAGATAACCTCAGTAACACCTATAACTTCACCTATAACGACGCCGGACGCCTTACCCACGAAGACAAGAAGGACTCCCAGAACAACGTCATCTTCAGCAGGGACTACGCCTATGACTACGCCGGTAACCGCACCTCCGAGACCAGGGACGCCGCCTCCATTGCCTACACTTACAACGATGCCAACCGGCTCCTCTCGAGGGTCATCTCCGGCGGCGAGACCATCTCCTACACCTACGACAACAACGGCAGCCTGACGCAGGAGGTCAGCTCCCTTAACGGCACCACCACCTACTACTACGACTACGAGAACCGCCCCTGGGGCATAATAACCCCCTCTGTGAGCATCTACCACGCCTACTCCGGAGACGGAAGAAGGGTCTCTGTCAATACCGGAGGCAATGTGGTAAGATACATCTACGACGGCCTCACCCCGCTCATTGAAAGGGATACCTCGGATAACACCCTGGTCGCCTACACGAAGCTCCCCGGCGCCCCCGGAGGCATAGGAGGGCTAATATCAGGCTATGACGGCACCAATACCCTCTATTACCATGACTCTAACCTAGGTAACCTCAACCAGGTAACCGACTCAACAGGCACCGTCATCCAGACCTACGACTACGACGCCTTCGGCAACATAACCGCCCAGACAGGTGCCCTTACCGCCAAATACGCCTACAAGACCAAGGAATACTCCCCCGAGACGGGACTTATCTTCTTCGGTGCACGCTATTACAACCCCTTGATAGGGAGGTTTATTACGCCGGATCCGTTGGGGATGGCGGATGGGCCGAATTTGTATTTGTATGTGAGAAACGATCCTGTTAATCGAACAGATTTCTATGGATTATGGGGTGTATGGTTTGGTGGCCTCCATTTGGGTAATGACAGGCCATGGCTTGTATTTGACAACAGCACGTGGTTTGATCTTGAAAAAGGAGCATATTCTACAATAGATGGATTTATACCGTTTTCAGATCCGTTTAAGGATAGATATGCAAATGATTGTGGATATAATTATAAACTAAGTGGGCTTATGGGAGCAACCGCAAGGAATATGCTTCTTGTTGCGGGAGGACTTGCTGCGGCTGAGGCGTTGGGAGTAACAAGTATTGGTTCAGCCGAAATTGGGTTAAAAGGAGGAGAAATTACTCTTACAAAGCCGGGATCTACAACCCCCGATGTTAGAATTAATCCGACGGGTAATTCTAAATCGACAGATCCCAAAGGGAAATTACCACACTATCATCGTCGCCCCGGGATTGGTAATCACAGGCCCTGGCAAGGAGGGTTATAATGAAGATAGTGTTCCCTGTTTTTGTTCAGGATAAAGATAAATGGATGTATTTGATTAATGATCCTGTAGCATTAAATAGTTTAGAGATAATTGATGTTGATGGCAACGAATACATTGGATGGGACAAGGAAGGTAAACCTATAGAGTTTTTTACCGATGGTGATGAAATAAAAGCACGATGTCTATCCGATGAGAAACAGGTCGTAACATTGAGAAAAGCCATCCTGGATTATGCTATGATTGCCAGACGCAAAACACCCTTCTGTTGTGATGATAATGGAAACGACATGGTTATATTATTTAAAGCTGTTGAGAAGCACATTAATAATGGATCTGTTTTTAATACGTTAAAACGTTTATTAAAGGGCAGGAAATAGGAAAAGTATTAGTAGAATACATCTACGACGGCCTTACCCCGCTCATTGAAAGGGATACCTCGGATAACACCCTGGTAGCCTACACGAAGCTCCCATCTGCCCCCGGAGGCATAGGAGGGCTAATATCAGGCTATGACGGCACCAACACCCTCTATTACCATGACTCCAACCTGGGTAACGTCAACCAAATAACCGACTCAACAGGCACCGTCATCCAGACCTATGACTACGACGCCTTCGGCAACATAACAGCCCAGTCAGGCGCTCTTACCGCCAAATACGCCTACAAGACCAAGGAATACTCCCCTGAGACGGGATTAATCTTCTTCGGCAGAAGATACTACAACCCCCTGATAGGGAGATTCATTACGCCGGACCCGTTAGGACAAGCAGGCGGTTCAAATCTATATTTATATTGTAAAAATGAACCCAACAGACAAATTGATTCATACGGCCTGACAAGTATGATGTTTGATGTCAATGATGGAACCTTATGGGTAAATCCCGAACAACCGGGGAAGGGGATATATTCCGTTCCCGCGACCTCAGGAAGAGGCAAAGGTATGAATAATTCGGATTATGAAAGTAAAGGTAAAAAGTGGTGGAACTTGTTACAAAAAGATGTAGGTCCTATACCAAGAGGATGTTATACAATTGATACTAATAAAATAGCAAATCCTGATAGAAAAGGCGATGAGCGAAGAAATCGTCGCGGAGACTGGGGTGATTGGCAAGCGCCAATTAAACCGTCTCCCGGAACAGATACTTATGGGAGAGATGGTTTTTGGTTGCATGGAGGAAGCAGGCCGGGAACTAATGGTTGTATTGATATAGGTGGAGGAACCTATGGTAATTCTGTTACGGATAGAGTTCTAGGTGATTTGATGTCTGATTCGGATGGTAATGTGCCTTTAAATGTTAAATAGAATAGAAAGGAAGCCACATGAAAATAAAATGGCTTTCACAATTATTGCGTGCAGGAGTAATTTTATTAGCCTGGGTTATATCCTATAATGTGGTGTTGAATAAATTTGAATATTCACCATCCGGTTATGAGAACGCCGATATTTTCGGATGGTGGTGTGTGTTGTATATTAGTTATGTATTAAATGCAGAAATAATTACAGCTGCGATCGTATTTCTCGGTTATGTTTTTATTGGGCTATTGTCGGTACTTTTTGGATGGGATTGGTTTTATCATGATATTCCCACACTATCAGAGTTATCTTTCTCGGATCTGTCTATTGTTATCGTAGGAGGAGTAATTGTTGCAAGTCCAATCATGATTAACGTATGTATTAAATATATTCAACGTATAATATATAAGCGTATCAAATAATTTATATTTAAGTACGTAGTAGTAACAGCAACGGCACCTCCTACTACGGCTACTCCGGAGACGGCAGAAGAACTTATTCCTATATAGACAATAATGAGGTAGAATACATCTACGACGGCCTTACCCCGCTCATTGAAAGGGATACCTCGGATA
>CAZAEH010000025.1:0-20321 GCA_964484255.1 uncultured Planctomycetia bacterium
AGGATACGGACCCGGCAGGATCCTTGGCGCATATGACCCGGATAAACTCGTCCCGTAGCAAGCCCTAAACCCGTTATCACCCAAAACCCCGGAGAGCGAATCCAGGTCAAAATAATAGTTGTGCTCCACATCAAATCCCGAAAGAGGCTTCCTTATGCCGTGGACCCTGGCACCCGGCACCTCGATAAATATCTTTCCGCCCGGACAGGCGACTGAACGTATGCGAGTAAGCACTGCCGATATATCCGTCACATGTTCCAGGAAATGGGAAAGTATCACCAGCTTTGGCTTTTTGCCGTCGAATTCGTGGGTCATAAAGTCGGCAGATACCAGATCCATTCCTTTTTCGCAGCCGAACCTGCACATGTCCCGGTCATATTCGATCCCCAGGACATCAAACCCGTTCTCCTTCCACGGCATAAGATTCGCCCCGTCCCCGCAACCGAACTCCGCTACCAGGTCCTTGCCGGGTTCAAGTCTAACAAAATGTCTTATAAAATAATAGCGCGGGTAAGCGAACGTCTTTACCCTGTGCCAAAACAGTTTCTCTACCGCCCCGGCAGACGGGTCTTTGCCCCTGAGCCGGTATGATATCCTGCCGTAATGCAGCGCCGCCGCTTCCGGAGTAAAGACTTTCAGCTTAAAGCAGCCGCCGCATGCATCGCATACCGCGATATCGCAGGGAAGGCCCCTGGCATCCGTCTCCGATATCTGGGTGCATGTCTCATTCCCGCAATAAGGGCATCTCTCGAGGGGTATATAAAGCTCCTTCGAGTCTATCTCTTCCAGGAATTCCTCTCTCGCGCTTTTCTGTCCGGCACTGAGAGAACCCGGGACATTTGACGGAACATAACTGTACTCGGGGCCCAGCAATCCTTTAGCGATACGCATGCCTACTCCAGTATATCATAGGGGACCCTGGTCTCCCTCCCCTCGTTTTTTAAGCCTTGCGTTGATCTCGCACAGCGCCATGTTCCTGTTGACCACAGTATCATCCATCCCTTTTATGAGCTCTTCGAAAACGAACCCTTGTTTCTTCCTGAACTTGACAACGGGCCGCTCTGAAGCTTGCGAAGGCGCCGCAGGGACGGTAAACGAACGCAATTTGTTCGCTATTACCGCGCCGAGGTCTTTTTTAGCCAGGTGCACTTTTATTTTTTCCGCGAAAGCCATAAATGCAGCCAAAGCGCGGGAGCCGTACCTGCGCCTGAGATAAGCATCGTCTATCCGCATCCTTATCTTGTCCGCCCATGAAGCTACTATTTCATCGGGCTCATCAGTAAGGTTGACGTGGAAAATGCCCGCGCCGGCGACCTTGCCGTCAAGCGAATCAAGGTATTCATCCTCATCCTCGACAGCGCCTGAAAGCCGCGCAAATTCATACAGCGGAGAACCGGGTATAGGCAGGGCATATGACCATTGGTATTGCTTATAACCAAGGCTTAGGGACTTGATGAAATCCACGGATTCCGACACCGTCTTATCTGTCTCTCCCGGCATCGCAAGTACAAGCGTCGGGGAAGTATATATCCCTGCCTGAGCGGTCCAGAGCGCCGCCTGCCGGTTCTGTTCGACCGTAACGCGCTTGTCTATTATGTTCAGCATCTTCTGGTTACCCGCCTCAAAACCGTACTCTATCATCCAACAGCCTATCTCTTTATAGGCCTTCAGGATGTCCTTATCTACGGTATCAACCCTCATCCCGAGTATCCTGAAGATAAAATCCATCTTCCTTCTCTTGTACTCCTCTATAAATTCCCAGTTCCTTTGCTTGTTTGGCGCAAAACATTCGTCACCCAGAGAAAAGAAACCGGCGCCAAACTTATCGATACAGTATTCTATCAGGTCAAAGACGTATTTTATCGAATTGACCCTTATGCCGGGATAGGCCCTGAAACAAAAAGAACATTTCCCGAAACAACCCCTGCTTGTGGGGATGGTCATCATCTTCCTGCTCCTGCCGGGGTCAAGTATCCTGCTGTCCCTGACATCCGGAATAAAATTTCGTATGAACTCGACACCGTCGGGCATATACCTGTCCATATCTATCAGGTCGAAAGCCGGATAATCTATTTCATCAAGGCGCGCTATCAGCCTCCTGGTGCCGGTATGCCTGAAACCTTTCCCGTCCCTTATATACATGCCGGCAACCCCGTCGGCGCTTTTGCCGTTCTCCAGGGCGTCAAGGAGCTCGACTATTGTCCTGTCTCCCTCACCCGCAACAACATAATCTATCGGCGTATTCTCAAGTATCGGCCCGGCAGCGCTGGAAAGGCCGCCTCCGAGTATCTGTATCCTGTCGGGAAACTTCTCCTTGATCTTGCGGCTTAGCGCCTTGATATATTTGTACGACGGGGCCACTATCCCGCTGAACCCTATATATTTCGGGGAGATCTGCCTGAGCCGCTCGATTATAAGGCCGTTCGATATCCTTTCGGTATCAACGTTTATTATCGCCGGGACAAGCCCCATCTTCCTGACAGCGCTCGCTATGAACATCGCGCCGTAAGGCGGATAGACGGTGTTCTTTACTCCCGCAGGAGGTACTATTATTACGAGATCCGCTTTACCGGCAGTTGTAACCGTCACTTAGGCATAGTCTCCAGTTTGACGCCGTATTCGGCCGACAGCCCCTTGAACGCATCAAATTCGGCATCACTAAGGGGAATGCCTTCTTTTGTCCTCCTGATAAAGGTCTTCTTCTCCGGGTCGCCTGCGACCTGGATCGCGCCGCCTCTCTCCATCGGCGGCTCCCTGCGCAGCTCCCTTACCAGGGCAGCCATCCTTTTCTTGAAAACCTTCTTGTCCTGGAAACAATCGATCCTTATAGCGCATATAAAATGACCCAGGAACCTCTTTTGGCTAAGAGGCGCCTTGAACATACTAGAGATATGCGGACCGTAAGGCATACCCGTAAGGATACCGCATAGGACCTCAACCATCAGGCTCAGGCCGTAGCCCTTGTATCCGCCTATCGGCAGCAGCATCGAGATCTTATGGGGATCCCTTGTGTCAGCGCCCGCACCGTCTGCGCCTACGCCTTCGGGCGCCTCGAGCCCTCGCTCCCTGAGCTGCTTGACCTTGTTGAAATTATACAGGGTCGTAGCCATATCGAGGCAAAGCGGGCCTTCGCCCCCTATAGGCGCCGCGAACGAGATCGGGTTCGTCCCGAGAAAAGCCCTTTTACCCGCATAGGTCTTCATAAGCGAGTCTGCATGGGTAAAACTAAGGCCGATCATGTCATGCTTGGCTATCTCTAAAGAGTAATACGCGGCCGCCCCGAAATGCGTGGAATTATGCACCGCTATATGTCCCGTGCCGGCTTTGCGCGCAAGCGCAACAGCTTTCTTTACCGCCTCCATACCGGCTGCATGGCCGAAGGTGTGGTCCGCATCCAGGGTTCCCGTAGAACAGGACGTTTTCCTGAACCTGTATTTGGGATCGGGGTTTATCCTGCCGGCTTTCATAGAAGCCACATAATGAGGCAGGAGCCTTACTCCATGCGAATCAACACCCCTTAAGGAAGTTTGGATAAGGCCGTCGGCTACATAACCGGCCACATCCTTCCTCGCTCCCGCTTTGAGCAGGGTATCGCAGATAAAACCACGCAGTTTCTTTCCTGATACCTTAACGCCCATTGTTATTTTATCTCCACCCATTTTCCGTCCGACTTAAGGCTCTTGTTGACGGCCTCCAGGATTTTCGTGGAAGTTATCGAATCCTTGAAAGTAGGCCTTTTACCCTCGAACCACGACACGTCCCTCCTGCCCTCTTCTATGTCCAGGACATCTCCGAGGAAGGTGGTGATGCTGTCTATACCATATCCCTTGTAAGAAACCCACGCACCGGACCTGTAGGCGGAACAGAAATAAGGGTTCGGCTGGCATATCCCGCCGGAATCTGTCACCACGGTGATCCCCCTGTCTTTTTGGTCCGACTCGAACCTGCCTTTGGTGCCAATTACTTTTATCTTCTGGTCAGACATAGCGGAACTGGATTCCGGGTCTACCCAATTGGTCAATATTGAGGAGACGAACTTTTTCCCGCCCGGGAGCCGCCACTCTATCATCGCCTCGACGGCGTCAAAAGCGTCTATCCCCTTAGACTTCAGCCAATTACGCTGGCCAACCGCCATAGCCCTCTTAGGAACGGCGCCGGTGACGAAATAGACCATGTCGGCATAATGTATGCCCAAATACTGGAAGATGTTCGTGGTCTCTACCCAATTCCTGAAAACTTTCGATGGAATGCTCTTCCTCTGGCTGAATTCAACCGCAAAGTACAGCGGGTCGCCTATGTCGCCGCTCTCGATCGATTCCTTGAGCTTAAGGTTCGCGCTGTCAAACCTTTTATGGAATTCGACCGCGCCGTATAGCCCCTTCCTCTTTCTCATCTTCTCGAGGGCCTCGGCATCCGCGGCGGCGGTCACGAACGGTTTTACCACAAGTGTATGCAGGCCGCTGGATATCGCTGCGGAGGCGATCTCCTTATGGAAACGGTCGGGAACAGCGATTATCGCGCAGGCTGGTTTCGGGACCTGCTTCATGGCTTTGATGTATCCCTTGACCCCGTCCCCGGAATCGGAATAATACGATATCTGCGCGCCGACACCCATGGCTTTGGAAGTAGAGCGTATCTTCTTCCCGGCCTCTTTTACTCCTCCCCGGCTCTTTCCCGCAACATATATCTTGCCGATCCTGCCCAGTTTTGCCGATTCGAGGACTGCAGGCATGATGGTGCCGAAAGAATCCGTCCCCCGACCGCAGACATACATTCCCGTGCCTACCACAAGGACATTAAGCCGCTTCATATTCCCCTCTCGTTTCGATTATTTTTTCGCTGCCCCATTTTTCCGCGTATGACCTGTTCGCGGAGGTAACGGCACTATCCCTGGTCCCGCCGTCTTCCAAAGCCCCCAGCGCGGACTTAATATAATTTCCTACCCGCTCTCCCGCGCGCCCGTCACGATAGGGGTCTATCCTGTCAAGGTAACTTGACCAGTCGCCTATATCCGATGAGCCTTTACCTGAATCCCTGTATTCATTAAGCGCCGTTATCAACTTGTCCATATCATCAAATATCAGCTTATCCCTTCCCCACTTGTAATATGGATGGAAACCGTGTCCGGCTATGTCACAATGCACGGACCTGCCTCCCGCTATCGCCGCCTCGATTACAGCCGAGGATATACCCACCCCTACGGAAATATCCGCACCTTCGGAGGCTGTCACGGGAAGCTTGCCTAACGGGTCCTCGAACCGCGTGAAACGTCCGGTCGAGGCGGCTTCACGGAGTTTCGGCGCCAGCCCTTCGATCCTGTCGAGGTATCCCGCCTTCTTCTCCTTGGCTATCACAACGATCCCTTCATCCTTAAGCAGCCAATCCAGGAATTTCCCGTAGAACTCCCTTATCATGCCGGCAGAATAGTGCAGTTCCTTAGAATAGACATTGTCAAATAAAGCTATGGTAAATTTCCCTTCCCCCCGCTTCCTGGCGAATTCCTGTGATTCAATCCTCGCATGGCCAAAGGCATTGTCAAAAGGATACCCGGATACGACAAACTCCCTGATAAGGTCGCTTGTGCCCCGGTGCGTTGAAGTAAGCTCGCCCCAAATGAAGAAGACATCGTTGCTGTTGTAAACCAGGAAAGGCAGGCAATAATCAAAAGAAAGTGATGACCTTTGCACTCCGAATTTCACTCCCCCGATGCGTTTTAAGGCGGCATTCTGCGCTATCCCGCTACTGGTCTGGGCGCCGATATCTATGACGGCCTTTATGTTAAGCTTCCTGTAAAAAGCTTCCCAGGCCTTAGACTCTGAATACAAGGTCAGCGCCGTCGCCAGGTACCATAGGTCGGCGCCAAGACCGGACGCTATAAACTTAAAAATATACGTTTTGGGCCTTAGGCCGTCGATGCGCGTCCTCGGCACTTCCCTAGAGACCGCTGCGTCGTTCAAAGATACCCACGATGCCCCCATTGCGCGGATATAGTCACAATCCTTCCTGCCCACGGGAGCCTTTGAGCTTTTGCTTGTATCTATATATACAAGTATCCGCGACGGATCGATGCCGCTGCCTTTTATCCAGAATATATCCGAACGTCTTCTCGTATCCAGCCCTTCCGCGTAATGGACCGCTATCATCGGCCCGGGGCCGGCGCAAAAACCTTTATTCACCGAAAGGTCCTTGAAAAATACCAGTCCTTTAGCTGCGCATTTAAGCACCGTTACGATAAATAACCTCAGGTCGAATAAACAGCCGTAAAGGCGGCTGGCTATACCCCGTTTGGATGCGGCGCTTGCCAGGCCTCTTTGGGCCCTGGTTGACCGGAGGAACAGTATGTTCTTGCCTCCTTTACCGGAGGATTGGTCCGAATGCGCCATCAACATCAGTTTAAGCCCGTAAAAGATCTCTTCCGAAACCTTCATCTCTGTAAAAAGGTCAATGTTCTCTTCCGGTAATAGGCCGCATATCCGGCTGCAGGGTCGGGCGCGCTTCATGCCGGCGGCTATCTCCTTCGATATCTCCGGAAGATCGAACTGGAACCTCATCCCAAGCGTAGAATCGCCGTAAGGCATATCTCCAAGGTAAAGATCGCTCTTCTCAAGGACCGCGCTTTTCCCTGAAAATTTAAACAGCAGGCCGAGAAGGGAGACCGCGCTTTTCTTTCCCTTAAGGTACTTTACCGTAACGCGATCCCCAGACAGCGATGAGACCAATATACCCGGTATGCAAGCCAGGCAAACTTCTTCTATCCATATCGTAAGGCCGCTACCGCGCATGCCGCCTCCCGATCCGCTCAAGGACGGTATCTACTATCTTTAAGCACGGCTCCTTCGCCGACAGGATCTTGGTCATCTTGAAATATTTCCTTACGGGCGCCCCTTCGTTCAAAAGCGACAATAATACCGGGACTGCTTCCTCTCTTTCTTCCACGCAATAGCCTATACCCCTCTCAAGGAGCGGGTTACGGGCATATCCGAAATTCCTCTTAAGGTAGTTCTTTATCTCTTTCCCCGCCAAAAGGTACATCACGGCCCCTATGGGCCCGGCGGAATAAGCGCTCAGGTAAGCGTGGTCTATTGCCGAAGTGGAATAGCATGTAGCCGCCACATCACAACAACAGATAAGCTCTTCGACCGCCTTGAAACGGCCTGCATCTATGTACGGAACTTTGTTCTTCTCGAGATAACGCCTGTACGGGCGATAATCATTCTTGTAAGCAGGGTGGGGACGCAGGGCAAACCTGTATTTTCCCTTTTTGCTCCCGGAGCAGGCCCTGAAAGCATCCGCAAGCATCCTGAAGTTCTCCCAATGCCCCGGAACTGATGGTAGTTGCCCGAAATAAACGACAAGTTTTTCGCCTTCCTCCAGGCCGAGCCTCTTCCTGGCCTTGAGCCTCATCGAATATATGTCCTTCCCGGAATACGCATAATGTTTCGGCGAACCTGTCACTATGATCGGAGGAGAGGGCTTCCTTGCGAACCGCTTGAAATCCCTGTCCATTGCAAAATAGGCAGACGGCCCGCAGCCGCGCATAGTATTAAAAGTCCCCCACGAATCCAGGAACTGGAACGAAGGTATATCCAGCCTTTCCGGGCTGGCCCAATATAATACCCCTTCATCCACGCCATGACCGATGGTCGTCAGGCCGCAAAACACCGCAGAAGGCAAATTTGAAGCTAAAAGGACAAGCGATCTGTCGATAAGCCGATCATCGTTACCCGGCTCATTGAACTTCTCGGGCCTCAGCCCGGCATCCTTTAATATGTCAAAAGCCGCACCCGAGGCCGCAAGCCGGACCTTCACGCCCCGCTTTTTGAAGGCGGGTATTATCTCCTTTGTCTGGTACGCCGCGCCGGCATCCCTGCACGTGAACAGTATAGATAAATCAGTCTTCTTCAAACCTTAGCGTCCTCGATTCAAGCAATACGAACTTGTCCCATTCTTCTTCCGGGAAAACCCGTCTTTCGTTCTCTTCCATAGACAGCAATACACATATAGCGTGGTAATCCAACTGCCTGATCATGGCCGCTACCTGGCCGGCAGGAGTGACACCCTTACGGGAGAATGGGCTGCCGGCTTCTTTAGTATAACCCGAAATAAAAGCGGACATGCGTTCCTGCAGGACCTTTCCATCCGGTTCATCGAAAACGATAAAACGTTCTGCGGCCATCGCAATATCCGCCAGGGCAGGCAGATAAGAGTGGTCCATCTCTTCGAGGTCAAGAAAGACTATCCCCCTCCCGGAATACATGACATTGCCTGCGTTCAGGTCGCCATGCACCGGCTGGCAGCGAAGGTCCCTGTATAACCTGAAACCGGGCCTGTAATCCCTTGATAACCTTTCCATAAAAGCCGAGTTGTTGCGCATCCATGCGGCCCTCCCGGGAAAACTGCCCTTGAGACTTCCGGTGTCCCCGGCCCTTTTAAGGCGGGACAGTACACCCGATAACTGTCTCGAACGCAATGCCGACCTGCGTTTTATCGTGCCTGCAATGGGTATTTTGCGTAAATATCTATGGAGCCTGCCTATCTGTATGCCGAGTTCCCGCAGTTCCCGCTTGCCGCAGCCGATCATCCTCAATTCCATGAATCGCGCGGCTGAAAACTGGACCGGCGCATTAAACGTCCTCATATCTATGATAAAAGGGCCTTTACCGTCCGTCCTGGGAAGCCACTCTTCACACCCTATACCTTTTGAGGCCAGGTAAACCGAGGCCGAGGCCATCATCCTGCTCTTGGCCGGCGGCCACGGCGAAGCGATCCTTACGAAAAGCTTTTGTTCTCTGCCGGAGGCGGTGAACTCCGCCTTGAAATGTCCGATAGGATCGCCCTCATCGGCCGGGGCCAGGCTCCTGCAGGCGGAAGGTTCCAGGTCCGCGCTTGCATAACGGGAAGCCAATACCCCGAATATAAAATCCGATACCTTGCCGGGAACAGGGTATTTGAAATCCAACCCGGCCGGGCGGACAACGCCCGGGCAAGCAGGCCTATTTATCTTCGTTAAGATCGACATCGGCCCAGGTTATTATCCGGCCCTTCTTTATATCCCTTGAAAATTTATGTCCTGCGACCGAATCCCACTTTTCCACGGGTATTCCCTTTGCGGGAAGCGCGAACGAGACGGTATCTAAACCGGCCTTCATCCCCTTAGTTATGTCTATCCCCGCGACCAGCCCCATACGGTCATTAGGGACCTGGCGAGGGCTCGGTATGCGGCGCATCCTCCTGCCAAGGGCAAGGTAAACGTTCCTGCACCTCTCAACCGCTCCTTTCAGTTCGTCTATCGGCATTGCCCAATAGAAATCCTGGTCCGGCTTGCGTGGATCGGCGCAGACGCCCTTTTCTATGATATTCGCACCCATAGAAACAGCGGCGTACATCATCTCTTCGCCGGAGTGATGGCAAGAGAGGCCCACAGGCACATCAAAAACTTCCTTGAGCATAAAAAGCATCCTGAGGTTATGTTCGGTCAACGGGTTCGGCGCGGCAGCCGGAGAATGTTCAACCACCAGGTCCTCGCAGCCTTCCGCCCTGGCCCATTCAACGGCCCGGGTTATCTCTTCCAGGGTAGATTTCCCGGTGTCTATGAATAACGGTTTGCCATTGGCCTTCGCGAGATTGGCGGCATACCTTATCAGCGGCGCATGGACTATGTTTGAAGTCGCGACTTTCAGGGCGCAAGCGCCTATCTCTATTGCAAAATCGGCTCCCTTGAAATCATAGACTGAAACAACAAACGGCATACCAAGTTTGCCGCAGGCGGAGAATATCTGCCTGTAGTGCTCAAGCGGGACGACCTTGCGCTCGATCATCGCCCGGTAGTTCTCCTTTATGCTGCCCTTCTCATGGGTTATATACGTAGCTTCGCTGTCATCGTTAAGGCATATCTCCGGGCTATGGAGTATCTCGCCTTTCACGATGTCAGCGCCGGCGTCTTTTATTTTTTTGATTAGTTCAACGGCAAGGGATACATCTTTGTTGAAATACGTCCCTATCTCAGCCATGAATAAGGGAGGATTAGTATCATCTAATATGAATTTATCGACTTTTACGGACCTCATCTGTTTTCCTTTCCTGTTGTCCTCTCCTTTAAGAGGCATTCGGCCAGCTTAAACTCTATCTCATAATCTATGTCTACTGAATTTCGGACATCCATAACGAAGGCCGCGGGCACCGGATCGTAGAACGACCCAGTCTGCTCGAACGCCTGCGTATCTATCAGGTATATCGCCCCATTCGGCCGGAAGACCTTCGGATGCCCTTGCCTGGATCTGGACGCGAAATCGCTGTCTATCAATTTCGAAAGCCTGCCGTCAGCGCCGATCGTATACATCCAATACGGTGATTCCGAGACCTCGCAGACACTCACGACCGATCTGGCGCCGCTTTCCTTGTATAACTCTATGGCGGCTTCTATGTCCGAGGAGGTGCGCAGCGGGGTCGTGCACTGCAGGCACATGACCGCATCAAAGCTCTCGCCTTTGCTTTCAAAGAACTTTACCGCATGCATCACTACCTGCGCCGTTCTTGCGGAATCGCTTGCGAGCTCAATCGGCCTTTTGAACGGGACCTCACAGCCGGCTGCGGACGCTGCGGACGCGATCTCATCATCCTCGGTAGAGCATATGACACGGGTTACACCCTTGGCATTCTTAGCCGCTTCCACGGTCCATGTTATAAGGGGTTTACCGGCTATCTCCAATACATTCTTACGCGGGAGCCCTTTCGACCCGCCTCTGGCGGGTATGACTGCCAGGATCTTCATCTTATCCTATTTCTCCCAGACCGGGTGCTTGAGTTTCCATTTCCCGCCCGACTTGGCCCACAGGTGAGGCGACCTGAAACTGTCGCATAGCTCGTGAAAATGTTCAGGCTTCATCTCGAGATAATCCATTATCTCCTGGAAATACTTTGCCGGGAACTCACCGTCGAACTTCTTGACAAGCGCGACCCCTTCCTCCCTGGTAAGGTGCTTATTCCTTATCTCCTGGGAAGCATCATATGTAGCCCTTCCTATCCCGAACTTGACATGCGTCGTATAATAATGCAGGTCGTCTATCTTGTCATCGATACTATTATATTTGCTGTATGTTCCCGCGGTCCTGAAAGGCCTGGCTTCGAACGCGGTGTTCTCGACGGCATAATAGTAGCTCTCCTGGGGGGTCCACTTAAGGTAATAGCCCAGGTAGCGGACCTCTATCTTGGCCGACTCAAGCTCCCTGTAATCAGGCGGCAGGTAAGCTGAGACATCGTTGAGGGACAACCCGTACTTTTCCTTCAATTCCTTTATCGAGGCGCCGCCGAGGTAGAGCTCATCGAGGTTCTTCATGGTGTAATACGACTTGTCGCGCAGTGAGCTTTCATTGTCGCCTATAGGGTTCCCGTATTCCGCCTCGTTCTCGCCGTATATTATGAGAGGTATCTTATATTGCATCGCTATCTTAGGGGCAAGGTTCTTCTGCCCGAGAATGAACGTCTGGAACGGGTGAAGAAGGTTCTCTATCGAAAGTTTGGTGAGCAGGCGATGCACCCTGCCGTTCGGCTTAAACGTTATGTTGTCAAAACCCCCTATCTCTATCCAGTTCTTGAAATTCTTGTATCCGTAGTCCGTGTATAGTATCGGCGGCCACGTGACCGTAAGAGGATGCATCCCGTATTTGTACTTGAGCACATGCGCCGCGCGGACGCTGTCCTTGCCCCCGCTCCCCGGACAGACGCAGTCATAATAACCGTCGTCCCTCCTGAACTTATCGAGGAGCTTGGCCAGCTCCTTTTCGCGCGCGTCCCAGTCTATGCCTTCCTTCTTCTCTGCATAATGGCACGCGTCGCAAACGCCTTCTTCATCTATGTGCAATGTGGGGGTCTTCCTGTCCTTTACATGCCTGAACTCCGGGTACGAACAGGGCCTTTGGTTTGACATGACGCAACGCTTGCAGAACGCTACCTCCTCGGGCAGCCCGAAATATGTCGCCTGTTTTTCTTCCATCTATCCTGTTTTTCCTTTCGTTTTCTCGTTTATCATCGCGATCAGGTTCCTGTAAACAGCAAGTCCTTCCTTACCGCTTCTTTCGGGGTGGAACTGGAACGCTATTATATTGCCTCTCCTGATGCTTGAACAAAATTCTACGTCCCCGTAACAGCTCAAGGTCATTGCCATGGCAGGGTCCTCCGGGACCACATAATATGAATGGACAAAATACATATAGCTTCCGTCTGCCACGCCATCATAAACCTTCTCGCCGCGGTCTCCGAGGAACTTTATCCTGTTCCAGCCTACCTCGGGGACCTTCAGGATATCATTACCGTCCCTGGGCGCCTCAAAACGCACGACCTTCCCGGGTATTAAACCCAAGCCCTCATGTTTACCGAACTCGTAACTCTCGGACATCAGCAGCTGCATCCCGAGGCAGATGCCCACCACCGGCTTGCCCGCGGACACAAAATCTTTAAGCGCCTCTATAAGACCCAGGCCTTTAAGTGAGGCCATAGCGTCACCGAAAGCTCCCACACCGGGCAGGACGACTGCGTCAGCTTTCATCAGCTTATCGCAAGAAGAAGTAACTTCCGCGCGGGCGCCTACGGCGTTCAGGGCATGCTTTACGCTGAAAAGGTTCCCGAGACCGTAGTCGATTATCGCTATCATATCCTGCAACCTACCGAACTTGATGACAGGTGATCCTTTATCTCGCCTATAGTAAGCCCCTCTATGCCCGAACGGTCCCTTCCTCTTTTAAGGAACTCCGTATTGCCCTCTGCAAAGAATTCCTTCTTTTCATAACTGAGTTCCCTGAAATAATTATAATGCAGGATCGACGCTACGCTTACCGCGTCCGCACGCCCTTCCTTTATAACGGAAAGGATATCCGCGGCATCCCCGGCGCCCCCTCCGGCTATGACCGGTACGGGTACGGATTCCGCTATCATCCTGGTCAAGCCGACATCGAAGCCCTTGCCGGTCCCTTCACGGTCTATAGACGTGACCATAAGCTCTCCGGCCCCGAGTTCGACGGCCTTCCTGGCCCATTCAAGGGCGTCAACCCCGCTGCTCTCCCTGCCGTACTCCGTATAGGCCTCATATTTGCCGTCCGGCCTCCTGATGGCCTCTATCGAGACCACTATTGTCGATGAACCGAAACTGCGCGAAGCCTCACGTATGAGCTCGGGACGCCTTATCGCGGCAGTATTGATGGAAACTTTATCGGCGCCGGCCCTCAGGACGGTGCGTATATCTTCTATCGTCCTCAACCCGCCGCCCACAGTAAGGGGTATGAATATCTCCCTGGATGTGCGCTCGACTATCTCCAACAGGCTGTTCCTCTCATAGAGACTGGCCACGGCGTCTATGTATATAAGCTCATCTGCGCCTGTTTCGTAATAGTACTTTGCAAAATCTTCAGGTTTACCCAATACACGCAAACCCTCGAAGTGTATCCCTTTAACAAGGTTCGGCCCTTTTATGTCCAGCCGCGGGATTATCCTGACCGTCTTCATCCCTTGAACGCCTTGAGGGCCTTTACTATCCTGCAGGCCGCGTGGCCGTCACCGTAAGGGTTGGCTGCTTTCGCCGCTGAACGCCTGAACGGCCCGCTCAATGCCTTGTCGAACGCCTTCTTAAGCGCTGCTTTCGAGCATGACGGCACATCAACCACATTAGCTCCCCTTATCCTGCCCTTCTGCCTGTCGCCGATATTGACCGCCGGAAGCCCGAATGAAGCCGCCTCAATGAGGGCGCTCGAGGAATTACCCGCCATCACACTCGCGCATTTCATCAATGAAAGGTACTTTATCCTCCCGAGAGAATCGAACGCTTTTGCCGAACGCGGGTTCTCTCGGACATGGCGCGCTATCCTGCTCCTGACCGCAGAGTTGCCCGGATCGGAGTTAGGCATTGTAATGACCCAGTAAATATCCTTTAAACTGCTTATCGAACCGAGGAGTCTGTCGAGCTCCCCGATCCCTGAGTCCTTTTTCATTGTAACCGGGTGATAGGTCATTATCCCTATCTCCGCGCTTCCGCCAAGGCCGAGGACGGCCAACAGTTCCTTCTTGCCTATTAACCGCGCTGAAAGTATATTATCGACCGCGGGTGAACCGGTACAAAAGACCGCACGCGGGTCCGCACCCATCCTGATAACCCTTTCGGCGTATTGCCGCGTGGCCGGAAAGTGTATGGCGCTCATCTGCGTTATCGCGTTCCTGAACATCTCATCAAAAGCCCCCAGTGTCCTTTCCCCTCCGTGGAGGTGCGCAACGGGTACAGACAAGGGAACGGCCGCCGCAACGGCCCCGAATATCTCAAACCTGTCGCCTAAAACCGTTATGATATCCGGTTTAAGGCGCGCATACTCCCGCGCAAAACCCTCGACCGCTTCCGCGACCGCGAATGCCGTCGCCTTTGGACTGTCATCAGCCAATGAAAGCTTAACCTTCGCGGCTATCCTGAAACCGTCGAGCTCAATCTCTTTCACGGTCATGCCGTGTGTGCGCGAAAGGTGGGAACCAGTGACCATAAGCTGGAGTGAAAGCCCTGGATCTTCGGATATCTTTCTTATCACGGGGTTCAAGAGGCCGTAATCGGCCCGCGAACCCGTGACTACGGCTATCTTTTTCACCGTTTATCGTCCTGAAGCATATAAAGGCTGTCCTTGTATTCTTTCCACTGGCCTATATCGAACCAGCCGTCGCATACCGGATATACCGACACCTTGCCTTTGGCCATTATCCTGCCAAGCAGCTGGTCCATATCGAGGTGTTCGTCTTTATCTATCAGGTCGAGGACTTCCGGCTCGAATATATATACCCCGGTATTGATTATCATGTCAAAAGTGGGCTTTTCGCTTATCGACTTCAGCTGGCCTTCCTTTACCTCGAGCGTCCCGTAAGGCACGACCATCTCCTTGTGGCAGCCTATAAGCGTTGCCAGGGCCTTCTCGCCCTTATGCCAGAGAAGTATGTTCTTGAAGTCGCTCTCGAGTATGACATCACAGTTGCTTACAAAAAAAGTTTCCTTTATCTTCCCCCTGAAGAGACCGAGGCTTCCGGCAGTGCCAAGATATGCCTCCTCTTCCAGCCAGTCGACTTTATAGGGGAACTGGTTCTCCTTGAGGTATATTTTTATGATGTCTTTCTTGTAGTTGAGCGTCAGGGTAAAATTACAGAAACCCCTCTTGTCGAAGTTATCCATTATCTTCTCGACAATGGTCTTGTCGCCTATGGGAATAAGAGGTTTCGGGAGTATTTTTGTGAAAGGATCAAGGCGTTCGCCCTTCCCGCCGGCCATTATAATGATCCTGTTCTCCAGTTTTTCCGATGGCGCGGGTTCGTGGGGATGTATATCGAAGAAATCACGCCAGAAAAGGATATCGGTCACGCTTCCTTGATCGTCGAGAACCGGTATGACATATATCCTGCTTTCGCTTACAAGCCTCCTGGCCTTCTCCTCATGGTCCTTGTCGGAAAGTTTTACCGATCTCGGAGACTTGAACATGACCTCGGAGACCGGGTGCTCAAAAGCTATTCCGTTGAGAATAGCCCTCCTGATATCGCCGTCGGTGACCGAACCGAGAAGCCTGCCGGAATCATCGGTGACGAAAAGGACCTTCCCGCTGGCACCGTTCATCGTCCTCATCGCTACTTTAAGCGAGGAATCCGGCGATATAAGATATTTGCTTATCTCTTCCCTGTTCATCTCTTCTTCCTTCCTGTTTTTGAAATACTTTCTTCCCTTATAAGGGTGTCTTTCCTGATATCCTCGACGGCAATCCTGTTGAGCAGTCTGTGCGCCTGCTCTGGCGGGATGCCCGTGCCGGGCCTTTTGAAGACCATATCCTTTGCCTTGAGGACTTCCCCGGCGGATATGTCCCTTGCCGCAACTATGCTCTTCCTGGCCATTATCTTTATCTCGGCCTCGTTCGAAGCCGGCCTCTTGATACCGTCGCCCAGCGCCCTTTCTACGTTCCTGATAGCTTCGGCCATCTGCCTGAACTGCGCAGGTTCAAGCGAAGCCTTATGGTCCGGGCCCTTCATCTTCCTGTCCAGCGTAAAGTGCCTTTCCACCACTTCCGCGCCGAGAGCAACAGAAGCTATCGAAAGCTCTGTTACAAGCGTATGGTCCGAAAGCCCGACCGGAAGCCCGAAGGCGGATCTCAGGGTCTTGATAGCGGACAGGTTCATGTCCTCCACCCTGGCAGGATAATTGGAGACGCAATGCAGCAAGGTCAGGGACGGCTTCTTCTTCATCCCTTTCCATCCGCTCTTTATCCAGCCGAGAGCGGTCCTGATCTCACCGAGGTCCGTCATGCCGGTGGAAAGTATTATGGGTTTCTTCTTTGCGGCTATCTTGCTGACCAGGGGCCTGTCGGTTATCTCCCCGGATGATATCTTGAATGTCTTCATGCCGAGCTTATCAAGGAAATCCACGCTCTGCTCATCGAACGGCGTTGACATGAACTCGACTTTCTTCTTACTGCAGTAATCCATCAGCACCCTGTGGTCGCCGGCCGAAAGTTCAAGTCTTTTAAGCATGCTGTATTGGGACTCGGAAGCCGCCGCGCCTTTCATCTGGTACTTGGCCTTAGGAGCATCCGGTGTGACCAGGTTCTCGGCCTTATAGGATTGGAACTTAACGGCATCACAACCTGCTCTTACGGCTTCATCGATAAGCCTCTTCGCCAGTTTCATCGAACCGTTATGGTTTACGCCTATCTCGGCTATTATGAACACCTTTTTCATATGACCCTCGCAGGTATGCCGGCAACGGTCTTGCGCGAGGCAATGTCGCCGATAACGACGGCGCCCGCCCCTACCGTGACATCGGAGCCTATCTTTACGCCCTGTAAGATCTTGGCTCCCATGCCTATATGTGAACACTTGCCGGCCTGTACCGTCCCGCCCAATATGGCACCCGGGCCTACATGGCAATACGGCCCTATTACGCAGTCATGTTCGATTATCGCCCTGGTATTTATGATAGAGCACTCGCCTATGACCGCATCGGCGTTCACAACGGCTCCTGCAAGCACCTGGGCACCGTCTTTGACCTTAGCGCTGCGGGAGATATGCGCGGCCGGATGTATGACTGCAGGAAAAACAAAACCTTTGCGCCTGTATTTTTCGAATATCCTTTTGCGTTTGTCCGAAGCCTTTACCGTCCCGACACCTATCACAAGCAAGCATCCTGCCAGGCGCGGCAGCAAGCTCTCAGTGCCAAGCACTTCAACGCCGCAGACCTTTGTCCCGGATTTGATAAAAGGGTCCAATATGCCTTTTATCTTATATTTCCCTCCGGAAAGTATGGCGTCTATAAGGACTTTGGCATGTCCGCCTCCGCCCAGGATCACTAAAGAACGGCTGGCCATCAGGCAAAATATCCTTTAATCCGGGAAACTACGTATCTTATGTCCGCGGCCTTCAGGTCTACGCTGCAGGGAAGGTTGATGCAGGTGGAATAAGCCCTCAAAGCGTTCTCTATCCTGTACGCCGTGTTCTTCCTGAACATCGGGAGGGTATTCATCAGTCTCCATACCGGACGGACCTGGATACCTTTCGACAAGAGGTGTTTCATTAGGGGTTTCCTGTCCGCAGCAGCAACTTTCAAAGTGTAGAACCAGAAATTGCTCCTTGCCCACGGCGCCTCACCAAGGAACTCCGAATTGCGCAGGCCCGCAAGTTGATCTCTATAGAGCCCGGCGTTGGCTCTCTTTATACGCACATAGCTTTCGAGCCGCTCCATCTGGGCGACCCCTACGGCCGCCTGGAGGTTCGAAAGGCGGTAGTTATAACCGACATCGTCATGGTAATATTCAAATGGATCTTTCTTCGCCTGTGTCGTGATATGCCTTATCCTCTCGGCCAACTTCCGGTCATCCGTTACCACCATCCCGCCGCCTCCCGTCGTGATGATCTTGTTCCCGTTAAAGGACAGGCATCCGGCAAGGCCGAGTGTGGCAGTCTTCTTCCCTTTATATTCCGAGCCCAGGCTCTCGGTAGCGTCCTCTATGATGTCGATGCCGTTACGCGAACATACGCTCCTCAAGCGGTCCATATCGGCGGGATGCCCGAATACATGCACGGGTATCACCGCTTTTATCCTGCGGCCGGTCTTTTTGTTGTAAACGCAGCCATCCTTCTTCCTGGTAGTCCATTTTTTTATGAATTCCGCGGTCTTTTCCGTATCGATACAAAGCGTAGAGGCATCGCAATCCATGAATACCGGTTCGGCGCCGCAATATCTGACGGCATTGGCCGGGGCCACAAAAGTCAACGCAGGCACGATAACTTCGTCTCCCGCACAAACCCCGCTGACCAGCAGGCTCATATGAAGAGCTGCGGTCCCGTTCACCGTAGCAACGGCATATTTGGCCCCGAGGTACGAAGCGACCTTTTTCTCGAATTTCTCGACATAGGCGCCGGCATAAGAGACCCAGCCCGTATCAAGGCAGTCTTTGACATACTTCCATTCATTTCCCTTTATGACGGGAACGGAAAGAGGTATGTGTCTCATATATTGTAAATGCCTTCCTTGTACCTGCGGATATTGTCTTTGGCCGAAAACCATTTTATTGCCTCGGACAGGCCCTTCTCCAGTGTATAGGCCGGTTGCCATCCGGTAAGCGAAGATATCAGGCTGTTGTCTCCCATTAGCCTCTCGACCTCGCTCGCCTCAGGCCTGACCCTGGAACTGTCCCTGGTTATGGGCTTCCGGCAGCGGAGCTCATTTAATATCAGCCGGGCAAGATCGCCTATCGAGATCTCGCGGCCGCTGCATATATTAACGGCCTTCCCTACGGCTTCATCGCAACATGCGATCTTCACAAAACCGTCGCAAACGTCCTCGACATAATTCAGGTCCCTTCTCGGCTCAAGACTTCCGAGCTTTATGCTCTTTGAAGCGGACAAAGCCTGCGAGATTATCGTAGGAATGACCGCCCTGGCGGATTGGCGCGGGCCGAACGTATTGAACGGCCTGGCTATCGTCACGGGAAGGCCAAAGCTGAGATGGAAAGATTCAGCTATCTTGTCGGCGGCTATCTTCGTCGCCGAATAAGGCGACTGGCCCTGAAGGGGATGGGACTCGTCTATCGGGACATACCTGGCGGTCCCGTATACTTCGGACGTCGAAGTGACAACTACCCTCAAAACCTTCGAGTCCCTTGCGGCCTGCAGCACATTCAAGGTCCCTTTGATATTCGTATCGACATAGGCATCGGGCGAATGGTATGAGAACGGGATACCTATGAGAGCAGCCAGGTGGAAAACAACGTCTCTGCCTTTTACCGCCTGCCTTACGCCGTTAGGATCGCGCACATCTCCGCTAAAGATCTCCACGCGGCCCAGCTTCTCCCTGCCAAGGGAGTCCAGCCAACCCCACGAGTTGAAGGAATTGTAGTAAACAAAAGCCCTAACGTCACAGCCTTCCTTCAGGAGCCGCTCAACGAGATGGCTGCCTATGAATCCGCAGGCCCCGGTGACCAGGACCTTCCTGCCTTTAAGCTTCATCTTATTTCCTGCCGGAGGCCTTGAGCGGCCTGGTATGTATGCCGCACTCTCCTCCGCACTTGCTTGTACCTATCCAGCGCCCTGCGCGTTCGTTATCATCGTTCGTTATATGCGTGCACGGCAGGCAGCCGAGAGACCTGTAACCGACGGCATACAGGGGGTTGACCTTTACGCCGTATATAGCCAGGTACTGCCAAACCTCCCTTTCCTTCCAGATAAGTATAGGGTTGAGCTTTATAAGGCCCCTGTCCCTTTCCTCGACCTCTTTAAAATCCACCCTCGTACGCCCTTCCGTGCAGCGAAGGCCGGTTACCCAGCATTCCACGCCCATCTCTTCTATGGCCTGGCGGGTAGGCACGACTTTAAGCAGGTCGCAGCATTTGTCGGGATCGTTCTTGTAGAGTCCGCCGTCTATCTTGACGTCGCTTTTGTATACCTTAAGTTCCGGGTATTCCGCAACGGTTTGGTTCATGAATTCGACCGTCTCTTTCGGCTTGAACCTCGTGGTCACAATAAAACCGCGTATCTTGGGGCTGACCTTCTTTGCCAAGTCCCAGACCGCAACGGAATCCTTGCCAAGGCTGTTCGCAACGACCAAAGCGTCACCGTACTTTTTATAGGCCTCACTTATAAGTTGAAGGGACCTGTCTACCTTCTCCTTGAAGTTAAGCTTCTCCACAAGCACTTTCAGGTCATCGTTGTTGTTCATTATACCCATCTTATCTCTTCCTCCCTTTCAATATTTGGCCGAAAGGCCCCATTTACGTTTAATGTTGGCTTCGATCTTTCCGAATACGATCTTATCCACTAATATGCTT
>CAZAEH010000026.1:0-19365 GCA_964484255.1 uncultured Planctomycetia bacterium
GGAAGATGAAGTTCGAATCCGGTGTACACAGGGTACAGAGAGTTCCTGTTACCGAGGCTTCCGGCAGGATACATACTTCTACGGTATCTGTTGCAGTGCTTCCGGAAGCGGAAGATGTCGACATAAAGATAGACCCGAAAGACCTAAGGGTGGATGTTTTCAGGTCCTCCGGCGCGGGCGGGCAGTCGGTCAATACGGCCGATTCCGCAGTAAGGATCACGCATATACCTTCCGGCATAGTGGTGCAGTGCCAGGACGAACGGTCCCAGCTGAAGAACAAGAACAAGGCTATGAAAGTTTTGCGTGCAAGGCTTCTCGATAAGGCCGTGACCGAACAGCACGATAAGATAGCCAGAGAGCGTAAGACGCAAATAGGAACGGGCGAGAGAAGCGAGAAGATCCGTACCTATAATTATCCGGACAGGCGCATTACCGACCACAGGATAGGCCTTACCGTACATAATCTTGAGAACGTGCTTGAAGGGGATCTCGAGGAGATAATCATGGAGCTTCTGAAGCAGGAAAAAGACCTTAAGTTGAAAGAGGCGAAATAAATATGGATTCACTGGAACAGTTGGCGTGCTGGGTTTTCAATTGCGACCGTACCCAACTTTATATGGGGGATTATGAGGCCGACGAGGAGAAGATCGAGGCTTTTCACGAGGCGCTTGATTCGTACGCTCGCGGCGTTCCTGTCCAATATATAACCGGCGTCGCGGAATTCATGGGTTTAGAGTTCGATGTTAACAGTTCAGTCCTTATACCCAGGCCTGAGACCGAGATGCTCGTCGAGCGCGTATTGACCCTTATCGAGAGGGAAGGGATGGAACTGCCGGAGATCCTTGACCTGGGGACAGGTTCCGGCGCGATCGCTGTAAGTTTGACAAAAATGGACCCGTCCTGTAAAATAATAGCTTCCGATGTTTCCGAGGAAGCCCTTGAAGTAGCCCGCGGCAACTCTGCGGCGAACGGCATAACCGAAGGCATCGATTTTGTGGTTTCGGACCTTTTTAGCGGGATCCCGGAGAGTGCGAAATTCGATATTATAATATCGAATCCACCGTATATCCCAAGCGAAGATTACGATTCTCTCCCGCCCGAGGTCAAGAGTGAACCCAGGATAGCGCTTGACGGCGGGCCCAAGGGTCTTGATTATTACCGCAGGATAATACCGGAAGCCTCCGGCAGGCTTAAGGACGGAGGTTTTCTTGTGCTTGAGATAGGATTTGGCCAAGCCGGGGATGTCATGCGGATAATGGAACTTTGCGGGGATTATCACCGGTCCGAGGTCATTAAGGATTATAATGATATAGACAGGATCATGATCGCTAAGAGGCGCTGATACCTGAATGGATAAAATAGTCATCGAAGGGCCTACAAGGCTAAAAGGAACGGTCGAGGTCAGCGGGGCCAAGAACTCGGCGCTGCCTATAATGGCCGCGACACTTCTTACCGATGAGAAGTGCATAATAAAAAAAGTCCCTGCGTTGCGCGACGTAAATACCATGGTAAAGATATTGCGCAATCTGGGGGTCAAGGTCCAGTTCGAAGGCGGCCGTGTGGTGATAGAGCCCAAGGGGTACAGGAACCATATAGCGCCTTATAAATATGTAAAGGAAATGCGCGCGTCATTCTGTGTGTTGGGACCGATACTGGCCAAGCACAAACGGGCGCAGGTGTCGTACCCGGGAGGCTGCGCTATCGGTAACAGGCCGGTAGACCTTCACCTGAAGGGCATAAAGGCGCTTGGCGCCGACATCAAGATAGAGCACGGTTATGTCATTGCCGAGGCGAAGCAGCTGAAGGGGGCTCACATATACCTGGGAGGATCTTTCGGTTCATCGGTGCTTGCCACCGATAATGTCATGATGGCAGCTGCCCTTGCAAAGGGCAGGACCGTTATCGAGAATGCGGCCTGTGAACCCGAGGTCGTGGACCTGGCGGACTTTCTTGTGGATATGGGGGCCAAGATAAAGGGAGCGGGTACGCCCCTGATAGAAATAGACGGTGTCAAGCGGCTCGGCGGAGCCGAACATGAGGTAATACCCGACAGGATCGAGGCGGGAACGTTCATGATAGCAGCTGCGATCACCAAGGGAGATATAACGGTAAAAGGGGCAAGGTATGACCATCTGGGGGCCCTTGTCGATAAATTGCAGGATGCCGGGGTGACCGTCACTCGCCACGGCAAGGATATAAGGGTCCGTACATGCAGGAACCTTAAGCCGGTTGATATAACTACCCTGCCGTACCCCGGATTCCCGACGGACCTTCAGGCGCAGATGATGGCGCTTGTATCCGTCATCGACGGTATCAGCGTGATCACGGAGAAGATATACCCTGACAGGTTCATGCACGTCAGTGAACTTGCCAGGATGGGAGCGCAGGTAAAACTGGAAGGAGATTCCGCCATAGTTAAGGGCATAAAACAGTTGAGCGGAGCCCCGGTAATGGCGTCGGACCTGCGCGCGTCAGCCGCCCTGGTGTTGGCGGGTATGGCCGCAAGGGGCAAGACCGACGTTTCAAGGGTCTACCATTTAGACAGGGGATATGATAGGATAGAAATGAAACTGTCGCAGATGGGAGCGAACATAAGAAGAGAAAAGGAGGAGTAGTTTAATGGCAGCGGTAATAAGGTTGAAGAGACTTGGTACGAAGAAGACGCCTCACCAGAGGATAATCGTGATAGACGAACACAAGGGGCGCGACATGAAAGCCCTTGAGGAGCTCGGTTATTACGACCCGACTAAGAAACCCGCCTTCGGGAACCTGAAGAAGGAGAGGATACTTCATTGGCTTAAGGTCGGGGCAAAGCCTTCTGTGGCCGTGGCTAACATTTTCAGGAAATCCGGCATAATTTAATAATGCGGGTAGATATACTTACCCTCTTCCCCGCAATGTTTGACGGTGTCCTCGGGGAATCGATCATCAAGCGTGCCAAGAAGAAGGGGAAAGCGGATATACGGGTCCATGACCTGCGCGACTGGACGGACAACAAACATCGCAAGGTGGATGATAAGCCGTTCGGGGGTGGTCCCGGTATGGTCATAAAACCCCAGCCGCTTTTTGATGCGGTCTCTGATTTAAAGAACAGGTCTTCAAAGGTGGTCCTGATGACTCCGCAGGGCAAGAGGCTTGATCAGGCCCTTGTGAAGAAGTTTGCCAAGGCCGGGCATATCATAATCGTCTGCGGCCATTACGAAGGCGTGGACGAACGGTTCAGGCAGAAATGCGTCACCGATGAGATATCTCTGGGTGATTTTGTGCTTACCGGCGGCGAAATACCCGCTATGGCCCTGGTAGATTGTGTTATAAGGCTTATACCCGGTGTTGTCGGGGATAAGGAATCGCTTGAGTTTGAGTCGTTCTCTGCGGGGCTGTTGGAATACCCTCAGTATACGAGGCCAGCCGATTTTAGGGGTTTGAAGGTCCCCCGCGTGTTGTTGTCGGGAGACCATAATAAGATAGATACATGGAGAAGAGAGATGGCATTGAAGAGGACGAAGAAAATGCGTCCCGATATGTACATTAAGATCAATAAGGAGAAGAGATGATGAGCAAGGTTGCGTTGGCAGAGAAGGGGTATGAAAAAAAAGAAGCCCCCGTTTTTAGCGTAGGGGATACCGTAAAGGTTGCGGTAAAAATAAAAGAAGAGGATAAGTTCCGTATCCAGATGTTCGAAGGAGTGGTGATAAAGAAGAGGGGTTCCGGCCTCGCTTCGACTTTTACGGTAAGGCGTATCTCCTACGGCGAGGGCATCGAAAGGACATTTCCTCTGCATTCCCCTTCGATCGACAAGGTATCTGTAGTAAAGTCCTCTAAGCCGAAGAGGGCGAAACTCTATTACATGCGCAGCAAAATCGGCAAGAAGGCTGATGCTGTATCATGAAAGGAAGTTTATAAGGCAGGGAAAACAGAAAATAGCGGGCGTAGATGAAGCCGGCCGCGGTCCGTTAGCCGGGCCGGTTGTCGCCGCCGCCGTCATACTAAAGGAATTCAAGTTCAGCAACAGGATCGCCGACTCCAAGGTCCTTACCAGGATATCCCGCGAAAAAGCATATTTTGAGATAATGGATAAAGCGTGTGTCGGGATAGGGGTTGTAGGCGAAAAGGAGATAGACAGCGTAAATATATTAAAGGCCACCCTGAAAGCTATGGAGGTGGCCGTTTACAGCCTTGAGGAAACACCCGACCACCTTCTTATTGACGGAAACGTCACACCCCAGATGCCATACCCTAAGACTCCCCTGATACACGGCGAATCCCGCTCATTGTCCATCGCCTGTGCGTCCATAGTGGCTAAAGTAACGAGGGATTTTATAATGTCATATTATGACCTGATGTATCCGGAATACGGATTCAGACAGCATAAGGGATACGGTACGAGTGCCCATTTCAAGGCCTTGGCCAGGTTCGGGCCTTCTCCCATACACAGGAGGACATTTACCTTATACAAATGAATATCTTCATCGTAAGACACGGAGAATCCGTTTGGAACAAGGAACAAAGGGTGCAAGGCAGGCAAGACCCGGGTTTGAGCGCTAAGGGAAGGCAGCAAGCATCTGCCGCGGCAAGGCGCCTTAAGGGTGAGGGTATAAAAGTAGTATACTCCAGCGATTTGAAACGCGCTGCGCAGACCGCACAAATGATAGCAAAGGCGGCCGGGGCGCGATTAGTGCCGGAACCGTGCCTAGAAGAGATGATACTGGGGGCCTGGCAGGGAAAGACCATCGAAGAGGTAAAACGACTCTTCCCAAAATCATACGCTGCCTGGAGGAAAGCCCCGTCAAAGGCAAGGATCCCCGGATGGGAAGGGGTCCCGCGTTTCAATTCGAGGATAAAGAAAATTTTCAGGGCTATAGTCAGGGAAAACCCCGATTCGGATGTTTGCGTAGTGACCCATTGGGGGGTCATAGCGGCTTTTTTCTCCATGGTGATGAAGACCGATTTCGACGGCTTCTTCAAAACGGTCAGGATCGATAACTGCGGGATAAACAAGGTCTCTTTCATAAAAGGAAAGGCGATAATACAATGCATAAACGATACGCTGCATTTGTCCTGATGGCTGCCTGTCTCTTTGTAAACGCTAATGTGTCCGCGCAAGATGAGCATGGCAGTGTAGTGAAGGTCACAGGCGAGAAGGGCAGCTGGACCCTTGAAGTTAACGGCAAACCTTTTTACATAAAAGGTGTTGGTATCGGCGAGATGACCGGTAAAAACGGCGAGGACTATTTAAGGCTCGCCCAGGAGCTCGGCGCTAATGCTGTAAGGACATGGGGCACGGACCAGGGGACCCAGGATTATTTCGATACCGCATGGAAATACGGCCTGATGGTAGATGCCGGTATATGGCTGAATTTTGCCGACGGCACTTCAGGGCATACATATATAGGCGACAGCGAATACAAAGAGAAGAAGAAGCGTGAGATAGAAGATTATGTAAATAAGTTCAAGAAGCACCCCGCCCTGCTAATGTGGAACATAGGTAATGAGGCGTTCTTTTTTACAAAGGACGAGAGCGAGAGGGTTGAGCTGGCGAAGTTCCTGGAAGAGATGGTTAAATTTGTCCATGGCCTCGATCCGGCACACCCGGTAATCTATACTTCCGCCGATACGACCGCTTTGCAGTATATCCATGATTATGTCACAAGCCTCGATATATTCGGCATGAACATCTATGGGAGCATAAGGATGTCGCATACCAAATGGGACAAATCCGGTCTGGATATCCCTTATTGTGTCACGGAATACGGCCCCCACGGACCATGGGACGTAAAAAAAGACGCTAACGGGGCATCACAGGACGAACCCGACCAGGCTAAAGCGGCGATATACAGGGACATGACGGGCCAGATAATGGATTTCAAGGGTTATAATATCGGAGGGTTCGTTTTTCATCTCGGCGAGACCACCCAGGAATCGCTTACCTGGTGGAACATAAACTATAAGTTATTCAAGCGCCAGGCGTTCTGGGAGGTCTATAAGAAATATACGGGCAGCAGCCCTTCCAACCTGCCTCCGAGGATAACAGCCTTTAAGCTTGCAAAGACCAAGGATATAGCCCCGGGAGAGGTCGTGGATATCACCGCGGAAGCTTCCGATAAGGACAGCAATCCCTTGGATTTCCAGTTTGTCGTATCGACAGCCGAGGAAGGCGTGTTGAAATATTACGTGAATAAAGAGGTCGATACTGAGATAAAATGTGAGGGCACCAGATTCAAGATGGTCGCGCCGGCCAAGAAAGGTATCTACAGGATTTACCTGATAGTGAATGACGGTTATGGGAATGTGGCAGTCGCCAACAGGTCGTTCAGGGTGGAGTAGGATGCCTGAAGGCAAGAAGGATATAAAGGACTTTTCGTTAGTCGAACTTTATGCTAAGTTCAAGAGCCTCAATGAGCCCCCTTACAGGGCCGAGCAGGTTTTTGAATGGATATACGGCAAGAGAGCGTCCTCTTTTGGGCAGATGACCGACTTGCCATCCAAAATCAGGGATTATCTTTCGAATAAGTTCGAGATGCCGGGTATTACTACTGCGAAGAAGCAGGTTTCCGGTTCGGATGGTACCCGCAAATATCTCTTTCGGCTTGCGGACGGCGAGACCGTAGAGTCCGTTTATATCCCGTCCAGGGATCCCTCAGGCGGCCCGGGAAGGCATACCGTCTGCCTGTCCTCCCAAGTCGGCTGCGCGTTCGGATGTTATTTCTGCGCCAGCGGCCTTTCAGGGTTCAAAAGGGACCTTAGCTGCGGCGAGATACTCAGTCAGGCGCTTGCAATACAGGGTGATATCGGGGACAAGCGGATAACGAATATAGTGATGATGGGAACAGGCGAGCCCCTTTCCAATTATGATAACGTTATGAAGGCTATCGGCACGATGAATTCACCCCACGGTATGGGTATAGGCGCCAGAAAGATAACCGTTTCCACGGCGGGCTATATACCGGGCATAAAGAGGTATATGCGGGAGAAACAGCAGTTTGAGTTATCAGTCTCATTGCACGCGGCCGAAGATACCAAGCGTTCCAGGCTTATGCCCATAAACAGGAAGTACCCGTTAGGCGAACTTATGGAAATTTGCCGGGAATATACCAGCCAAAAAGGCAGGATAATAACTTTTGAGTATATCCTGATTAAGGATGTCAATTCTTCACAGGCCGATGCCCATAACCTTGCCGGTCTGCTCAGGGGTCTTAATTGCAAGGTAAACCTTATACCGTTCAATGCCGTCTCCGACTTCAGGTTTTCTGCGCCTTCGGCGAAAGAGGTAAACCAGTTCAGGGAAGTCCTGGAGAAGGAAAAGATAAGTTCTACCGTGCGTTTGCAGCGCGGCGCGGATATCGACGCGGCATGCGGACAATTGCGCCTGCGCGGACGGGGGGAAGCCGGATGCTGAAGAGAACAGCTGTCGTACTCATATTTTGTTCGATCTTGTTACGGTCGTGGTGGACCTCGGCGGATGACACGCAGAAGAAATGGGAACCGTACTATTTCGGTCCGGCGACCGAAGGAGGTTTGGTATCAGAGAGTGAAGAAGGCGTCCGGTTATCGCTGGACAAGGTAGGGCTATTCGGCATATATAACCCCAGCAAATTCGGAGGGAATTTTGACGTACAGTCCGGGATCAAACCTCAAGCGGGACCGTGCGGTATAATACTCTTCAAGGATAACGGGGGAAAGCCCGACCCGAGCAATTTTTTCGGTATCGAAAGGAAGCCGGACAAAGAAGGTAATGTGACGGTAAGGGTATTTGCCATAAAGGACGGGCAAGATTTTATTCCCCAGAATTCTCAGTGGAACCCGAGGTTCGAATTCCTGCTTAATAACGAGTCTTTCGGCTATGACACAACGGCCCTGCGCATAATAAGGGATGAAAAAGCATCCTGTCTGCATTTCTATTACCGTTATTCCAGGAAGGTCGACGGAAAACCGATGGAAGGATGGATAGAATTTTCTACCCTTCCCGACACGGACAAGAGGGGTTTTTATTTTTACCCTTACGTCAAGAGCGACGGGAGTACGCCGTCCGGAGCCGTTTTCATGAAACCTATGGCGGTTTTGACACCTACAGACGATATATCGGACAGGGAGACCGGTTTCAAGGCGGTCAGGAGGGATTATACATTTTCAGGTTTCTCCGGCGACGCGATTGTCGTGACCTTCGACAGGGAGTTCCCATATTACGACAAGGCAAAGTTCGTTTTCTGGTCCCAAGCGGAGTATATACCCTGGTGGCATATAGACGATAAATGTGCCGCGTACTATGAGTTTGTCGAGATATGGAACGGAGGCACGGAAGGCTGCTGTGAGCCGATGGGAGACCGCCTGTTGCGATGGTCCAAGGCCGAGGTAGAAGTATCGAACAAAGCCCGGGTTATTGTCCACTGGAGGTATGTGCTTGCCGATCCCGAATATAAGTGGTGGGGCCTGGACCCGGTCGAGAGGCCGTATGCCGATGAATGGTTCACTTTCTATCCGGACGGCACAGGGGTAAGGAAGGTTACATATACTCCCGTGCTGACCACGAGATACGAAATAGACTGGAATGAGGTCTCCGAACTCGCCGTAGTAAAGCGCGGAGGGATAAAACCATCAGAGGTTATCGAGCAAAAAGCAGTTACCCTGTTCAACCTTAAAGGGGACAAGATAGAGTATGCCTGGGATCTTAACAAGAATACGGGACCTTCTAAGCTTGACGAGAACTCGAAAAGCTGGCCTGAGGCAATCTGTCGCATGAATCTCAAGAACAGGCCCGCGGTTTTTGAGGTCTTTGCGCAGGGGGAAGAGGTCTGCCCAAAGACCTTTCCTGAGCCGTTCAGCAAATGGTGGGGTCATTACGGGGAGAATTGGGCTTTAGAGTTGAGGGGCGGATATGAATATGAAGGCGATTTCTTCGTTTTCTCGCATTGGCCCATTAGCAAGATGCCGTACGAAGAGCCTTCCAAGACAAACGGCAGATATATACGCGAACCGGGCCATGTATCGCTCCTGCCGGTAGCCGGGCACCCAAAAGTGACAGGTCCCACGACTTGGGCGATGCTCGTCGGTGTAAGCAAACCCTGGGATGACCAGGAACTTCGTGACAAGACCTCTTCGTGGCTTTACCCCGGAGATGTTACTATGATAAGCGATGACGCGAAATTCATCGGGAACGACTATTACCAAAGGGCCCTTGTTTTTGAGACAGACAGGCTCAAACACGGTTGCCAGTTCAGCATGTATCCTAAGATCGTATCCTCTACAGTACTCAATCCCGTTTTTATCATCAAGAATTGGGGTAAGTACCCGGTAAACGTCAAGATGAACGGGAAGGCGCTTAAAGAAGGCAGTGATTACCGTTATGACATTGAACGCGAAGACGCCGTTATATGGGTAAAGGCCAAGTTTTCCAACCTGACAACTTTCCTTATAAACTAAGATGATGTCCCTGCAGTTTTTTGGGATTGCAAAATCGCACATATTTACCTATAATAAAGAGTTACTATGTTCGCTAAAAAACCGCACTCTACATCAGAGATAGCCAGGCTAACGCATCCCAAGCAAATAGTGGGTGTTGCGACAAAAGCCGGTTTAAATGCAGACGAGCTCGAGCTTTATGGTAATTACAAGGCCAAGGTCGTTCTCGGCGTATTGCAGAGGCTTAAGGCCCGGCCCGACGGCAAACTTGTCCTTGTTACCGCCATAACTCCGACGAGGCACGGCGAAGGTAAAACCTGCGTATCCATAGGCCTTACCCAGGCGTTGGGCCGCCTGAAGAAACGTGTAATACTTTGCCTGAGAGAACCTTCCCTGGGGCCGGCTTTGGGCCTGAAAGGAGGAGGTTGCGGAGGCGGGTATGCCCAGGTCTTGCCGATGGAGGATATAAACCTCCATTTTACAGGGGATATCCATGCCGTTACCTCTGCGCATAACCTTTTAAGCGCTGCGATCGATAACCATATCTCTAGGGGTAATGAACTTAAGTTTGATCCCAAGAAGATATTATGGCGAAGGGCAATAGATCTTTGCGACAAGAGCCTGCGCGAGATACAGGTAGGCGCAGCCGAAGGTGCTGTGAAACGGCGTGACGGTTTCGATATTACCGCTGCCTCCGAAGTCATGGCTTGCCTTGCTTTGACCACAGGTTACAAGGACCTTAAAGAGAGGCTTGGCAGGATGATAGTAGGGTTTACCAACAAGGGCAAACCCATAACGGCATCTGAACTCAAGGTCGTTGGCGCGATGGCTGCGATATTGAAAGACGCAATAAAACCGAATATAGCCCAAACCCTGGAAAGCCAGCCTGCTTTTATACATATGGGGCCTTTCGGCAATATAGCCCACGGGACAAACAGCGTGCTTGCCACCCAGATGGCGCTTAAGCTCGCCGATTACGCGGTGATCGAGACCGGGTTCGGCACAGACCTGGGTTTTGAGAAGTTCTGTGATGTAGTTACCAGGCAGGGGAAGTTCAAACCTGATTGCGCCGTAGTAGTCGTAAGCGCCAGGGCGCTTAAATCGCACGGAGGAATGGCCGATAGCGATCTCGACAAGGAAGACCTTGTTTCTCTTAACAATGGCCTTTGCAACCTGGAAAGGCATTTGGAGAATGTCAAGAGATTCGGGATATGGCCGGTCGTAGCTATCAACAGGTTCCCGGCCGATACCGATAATGAGCTCAACAGGATAAAAGAGTCATGCAGGAGCAAGGGGGTACTTGCCGAGATAACCGAGGTTGTGGCAAAAGGCGGAGAAGGTGGGGAAAAACTTGCTCAGGCTGTCATATCTACAATGCAGGAACATCCCTCGAAGTTTAAGCCGCTTTATGAGCTTAGCCTTTCGATAAAAGAAAAAATAGAAAAAATAGCCTCAGAAGTTTACGGTGCAGAGGGGGTTGTATATGTAGGCTCTTCGGAGGATGATATCAAGTTCCTTACGGAGAACGGTTATGACGAGTTGCCGGTCAATATGGCAAAGACACATCTTTCTTTTACGGATGATCCCAAGCAGAAAGGCGCCCCATCAGGGTGGCGTCTTAAGGTAAAAGAGGTCAAGGTCTCGGCCGGTGCAGGGTTCCTGGTCGCGCTTACAGGCGAGATGAACCTTATGCCCGGAATGCCAAAAGTCCCCCTTGCCGAGAGGGTGGATATTGACGACGACGGTAACATATCGGGGTTATTCTGATGATATCGTCCAAAAGCAGGATAGATGTTTTTGTTGCGGCGTTGGGAGACAGGAAACCTGTCCCTGGAGGAGGGGCTTCGGCCGCGTTGGCCGGGGCCATCGGCGCAGCGTTGATTATGAAAGTCGCGAACTTCACTATCGGCAAGAAAAAATACAGGATGTATGAAAAAGACGCCAAGGCCATTTTTTTAAAAGCGCAGCGCCTGAAAATGAAACTTGCCGCACATATAGAGAAGGACGTCAGGTCATATGAGGAATATTCGAGGACAAGGTCGGCTTCTTCGATGAAGAAAGCGACCCTGTGCGTTGAGGAGATAACGGCTTTGTCAAAGGAGACGCTAAGTTATTGTCCGAGACTGAGAAAGATAGGCAACAGGAATCTTGCCGGTGACCTTCGCGCGGCAGAATTGCTTCTGAAGGCTTCGAACGGGGCAGCGGAGAACCTTGTCAGGCTTAATAAGAAATGGATGGGCAGATAGATGGCCGCGAAGATACTTGACGGAAAACAGTTGGCGGGGAAGATGAAAGCACAGATAAAGCGAGAGGTCTGTGCTATCAAGGAAAAATACGGGAAAACGCCGATGCTGTCGGTAATCCAGATCGGAGGACACAAACCGGCTACTATATACCTTAACTCGCAGGAAAAGCTTGCAAGGGAGCTGGGTATAAAGTACAGGAAGATCAAGCTTGGCAATTCCGTTTCCCAGGACGAGCTTATAAGGGTAATAAAGAAGCTTAATACTGATAGGGATACGACGGCCGTTATGCTCGGTCTGCCGGTGCCCAAGACGATAAATCTCAAGCAGGTCATATACTATATAGATCCCGCCAAGAACGTTGAAAGGGTCAACCCTACAGCGTCGGCAGTCATGGAGATAATCAGGTCTACGGGGATAAGCCTGTTCGGCAGGGAGGCGGTTGTTGTCGGACATGGCGAGCTTGTAGGCAAACCCATAGCCATGTTCCTTCTCGACAAACTTGCGACCGTGACCGTCTGCCATGTGGGAACGGCGAACCGGGGCACGCTAAAGGAACACATAGGCCGTGCGGAAGTACTTGTTGTTGCGGTCGGCAGGCCCGGCCTGATAAAGGGCGGTTGGATAAAGCGCGGGGCGATCGTTGTAGACGTAGGCATTACAAAAGTAGCAGGAAAGGTCAAAGGCGACGTTGAATTTGCTTCGGCCGCAAGGCGTGCCGGCTTTATTACACCCGTGCCCGGAGGTGTCGGGCCGCTTACGGTCATGATGTCGATGCGCAATTGCATCACCCTTTTTAAGGAACAGATGAAGAGATGATAATAACCAGGCAGAAACCGGTGGATGATATAATAAAGTGCCTTGAAGGCATAGAGAAAGTATTTATAGTCGGGTGCACGCAGTGTGCGACCATATGCAAGACCGGAGGCGAGGACGAAGTAAGGAATATGCGGCAGGTCCTTGAAGGAAAAGGGAAGAAGGTAACTGCCGCCGAGGTGTGGGATACGCCGTGCAACCTTCTGGAGGTCAAAAAACGTTTCCGGGACGACAAAGACAAGTTGTCGGATTCCGGAGCCGTGCTTGTCATGAGTTGCGGTGACGGGGCGCACACAGTTTTTGCTGGGACAGGCATGAATGTCGTTCCGGCTAATGATACGCTGTTCCTGGGGCAGTCTGAAAGGGCGGGCAGGTTCAAAGAAGTGTGTGCATTATGCGGAGATTGCACCCTTTTTATCACCGGAGGTTATTGCCCGAACGCGTTATGCCCTAAGGGGCTCCAGAACGGCCCATGCGGAGGCGCCAAGGACGGCAAATGCGAAGTAAACCCCGAGATCGACTGCGGGTGGTTATTGATATATAACAGGCTTAAGGACGCGGGCAAGCTTGATAACATGAAGAAAATCATGCCCCCGAAGGACCATTCACGTTCCGTCAGGCCGCGCAGGATAATTGTTGATGCTACCAGGAAGAGATGACAATGACCTTAAAAGAAAAGATAGGAAGCAGGAAGTTCATAATTACCGCCGAGATCGGGCCGCCGAAAGGCATTGACGTAAAGCCTAACCTCGAAGAAGCCCTCATGCTTAAAGACAGGGTAGATGCCGTTAACGTCACGGATTCACAGAGCGCGGTGATGAGGCTGGGTTCGCTTGCGGTCTCCAGGCTTTTGAGGGAGGAAGGAGTCGAGCCCATATACCAGCTTACCTGCCGTGACCGCAACAGGATAGCTTTGCAGTCCGACGCTCTATCTGCGGCAGCTCTCGGCATAGAGAATATACTTGTCCTTACAGGCGACCATCCGTCGAGGGGTGACCACCAGGCGGCAAAACCTGTCTTCGATCTGGATTCCGTTCAGCTTATAAATGCGCTTAAAGGGCTTGAAGCCGGGAAGGATATGGCAGGCAGAGAACTGAAAGGTACGCCGAGTTTTTGCATAGGCGCTGTCGTTAACCCCGGCGCCGATTCGCTTGAACCGGAGCTGATAAAGTTCGAGAAGAAGGTAAAGGCAGGGGCCTCATTCTTCCAGACCCAGGGAGTATATGATGTCGGCGCTTTTGCCGCGTTCATGGATAGAATCAAAAGTTTCGATACCTGCATTATTGCCGGGATAATTCTCATCAAATCCCCTGATATGGCCCGGTTCATGAATAAGAATGTTGCCGGGATATTCATCCCCGACAAACTCATTGAAGAGATCGAGAACGCGTCGGACAGGCAGCAAAAAGCCGTCGAGATCGCAGCACGCACCATAAAAGACTTGAAAGGCCTGGCCCATGGCGTTCACATAATGTCGCTGGGCTGGAACAAGCTCGTTCCCCAGATCCTGGACAAAGCCGGCCTTTAGGAGGCGAGAGATAGTCTTTCTTAAGAATATCCCTATAGAAATACCCGCGGAGCTTGTCCTTTCCCGCCTAAAATTTGCGAAATACAAGACGAAGGCGGATAAGAGGGTCATGTCATTCATCTCTTCTGTAATGGAAGAGGGACTTTCGCTGGTTGAGTCCAAAGCCGTATTCAATATATACGACATAACCGTAAAGGGGCCGAAGATCGGATTTTCCGCTTCCGGGTTTAAGGTAGAGAGTTCTTCCCTCGCGAAACATATCAAGGGATCGGTGAAAGCAGCGTTATTCGCCTGCACGATAGGGAAGGACCTTCCCGAAAAGATCAATTCGTATGTAAAAAGCGGAGAAATAGCGCGGGCGACAGTCTTGGATGCGGTGGGTTCCGAGGCAGCAGAAGCCCTTGCAGACGCTATCGATAAGGCTGTGACCAAGAACGCCGGTTCCGAGGGCTTCTCGACCATCACGCGTTTCAGCCCGGGATATGGGGACTGGTCGGTCTTTGACCAAGTGAAGATATTAAAGGTTTTAAAAGCGGCGAAGATAGGGGTGCGTGCCACAAAGAGTTGTATAATGCTGCCGGAAAAATCCGTTACAGCATGCATAGGGCTGGTCAGGGCCGGGCATAAACCTATAAGGAAGGTATATGAAAGGGATATTAGCAAGGTTAAAAAATGAAATACTCATATATGATGGCGCTCTAGGGACCGTACTGCAAGAGACGGGAGCGCTCAAGGCGGGAGCCTGCCCGGAAGAGCTCAATATCTCCAACCCCGGGGTGATCGGCAGCATACACCGCAGTTATATAGATGCCGGCGCGGATATCATTGAAACTAATTCATTCGGCGCGAGCAGATTGAAACTTGCTTCTTACGGCCTTGAGAAGGATGCCGACAGGATCAATTATGAAGCGGCGCGGATAGCCAAGTCCGTTGCTTTGGGGTATCACAGGAGGAAGATATATGTAGCCGGTTCGGTCGGGCCGCTTGACAGGCAGATAAGCCCCCTCGGCGACCTTTCGTTCGATGAGGCGGTCAAGGCCTTCGAGGACCAGATAAGACAGCTTAAGGAGGGCGGTTGCGATCTCGTGATACTCGAGACCTTCGCCGATATAAAGGAACTTAAAGCGGCGGTCATTGCGGCCAAGGAGATAGGCGGGTTGCCTATCCAGGCCCAGATGACTTTTGAAGGAGGCGAGCGCAGTACCTACGGCACCACTCCTTCCGCTTTTGCTGTTCTGTTGAATTCACTGGGCGCGGATATCATTGGCACCAACTGTTCTACCGGGCCGAAAGAGCTGTTGAACGTTATAAAAGAGATATCCCCCCGGACTGACAGGTTTATATCCTGCCAGCCGAACGCAGGATTGCCGGAATTGCGTGAAGGCAGGACATATTTTCCCGAGACCCCCAAGGCATTCGCGGGATATGCAGCCGAGTTCGCTGCGCTCGGCGTCAACCTTATAGGCGGATGTTGCGGGACCACGCCTGAGCATATCAGGGAAGTAAACAGGGTTTTACGCGGCAGGAAACCCCGGCGCCGGAAATACATACCGGCTTTCAGACTTTCTTCGCGCACGAAGACCATTGAGCTTAATGCCAAAACAAGGCCTCTTATTATAGGCGAGAGGATAAATCCCACCGGCAGGAAGGACCTTCAGGGAGAGATAAGGCAAGGCAAGAACGTTATTATAAGACGGGAAGCTATAGAACAGTCACGTAAAGGCGCAGATATACTCGATGTCAATGTCGGGGTTCCCGGCATCCGCGAGCAGGATACGATCGCATCTGCCGTGGAAGCCGTACAAGCGGTAAGTGAAGCGCCGATATCGATAGACAGCACGAATCCGTTCGCTGTTGAGGCGGCCCTCAAGGAAACCGCAGGAAAGCCTTTGATAAATTCCGTTAACGGGGAAAAAGAAAAGATCGCCTCGATACTTCCCCTGGCCAGGAAATACGGAGCAGCGGTGCTTGTGCTGGCGCTTGACAAATGCGGTATACCGAAGGACGCCAAGGCGCGCGTGAAGATAGCTTCAACGGTGATAAAGAAGGCCCTGGCGCTTGGCATACGTAAAGAAGATATAGTAGTCGACCCGCTTACGTTGGCGATATCGGCGGAACCTGCACAGGCGGGAGAAACCATGAAAGCTATAAGAGATCTAAGGAAGGGCGGTTTCCCATGCTCGCTTGGCGTAAGCAATATATCGTTTGGCCTCCCAAACAGGAGGAAGATCAATGCTGATTTCTTCTCATTAGCCCTTTCTTACGGACTCGACCTCGCGATAATCAACCCGAGTGACGACAATATGTTCTGGGTCGCGAAACGCAAGAAGAATGGGGCAGCTACGTATACCCGGGTAAAACAATTCCTGAAGGAAGCGCTGGATCCTGTTATACGTGTCCCGGCCAGATCCTCCAAGGCTAAACCGGGTAAGGAGAAAGATGCCAGGGCCCTCCTCACCGAAGCCGTGATTTACGGCGATAAGGAGAATATAGTGGCATATGTCGAACAGTCCCTGGCGCAAGGGATACCGCCTTTGGAGATAAACAGCGGTATATTGATCCCCGCCCTTGAGACTGTCGGGGAGAAATTCGGAAAGAGGGAGTACTTCCTCCCGCAGGTAATACTTTCGGCGGAAGCGGTCCAGCGCGCGTTCGGACGCCTCAAGAAAGAGATCAAGCCGGGGGAACAGGAGGACAAGGGAACAATCGTCTTTGCGACCGTTGAAGGCGATATCCACGATATAGGCAAGAATATCGTCATATCGGTGCTCGAGAACCACGGTTACAGGATATTCGATCTTGGCAGGAGCGTGCCTGCCGATACCATAATCAAGGAAGCGGTAAAGAACAAGGCCGACATAATAGGCCTGAGCGCGCTGATGACCACCACGATGATACAGATGGAGCATGTCATTAAAGAGTTGAAGAAGAGGGAATTGAACTTCAAGACGATGGTTGGCGGCGCGGTGGTTAACGAGGCATTCGCCAGGCAGATAGGCGCCTCCGCTTATGCGCATGACGCTATCGAAGCCGTTAATATCGTGAAGTCCCTCATGAAAGGAAACGCTCAATGAATGCCGAACGCAGGAAGGTGACCATCCCCGATGTGCAGAAGAAGAAGGACGAACGCAGGAAGATAACCATGCTTACCGCATATGATTATCCTTCCGGGCGCCTTATTGACGAGGCGGGCTTGGACATGGTGCTTGTCGGCGATTCGCTTGCCATGACGGTGCTCGGTTATGAATCCACGATACCAATCACCATGGATGAGATGATACACCATGCCAAGGCTGTCAGGCGCGGCGTAAAATATGCCCTGCTTGTAGGTGATATGCCTTTTATGACCTATAATATCGCCGAAAAAGAGACTGTTCGGAACGCCGGGCGGTTCATAAAAGAAGGCGGGTGCGCGGCCGTAAAGATCGAAGGCGGAGAGGAGATGTCCGGCACGGTGAAAACCCTGGTCAAGGCCGGGATACCCGTTCTCGGGCATATAGGCCTTACGCCCCAGACGGCTGCCCAACTTGGCGGGTTCAGGGTCCAGGGCAAAGATGCCAAGGGCGCTGCGAAACTTATCGATTCCGCTATGGCCCTTGAAAAGGCCGGATGCTTTGCCATTGTCCTTGAATGTGTACCGGATATGCTGGCTAAACTTATAACGGAAAAGATCGGCATACCGACCATAGGTATCGGCGCGGGCCCTTATTGTGACGGACAGGTAATAGTAACCAACGATATGATAGGATTGTATGATAAGTTTACGCCGAAGTTCGTGAAGAAATACGCTGACCTTTGGCCGCAGATGCTTAATGCCTTTAAGAGGTATAAAGATGATGTGGAATCCGGGAACTTTCCGGCGCAGGAGCATAGTTTTGCGATGAATGGATCCGAACTGAAAAAGATCAAGTCCGTAAGGAGGACCAAATGAAGATAGCGATCATCGGCCCAGGGGCCCTTGGTTGCCTCGTAGCCGCTTCTTTAGCAAGATCGGGCGAAGATGTTTGGCTGCTCGACAAAGTCCAGGAACGCGCAAAGAAGATCAATAATAGCGGGATAAAGGTCGAGGGGATCGGGGAGTTCAGCGCCAAGGTGAGGGCCACCTGTGATGCAAAGGATATAGAGGTCTGCGATCTTGTTATTGTTTGTGTCAAATCCTACGATACCGAGGAAGCCGTTAAGGAAGCTAAGGCCTCGATCGGCGACAATACCCTTGTCCTGACGCTCCAGAACGGCTTGGGAAACGAAGAGGTTATAGCTGAGATCGTAGGGCAGGAGAAAGTTGTCGGGGGGGTGACTTCGCACGGTTCGACGTATGTCGGGGATGGAAAGGTCAGGCATGCAGGAAAAGGGGAGACGATAATAGGCAGATGGTATACTCCCCCCGCCCGCAAGGACGTGAAGAAATGGTATATTCCCCGCCGGAAGCTGGAAGAGATATCGGCCTTGCTAAAGAAAGCTTCATTCGAGACCAAGATATCCGACAATATAAAAGAGGTAATATGGTCTAAGCTGGTGATCAACGCCGGGATAAACGCCCTTGGCGCCCTGACGCGGCTTAAGAACGGTGACCTGTTCAGATATGAATGGACCAGGAACGTAATGAAACAGACCGTAATGGAAGCGGTCAAGGTGGCTAAACGCCGCCGAATAAATCTGGTGTATTCAGACCCGGTAAAGAAGATAGAATCAGTCTGTTCTTCGAGTTTGGACAATGTCTGTTCTATGCTGCAGGATGTGATCGACGGCCAGAAGACGGAGATAGATTATATAAACGGGGCTATAGCCGCCGAAGGCGCAGCGCTAGGCGTTCCGACCCCGGTAAATTCCGTCCTTACAGACCTCGTCAAGGCCCTGGAGACAGGTTACGGCAAACAGATCGGGAGGTAATCAGGACCAATGCATAGTGTCATAGAAAAGACGGTCTTGGCCGGTTCGATAATCATGCTTAAGGTTGAAGCTCCCATGGTTGTGCGAGAGGCGAAACCCGGCCAGTTTGTGGTTGTCAGGCTTGACGAGTTTGCGGAGAGGATACCCCTTACTATATGCGATATGGATAAGGATAAGGGTACCGTCACCATGATAATCCAGGAAGCAGGGAGGTCTACCAGGGACTTATGTTCACTTAAGCCCGGCGATTTCATAAAGGATGTACTCGGTCCGCTTGGGAACCCGAGTGAGATAAAGAAGTTTGGCACGGTCGTTATGATAGGCGGCGGGGTCGGTTCAGCTGAACTCCTTAGCGTCGTGCGCGCTTTGAAAGAGGCGGGGAACAGGGTTATAACGATATTAGGGGCGCGTAACAGAGACCTGATTATACTCGAAAGGACCTTCAGGGATATTGCCGATGAGGTCATCGTTACCACGGATGACGGAAGTTAC
>CAZAEH010000027.1:0-13209 GCA_964484255.1 uncultured Planctomycetia bacterium
AATAAGCTGGAAGTCGATCTCCAAGGGCTCAATTCGGATTTGGCTACTTCACAATCGAGGCTTGCCTTCCTCGAAGACCTTAAGGCTAAATATGAAGGTTTTTCGCTTGGAGTAAAGACCGTCTTGAAGGAAGTGGAAAAGGGTTCGCCTGTATCAGAGGGCGTGATCGGTGTCGTTGCCGACCTTATTGAGCCATTCCAGGGCTACGACGGTGTGGTCGAGGCGGCACTTGGGGACATGGTCCAGGCAGTCATAGTAAAAGATAAGGATACCGCAAAGAGGCTGATAAGATTCCTTGATGAAAGTTCTTTGGGCAGGGCAACTTTCATACCGCTTGAGGGCATCAACAGGCCTGAAAAGGGCAGTGATATAATGAATTATATCAAAGCGGGCGAGAATATTAAGCCGGTGATAGATTATATGCTCAGGAATACCTTTCTTGCCGAAGACCTTGAAACCGCTTTTTCCGCTGCAGGCGATAATGCGAACGCCAGGTTCATTACGAGGAACGGCGAGGTTGTGGAAAAAGGGCTTTCAACTGGCGGCAAGATACCGAAGGCCGAAGGTTTCGGGCTTATCGGCAGGGATGCCAAGATAAAGGAACTCAGGATAAGCACCGAGAACCTTAAGGTGCGGACCGAGAGCGCAGTCAGGGAACTCGGGGAAAAGAAACAGACAAGAGACACTCTCGAAGCCGATACAAAGACGGTTGCTGAACAGATACACAGGATACAGATAGATAACGCCAATAAGATCAGCGAAAAGGCCGGTCTTGATGACGCCATGACCAAGCTTACCGACGAAGAATCCCTGCTTAATCTCGAGCTCGATGAAGTAAAGTCGGAGATCGATACTTATGCTTCCAAGGAAGAGGAATTGAAGAAGGAGCTGGTTACCCTTAACGACGAGGATTTTAAGGTCCAGGAAACGATAAAGTCCAACCAGGAGACGATATCCGTAAAGCTCAAGGAAAGAGAGGATACCCTTGTGCTCATTACCCAGCTTAAGACAGAGCTGGACCTGCTAAAGGACAAAGAGACTTCCGTGATAAATGCCCTTACAATGATGGGGCGCTCCCTCGAGGATGAGAAGACAGGTTATTTTGCAAAGGAGAGGGAACTGGAAGATTCCAAAGGCAGGATTACCGAGCTTGTCTCTGAATCGGATGTGTTGTCAAAGAGGAACGATGAATTACTTGTCCTTAAAGCTTCCGCCGAGTCTGATTCCCAGAAGATAGTGGAGGAGCGCAGGATGATAAGCGATACTATCGCCCATCTGGAATCGGAGGTCAGGGAGAACCAGAAGTCCCTTAATGACCTTAGCGGACGCATACATGTGCTTGAAGTGAGGTCTACCGAGTTTGGCTACAAGAGGTCCAGCATAAAGGACAGGCTGCTGCAGGTATATAAGGTAGAGACAGACCTTGACCAGGTCGAGGCCCCTGCAGATATCAATTGGGAAGAGACGAACGCGAAGATGGAGTCGCTTCGTGAAAAGTTAGAGCAGATGGGTCCGGTAAACCTTGTCGCGATAGACGAGCACAAGGAACTGCAGGAGCGTTTTACGTTCCTGACCACACAGCAACAGGACCTTTTGGCCGCCAAGGATGACCTGCATAAGGCCATAAATAAGCTTAACAGGACAACCCGCGAGATGTTCATTGAGACTTTCCAGAAGATCCAGGCGGAATTCAGGGACATGTTCAGGCTTTTGTTCGGAGGCGGAGACGCGGAACTTTTATTGATAGACCAGGAGGATATACTTGAGAGCGGTATAGAGATCATAGCCAGGCCTCCCGGGAAGAAGCCGCAGTCGATATCACTGCTTTCCGGCGGCGAGAGGTCGATGACCGCCATCGCGCTGTTATTCTCGATATTCAAAGTAAAGCCGAGCCCGTTCTGCGTGATGGATGAGATGGATGCGGCCCTTGATGAGGCGAATATAGACAGGTTCTGCAGGGTGCTTCGTGATTTCGTTAAGACATCACAGTTCATAATAATAACACATAACAAGAAGACGATTTCGGTTGCCGACGTCATGTATGGCATAACAATGGAGGAGTCGGGTGTATCGAAGATCGTTTCCGTTAAGTTTTCACAGGAACTGGAAGCGAAGACAGCCTGAAACAGTAGCGCTTGGAAGGATAAGCGTTATTTTGACCTGTAGACGCAGACTCTATTTTTCCCCGTTCTTTTTGCTTCGTACAACGCCATGTCAGCCAAATAGATCAGTTTTTCTTTATCGAGCGCGTCTTCAGGGTAGGTAGCTATACCGGCGCTTATGGTAAGGTTCTTGGTGGGCTGCACTTCCTGGCCTTTGAATTGGAAACCTTCTATGGCCTGCCTGAGCACTTCCCCGATCTGGTAAGCCGGGTCCTTTGATATACCGGGAAGGACTACCGCAAATTCCTCTCCGCCGTAGCGGGAAACAGTCCCTTTCCCGTCACAGGTGGCTTTCAATATCCTCGCGACATCCCTAAGGAGTTGGTCACCCATTTGATGGCCAAGGGTATCATTGTAGTTCTTAAAGTTATCTATATCGAACATTATCAGCGAAAGCGGTTTCTTGGACTCGTAGGCTTTTTTCAGGTCTTCTGTAAGAGAATACTGGAAATAACCGTGGTTCCACAGGCGCGTGAGCATATCTGTATTCGCCTGGTGGACAGTCTCCTCGTAGAGGCGCGAGTTCTCGATCGCCAGGCCTGCATGGTTAGCGAACATCGTCAGTGTCCTTATGTCATCCTTACCTATGGGTTTTTTCGTGAATATGTTATCGGCAAGGATAAGTCCTATTACCTTGTCTTTTGCCCTTAGGGGTACGGTCACGAAGTACTGGGTCTTAAGGGATTTTAAAACGTGATCGGCCTCGATGTTCTGCCTGGTGGATTCGTTGGTTATCTCAAAACTCATGCCTTCAAGGACGGTCATGGCCAGGACACCGGCATCTTCGCGAAGGGGAACCCTTATGCTGCGGACTATCTTATCGAGTTCGGAGATCCCTTTTTTATAAAAACTGTACGCTGATATAAGGTCCTCAAGCGTCATCTGCTCCGAGGCGATCCTGCCCCATATACGTCCGGCTTCCTCTTCAGAATGAGGGCCAATGCCCATCCTACCCTCGATAACGTGCTCTGCCTCATTTACGAGGAAGAGCATAGCCCTGTTGAATCCCAAGCCTTCATGGGAGGTCACACCCGTCAGGATGATAAAAAGTATCTCATCCAGGTTGAGCGTTGAGCGCATAGCATTGCCGATCTCATAGAATATGGTCAGCTCTGCGCGAATCCTGTCAAGCATCTCTTGAAGCGATTTCTTTTCCATGATGGGCTAATGATACCCCAAGAAGGGGGCTTTGTCAAGGTTGCCCCTAGGTGCCTGTGGCCTTGACAAAAGGTCCTGTTTGGTATAAAATTGTCTTGTTCTTCGGGAGGGGTGAAATTCCCCACTGGCAGTCAGGCCTCGCAAAAATGAGGCCAAGCCTGCGAGTCTTCGGCCGATTTGCTTCGCAAATCAATACGCCTGGGACAGATCCTGGGAAGTTCAGGAGCCAATAGTTAAAGTCTAGATGAGAGAAGACGCATCACGGCAGTGCTATTTGCCATATTGCGCGGAATACCGTTATCCCGAAGGTTCGCCTTCGGGATTTTTTGTTTAAGGAGAAAAATGCTCAATACCATCAAGCAAGCGATCGAAGATATCAGGAAAGGTAAAATGGTCATCGTCATTGATGACGAGGACAGGGAGAACGAGGGCGATCTTCTTATGGCCGCCGAATTCGTTACCCCGGATGCCATAAATTTCATGGCTAAATTCGGCCGGGGGCTTGTCTGTGTGCCTATGGAAGAAAAGAGGCTTAATACCCTCGGCATCGAAGTATTATCGGAAGCAGGGGGAGGTAATTTCAATACCGGATGGGCGATGTCGATAGACCTGAAAGAGGGCGTCACTACCGGGATCTCGGCCCAGGATAGGGCCAGGACGATAAAGGCCCTTGCGGATCCTCGGTCGCAACCGGATGATTTCAGCCGGCCCGGGCATATATTCCCACTAAGGGCTAAGGAAGGCGGTGTTTTGGTCAGGACAGGCCATACCGAGGCCGCAGTAGACCTGGCAAAACTTGCTAAGTTAAAACCGGTCGGTGTGATATGCGAAATAATGAATGACGACGGCACGATGGCGCGTACGCCGCAACTGAAAGTTTTTGCGAAGAAACACGGGCTCAAGATCTGCACCATAGCCGATCTGATCAAATACAGGATGGCTTCCGAGAAGCTCGTCCGCCTTGTTGAGGAGACGCCGCTTCCCACTGAGTTCGGGGAGTTCAGGCTGATGCTGTATGAATCCTTGATCGACAGGAAAGTCCATGTTGCCCTGGTTATGGGTAAATTGTCGGACAGACCTGCCCTTGTAAGGGTACATTCTGAATGCCTGACCGGCGATGTCTTTGGTTCTATGCGTTGCGATTGCGGAGGTCAGCTCAGGAGTGCGCTTTCCATGATAAGTAAGGAAGGCCGCGGCGTGCTGCTCTATATGAGGCAGGAAGGCAGGGGCATAGGTCTGGAGAACAAGATCAGGGCCTACGCACTTCAGGATAAGGGTCTCGATACGGTCGAGGCGAATAACGCCCTGGGATTTGACGCAGACCTCAGGGACTACGGCATCGGCGCGCAGATACTCGCGGACCTGGGACTCAGGAAGATACGCTTACTGACCAATAATCCCCAGAAGATAGTCGGCCTGGAAGGTTACGGGTTAAAAGTAGCGGAGAGGGTCCATATCGAGATGCAGCCTAACCCGAAGAACGCGAGGTATCTCAGGACGAAGAAGGAAAAACTTGGTCATGTACTAAGGAAGGTAAAATAAAAGGGAGGGTAAGATGGTCAAGACGATCGAAGGGCAGTTGATCGCGAAAGGCAAGAAATTCGCGATAGTTATTTCGAGATTCAATGATTTTATCTCGAAAAGGCTTTTGGAGGGCGCCGTCGACACACTTACGAGGCACGGGGCCAAAGAGGCGGAGATAGAGGCGGTTTGGGTGCCGGGTTCGTTCGAGATACCTGTTGTCGCCAACAGGCTTGCGAAGTCGAAGAAATTCGACGCTGTATTATGCCTTGGGGCGATAATAAAGGGTTCAACCCCCCATTTCGAGTATGTATCCAGCGAAGCCGCAAAAGGCGTCGCCAAGGTATCTATCGATACAGGTGTACCTGTCATATTCGGGGTTATAACAGCCGATAACCTGGAACAGGCCATAGAGCGTGCCGGGACGAAGGACGGCAATAAAGGACGCGATGCCGCCGTATCCGCTATAGAGATGGCTAACCTCCTAGAGAATATCTAGAGATGAGAAAGAGGACCCAGGCGCGTGAATGCGCGTTGCAGATACTCTACCAGGTTGATATCAGGAAAGACCCGGTCGATAAGCTTTTCCTTGATTTTTGGAGAGAGAATGAAGCCGAAGCGGAGGTCTCAGACTTCGCCAACTCACTGGTTATAGGGGCGCTTAAGAACTTGAAAGAGATAGACGAAACCATCTCGACCTACGCCAGCAATTGGAAACTTAACCGTATGGCGGTCATAGACAGGAATGTTTTGAGGCTGGCTACTTATGAGTTGCTGTTCTGTCCTGATATTCCCCAAAAGGTTTCCATAAACGAGGCGGTGGACCTGGCAAAGAAATTCGGCGATATGGAATCAGGCAAATTCGTGAACGGCATACTAGACAAGATCAGCAAGGAAGAGGTAAAGGGTGGAAAGACGGGCTGACCTCCACGTCCACACCAACCTCTCCGACGGGACTTTTACGCCGAGGGAAGTAGTCGAGAATGCCAGGAATGCGGGCCTTTCGTGCATAGCCATCACTGACCATGACTGTGTTGACGGGGTAGAACCAGCCCGCAGGACCGCAGGGAAAAAAGGTCCCGAGATAATTGCCGGCGTAGAGATGACCGCGCAGGAGGCGGGCAGGGAAGTCCATATCCTTGGGTACTTTCCTGATCTGGAAGACTCGCATTTCCGGAACAGGCTCGAAGCGATCAGGAAAAAAAGGATCGACAGGGTATACAGGATATTAGAGAAATTAAAAAAATATAACATCATCCTCAAGCCCGAAGAGGTCTTTAGGGTTAGCGGCCCGGGATCCGTAGGAAGGATGCATATAGCTTCTGTCATGGAAGACAAGGGCTATGTCTCTTCGATCAAAGAGGCTTTCTCGAGATATATCGGTGACAAAGGGCCTTGCTATGCTCCTCACTACGAGATCACGGTAAAAGAAGCCATAGCCGAACTAAAGAAAGTCGGTTCCGTAGTCGTATATGCCCATCCCCAGTTGATGGGAGGAACGGACCTGGTACCTAAATTCGCAAAGTACGGTCTCGATGGCATAGAGGTCTACCATTCCGAACAATCTAAGGCGGTATCTAAGAGGCTCGCGGAGCTGGCTAATGATAAAGGCCTGCTGATTACGGGAGGTTCCGACTGCCACGGCGCGAACAAAGGCAGGATGCTGATGGGAACGGTCACTATTCCCTACAGTCTTGTGGAAAAATTAAAAGAATGCGCGAAGAAGACATAAAATACATGAGATTTGCCATCAAGCTTGCCTCAAAGGGACTCGGGAAGACCAGTCCGAACCCATGTGTAGGGGCGGTGGTAGTGAAGAACGGAAGGGTCGCAGGCAGCGGTTACCACAAGTTTGCGGGGGGGCCTCATGCCGAGGTATATGCGCTCAAACAGGCAGGAAAGAAGGCGAAAGGGGCCATACTTTACGTGTCGCTTGAACCGTGCAGCCATTATGGGAAGACCCCACCCTGCGTTGACACTATAATACGTTCCGGGATAAAAAGGGTCGTTGCTGCCATGAAGGACCCTAACCCGCTGAATAACGGCAAGGGTTTTGCCGCATTAAAACGAGCCGGCATAAAAACAGAATGCGGATTGTTGCGGAGAGAAGCCTGCAAGATTAATGAGTCTTTTATTAAATTTGTCACAGAAGGCATGCCTTTTGTGACCGTTAAGGCCGCGCAGACCCTCGACGGTAAAATAGCCGCAAGGACAGGTGATTCCAGGTGGATATCCGGGGAATCCTCAAGGAAGTTAGCCCACAGGCTAAGGAGCGCAGCGGACGCGATAATAGTAGGATCGGGCACTGTACGAAATGACGATCCCTTGCTTACCGCGAGAACCGGCATAAAAAGCAAGAGGCAGCCGCTAAGGGTCATCCTTTCCGGATCGAAAGGGGTCTCTCGTTGCGCAAGAGTGCTTAACAGCAGGGGAGGAGATGTCGTTATCGCCAGGCCGGAGCCTGAATCCGGGAGGGTCGCAATAAGGCCTCTTTTGGCCATACTTGCAGGCCGCGGCGTGACAAGCGTGCTTATCGAAGGAGGCGGGGAGACCATAGCTTCCGCCTTCGAAGAAGGAGTCGTCGATAAAGTCTGTTTTTTCATTGCTCCGAAAATAATAGGGGGAAGGGACGCTAAGACGCCTGTTGAGGGTAAGGGCATAGCCAGGGTAAATGATGCAATACAGCTCAGGGATGTTACCTGTCGCAGGATAGGTACGGATTTCCTTGTCGAAGGTTACGTGAGGAGATAGGATGTTTACGGGAATAATCGAGGAATTAGGCCTTGTGAAGGGTTTTGACAAAGGGCGTGAGCCTTCTTTGTTATCGATAAAGGCCTCAAAGGTGGTCCGTGGCCTTAAGACGGGAGATTCCGTTTCGGTCAACGGCACATGCCTTACTGTTGTAGATATAGACGGTGAAGTCTTTTCCGTAGAGGCCGTAAGGCAAACGCTGGAATTGACCACGATCGGGCAGCTTAAAACCGGCGATATGGTAAATCTGGAGAGCGCATTGGCTGCGGGTTCCAGGATCGGCGGGCATTTTGTGACCGGCCATATCGACTGCACCGGCGAGATATCCTCGCGCACGGAAAAAAAAGCGGAGATATCTTTCAAGATAAAGGCCGGAAAGGAGATAATGAAAGGTATAGTGAACAAGGGTTCGGTTGCCGTTGACGGCATAAGCCTTACCGTAGGAGATGTTGGCAAGGACTATTTTATTGTATACGTCATACCTCATACTGCGAAGATGACGACGCTAGGCTCAAGAAAAGCGGGTGACAAAATAAACATAGAAACGGATATACTTGGCAAATATATTGAGAGATGTATCATCCCGGATGAGGCATCGGGAATTACCATGGAATTCCTGCGGGAAAAGGGTTTTGTCTAAGTTGACTATTCTTCCCGCTCATGATAAAATCAAACGTTATGTTAAGTAGGATCATGAAGTTTACGGATGTTTTTTCAGCCTTTGTAATATTAACATCTCTGACGCTGACAGCCTGTTTTGCCGAAGAAGCGCTCGTTACCAGGGTGATAGATGGAGATACGGTTGTCCTGGAAAGCGGTGAACATGTCAGGTACATCGGCATAGATACTCCCGAAAGGGGCCGGCCATATTACGACGAGGCAAAACGGGAGAACGAGAGGCTTGTTAAGGGCAGGAAAGTAAGGCTTGAGTTTGATGCCGGAAAAACCGATAAGTACGGCAGGACCCTTGCTTATGTATACTCCGGGGATATCTTTGTCAACGCGGAACTGGTCAAAGAGGGGTATGCTTTGGTTTATACCGTTCCGCCTAATGTCAAATACGCGAAAGAGTTCGTTTCTTTGCAATCTGAAGCAAGGGAGGCGAAGAAGGGGCTCTGGAGCTTGAAGAACCTGTTTAAGTAACCGGGGCGTGGCTCAGTTTGGTAGAGCGCTTCGTTCGGGACGAAGAGGTCGACAGTTCAAGTCTGTCCGCCCCGACCATTCCTGTAGAATTGCCTTAGGATTACCATGAATGATGTAATCAAAAGAATTCACGTCTATTATTCGGGACATGTTCAGGGAGTAGGTTTCAGGTTTACCGCCGAGGCTGTTGCCAGGCGGTTTAAACTGTCAGGTTACGCAAAAAATCTCAGGGATGGAAGGGTTGAATTGGTCGCCGAAGGCCCAGAAGGTAACCTTAAGGAGATGCTTGTCGAGGTCTCTGAGGCCATGAAACGCCAGATCACTGATGAATCGGTCCACTGGGGGAAACCCACCGGGGAATACCGAGGTTTCGGCATACTCGATGACTATTAATGCCAGACAGCGCATAGATAAGCTCAAGATGGAACTCCGCCGCCACGACAGGCTCTATTACGTGGAAAACAACCCTGAAATATCCGACGGCGAGTATGATGACATGCTCAAGCAGCTTGAAAAGCTGGAGAGAGAGCATCCCGAGTTCGTGACGGCTGATTCGCCTACACAGCGCGTCGGAGGAGAACCGATCGGGGGATTCCCCGTAGTCGAGCATAGGGTCCGCATGATGAGCATGGATAATACCTATAACCACGGCGAGCTTAGGGAATTCGACGAAAGGGTAAGGAAGAATTTAGACGGCCAGAGTTATGAATATGTTGTTGAGCTTAAAATAGACGGCGTATCGGTCAGTCTTACGTATAAAGACGGTATTTTGACACAGGCGGCCACGCGCGGTGACGGCTCAAAAGGCGACGATATAACGGCAAATATAAAAACTCTCAAGTCCGTCCCATTGAAACTGGACAGTCCGGATAATGGGGTTTTGAAGGGTATCCTGGAGGTGCGCGGAGAAGTATATATGCAGCTTGAGGATTTTAGGGCCATCAATGCTGCCAAGGAGAAGTCGGGCGATGAAGTTTTCGCTAACCCCAGGAACGCAGCGGCCGGTTCGTTAAAACTGCTTGACCCTCGAATGGTGGCAAAGCGCGGGCTTAACATATTCATGCATGGCATAGGATATTTTGAGGGAGAACTTTTTGGTTCCCAATCAGAACTTTTACTTGGCCTCAAGAACCTTGGTTTGAGGGTAAACACCAATTTTAAGCTCTGCGGAAATATCGAGGAAGTTATAGGATTTTGCGAGGCCTGGTATAAAAAACGCCGGACGCTGGATTACGATATTGACGGGATGGTCATAAAGATAAACTCTTTTACCCAGCAGAGGCAACTGGGGGCGACGTCAAAATCCCCCAGGTGGATGATAGCTTATAAATTCCCGGCCGAGAGGGTTAAGACCAGGCTCCTGGATATAAAAGTCCAGGTTGGCAGGACGGGGGCCCTTACTCCAGTCGCGGTCCTGGAGCCGGTATTTGTCGCAGGGACTACGGTTACGCACGCCTCTTTGCATAACGAAGATGAGGTCGAGCGCAAAGATATCAGGATAGGCGATGCCGTCATCATAGAAAAGGCCGGTGAGATCATTCCCCAAGTGGTGGAAGTTGTCAAAACCTCCAGGACTGGGCGAGAAAAGAAGTTCAAGATGCCGGGAAAATGCCCGGTCTGCGGCGGTGCCACTAAGCGCGAGGAGGGAGAAGTAGCCGTCCGGTGCGAGAACGTCTTTTGCCCTGCGCAGGTAAAAGAAAGCATAATCCATTTTGCCTCGCGTACCGCCATGGATATAGAAGGAATGGGCGAAGCCATGGTAGACCAACTCGTCGATTCCGGGCTTATAAGAGACTACGGTGATATATATTTCCTGGAATACGATCAGGTCAGGAACCTTGAAAGGATGGGCGAGAGATCCGCCCGGAATCTCATGGGTGCGATTGAAGGCAGCAAACGCGTTCCCCTTAACAGGCTTATCTACGGTTTGGGAATACGCCACGTCGGCGAACATACGGCCGAGATCCTGGCCAGAAGATTCGGCTCAGTAGATACCCTGTCCCGTCAGAGGTTTGAGGATCTTGTCGAGATAAATGAAATAGGGCCTGTTGTCGCGGAATCAATACAGGAATATTTTGATAATCCGATCACCAGGAAGGTGTTGGAAAAACTTAAATCTGCCGGGATAAAAACCTCCGAGGATGCAGGAAGCAGGCTTGGGGCCGTCCTTAATGGTAAAATATTTGTTTTTACGGGCGAACTCAAAAACCTCGCCCGGGCCGATGCGGAGCAGATCGTAAGGCAGCTTGGGGGCAGCGCCTCTTCAAGCGTCAGCGGAAAAACAGATTTTCTGGTTGCCGGAGAAAATCCCGGGTCGAAATACCAGAAGGCAAAGCAACTTGGCATAAGGATAATCGATGAAGCTGCGTTTGAAAAAATGATAAAGGAGAAGACATGAATAGGAACACAGGTCGTTTCCTGGCAGTTGCTTTGGTATTCATACTGGCGTCAGGACTTTGCGGTTGCGAGAGCCTGAAGAAGAAATTCATCAGGAAAACCCCGCCTAAGAAGATCACTCCGGTACTGATGCCGCAGGATTATAAGAATGTCTATCCTAATGATGTATTATATAATAATCACTTCACATATTGGCGTACCTGGACGGAAGACCTCATGGACTGCCTGAAAATGAAGGGCAGCAACAAGAGGGAGGTGCTTGCCTCTACGAGGGCCGTTGAAGACCTCCAGAGGATGCAGGACCTTCTCAAGAGCCCCAAGAAAGAGGAATTGGATAAGTATATAAAGTTTTATCAATCGGTGCAGAGAAAGGTTGAACTTGGCCAGCCTACAGATGTCCAGGCTGCGAAGATGGTCAACGACCTCGAAAGCCGCCGCCGTGTCATCATAAGGTTGTTTGATACGAAAGAGGTAAAGCCTTTCATACTGCAGGAAGAAGAACCCATCAAGCCGATCAGAACCATTGAGCAGTCGTTGCCAAAAGAATGAGATATATCCTTGATTGCCTGCAGGCGGGTCCTCTCAACGCCAATTGCTATATCTTCGGATGCGCTGTAAAGAAGGAAGCCGCGATAATAGACCCGGGAGGAGAGCCCGAGCTAATAAAAGAGAAACTTGTTAATCTCGGATTAAAGGGCATTTGCGTGATAAATACACACGGGCATTATGATCATATAGGTGCCAATGAGGCGTTCGGACTGCCCGTTTTTGCCCACAGGGCCGACGGACTGCGCGCCGACAGGTTCCTTGAGGAAGGGGATTCGCTCAAGATCGGAAATCTGGAACTTGCGGTGATCCATACTCCCGGGCACAGCCCCGGCTCGATATCGTTGAGATGCGGGAATATCATTTTCAGCGGCGATACGCTGTTTAAGGAGAGTATAGGGAGGACGGATATACACGGGGGTTCTTATGATGATATTATGTATTCCATCAGGAATAAGTTGTTCTGCCTCCCGGATGATACGAAGGTATATCCCGGCCACGGCTGGCCTACGACTATCGGGCATGAAAAGAAGGAGAACCCTTTCTTTTAAATGGATGAGTTCATCAAGGAATTCATGGACTATCTTTCGGTCGAGCGAGGCTTGAGCAGGAATACCCTGGAATCCTACGGAAGGGACCTGGCAAAGTATACAGCCTATCTGAAGAAGAACGGCATAGATGACCTCAATAGGGTTAAGAGGCCGGATATACAGGATTTCTTGATGAGCCTGAAGGACGACAAGCTTAATTCCAGCTCGATAGCCAGGAACCTGGTGGCCATAAAGGTCCTTCACAGGTATCTTACGAGCCAAAGGCTTCTGAAAGAAGACGTGACTTCCGTAATAGAAACGCCAAAATTATGGAAGACGCTCCCGGATGTCCTTGACCTCGACGAGGTCGAGGCCATGATCGACAGCCCGAATACCAGGCTTAAACAGGGGCTCAGGGACAAAGCCGCCCTGGAACTTATGTATGCTACCGGGATGAGGGTCTCCGAGCTGGTTAACCTCAAGCTTACAGACCTGCACATGGATATGGGTTTTGTCAAATGTCTCGGTAAAGGGCAGAAAGAGCGCATAATACCGGTAGGCGCCAAGGCGAAGGAGGCTTTACAGAAATATATCGAGAAGGCCCGCCCTAAATTCCTCAAGAAAGCAGATGGCGGGGCCTTATTCCTGACCAGGCTGGGCAAGTCCATGTCCAGGCAGTCTTTTTGGATGGTGATAAAATATTATGTTAGGGCGGCCAGGATAAAGAAACACGTCACCCCGCACACTTTGAGGCATTCTTTTGCGACGCATCTGTTACAGAGGGGAGCGGACCTCAGGATCGTCCAGGAATTGCTTGGGCACGCGAATATCTCTACTACACAGATATACACCCATATCAATAAGGAGCGCTTGAAGCAGATACATCAGAAGTTCCACCCGCGTCCGTGATCGGCCGGGATGTGCGCCTGTAGCTCAATTGGATAGAGCGTCAGCCTCCGGAGCTGAAGGTTGTGCGTTCAATTCGCACCAGGCGCACCAAA
>CAZAEH010000027.1:13309-19013 GCA_964484255.1 uncultured Planctomycetia bacterium
CCTGGCATCATATGCCGCCTGTTACGGCAGGAGTGTCATAGAGGAGAGGGGCGGGAGCGCGTCAAAGGCGGTTAAATATGATGACGGCAGCTGGGAACTTATTGTGGCCGGCGAACCTTATTATATAAGGGGGATCGTTTTCAGTCCCGTTGCCATTGGCGAGTCCCCGGGTGAAGCGACAATGAGGGATTGGATGTATTACGATGAGGACAAGAATGGCAGGAACGATATAGCCTGTGATGTCTGGGTAGATGCGAACAGGAACGAGGTCAGGGACCCTGATGAATTACCCGTGGGCGATTTCCGGCTCCTGAAGGACATGGGATGCAACACCATCCGCATATACCATGTGCCGTCGGATAACCCCATGCTCGGCGATATCTACAGGAAGAGCGAAAGTTTCAGGCTCCAGTACGACCATCCGGTCAACAAAGATCTGCTGCGGTATATGTACGAGAAATTCGGCATCAGGGCGATAATGGGCAATTTTATGGGCTCATGGACGGTCGGGAGCGGCACGACCTGGGAAGAAGGATGTGATTATACCGATCCCGTCCAAAGGGACAATATCAAAAAGACGGTCCGTGCGATGGTCGAGGATAACAAAGATGAGCCGTATGTCCTGATGTGGCTTCTTGGCAATGAAAATAATATCGCTACATGGTCGCGGTGCAATGCCTCGGACCATATGAAAGAATACCTGACACTCGTAAATGAGTGCGCTAAAATGATCAAGCAGATCGACCAGGGCCACCTTGTCGGGATATGCGAAGGTTTTCGCGGCTGCTACCTGCCCCTCTACAGGGAATACCTCCCTGATATAGACATAATCGGTTTTAACGCTTATATGGGCAAATGGGGTTTTGCGACCATGTGGAAACAGGTCAAGCATGATTTTGACAGGCCTGTATTCCTGACCGAATACGGAATATTCTCATACAACAAGAACAAGGGCGATGATGAGGATATGCAGCTTGAATATCTGGAAGGATGCTATAAGGACATGGAGAACAACAGGTCCGGCGCGGTTCCTCCCGCCCCTAAGAAGAGCTCGGGCAACTGTGTTGGAGGTTGTATATTTGATTACGTGGACAGGTGGTATATGGACGGGAGCCCTTTTGAGCATAATGCCGGCACTAAGTACTGGGATTCACCCGACAGGACAGACCATGAGGAATATTTTGGTATTACCTCAATGGGTAACGGCAGCGACGGCATATTTAAAAGGCAGCTTAAAAAATCGTATGAATTTTTCAAGCAAAAGTGGATGCGCGGTGCCGATACCCTGGTTTCACCATGACAGATAGAATGCAGGTGATTCATGCCCCGCTTTGTGTTATAATAACCAAAACGAGAAAGGGGGAGGGGTGATGTCAAAAGTCGTTTCGGTGTTGATCTTGGCCGTAGTACTATTTTCCGTTTCTTTGAGCGCCGCAGCTGAAACCGATTCAGTGATAAATAGCGACGCGTGCCTCAAAGAAGTCGGTTTCTACTCCGGATGGGGAACCGCTGATGTCGGTGACGACGGCGCCTCCAAAGATTACGACAACGTATACATCGCCGGTCGTTTCGGTTTTAACTTGAAGAAATGGTTGAATTGGAACGGTCTTAAAGGATCGCTGCTTTTTATGGTAGAGCCCTTTGCGAATCCGGTCATCAAGCCGAGTTCTGAATACGAGGCGGGCTGCAGCGTCGGGTTAAAATACATGTTCCCTCTGGCGGATAAATTCTATCCGTATATAGAAGGCGGTACGGGAGGTATCTATATTTCCGAGAAGACCCGTAAACAGGGGTCCCACGCTAATTTTGTCGACCACGGCGGCGCGGGCCTTTACTATTTCATGAGGGATGACCTCGCGCTTAATGTAGGCTATCGTTACAGGCATATCTCGAACCTCGGGATAAAGAAGCCCAACGGCGGTATTGACACGAATTCCGTGATCGCGGGAGTTTCGCTCTTCTATTAATGGATTTGATAACGACTCACACTAACGCCGATTTCGACGCTCTGGCGTCGATGGTGGCGGCGCGCAAGCTTTACCCGGGCGCGAGACTTGTCCTGCCCGGTTCGCAGGAGAAGGCCGTCAGGGATTTTATGTCCCTGAGCGAAGACCTTGTGAAGATAGATCGTGAAAAAGACGCCTCACTCGATGGAGTGAGGCGTCTTGTAGTTGTGGAGACCCGCTCACCTTCAAGGATCGGCAGGATGGCCTCGCTTTTGGGCAAGAAGGGCATAGAGGTGCACGTATACGACCATCACCAAAGGCAACCTGGTGATATAACGGCTGACAGGGATATATACGAAAAGACAGGGGCCACCACGACCATCTTCGCCGGGATCATAAAACGGAAGGGTCTAAGGATATCCCCCCTTGAAGCTACTATAATGGCCCTGGGTATTTACGAAGATACCGGGTCTCTGACCTTCCCGACCACGACAGAACGGGATATATCGATGGCAGGTTTTTTAATCTCCCGCGGCGCCGATCTTGACCTTGTCTCGACCTGCCTCAGGAGGGCCCTTACGGGCAAGGAACTTAACCTGCTCGCGCGTCTTATCCAGGCCACGGAGATACATATTGTCAACGGCATACACGTGGCCGTCACTTCGGCCGTGAACGATGAATATGTCGATGACTTGAGCCTCCTCGCGCACAAGATAGAAGAAGCCGAGAATTATAACGCTACGTTCATTTTTGTCCAGACGAAAGACAGAGTGCAGTTCATCGCCAGGAGCGCGCTCGAATCCATAGACGTATCTAAGGCAGCGGCGATATTCGGCGGCGGAGGCCATCCTACCGCGGCAGGCGCGGTCATCAGGGACCTGGGAGCGAAAGAGGCGAAAGAAAAGCTTTTATCTTACCTGAGAGGACACGTAAGGTCCCGGATAAAGGCAAAGGACCTTATGTCCGCCGGGCCTCTCTTCCTGGATATTGATGCTGCCGTAAACACCGCGAAAGAAGCAATGTCGGCTTCCGGTTCTGAGTACGCGGCCGTACAATCGGGCAGGGATTTCAAGGGAATAATATCATTAAAGGAGCTGGACAAGGCTATTTCAAGGGGTTTCGGGCACGCCAGGCTGAAAGGGTATATGTCCAGGGGAACTTTCCCGGTTAAGCCCGGCACATCCGTATATTCGATCCAGGCGGTCATGCAGGATAATAATGTGGGTTGTGTACCCGTTATCGGTGCCGGAAACAGGCTTGCGGGATTAGTGACAAGGACGGACGTTCTCAGGGCTTTTCACGGCAGGCTTTTCGGCGCGGACACGTCCGGGAAAGGGCGCTCAACCCTGGACCTCGCATCCGGGATATCCAGGGCTTTACCTTCAAAACTCGCCGAGCTTTTAAGATTTTCCGGAAGGATAGCGCAGTCTATGGGTTACAGGGCTTTCGCTGTTGGGGGTTTTGTCCGCGACCTGATGCTGGGGGCCGAGAATTATGACATCGATCTTGTCATTGAGGGAGATGCCATAGCTTTCGCGAAAAAACTCGCCGAAGAGCTTTGCGGGATCTATGTTTACCATAAGAGGTTCGGCACGGGCACCGTATTCATACCATGTCCGCATGGGATACCCGAATCAAAGTCTTCACAAGGCAGGTGCAAGATCGATATTGCGATGACCAGGACCGAGGTCTATGAGCAGCCGGCGGCGCTTCCGACAGTGAAATTCGGGCCGTTGGAGAACGACCTTTACCGCAGGGATTTTACGATAAACGCGATGGCCTTGAGCCTTTCCAGGGGAAGTTTCGGCCGGTTAGTTGACCCCTTCAATGGAAAGAAGGACCTGAAAGAAGGCAATATAAGGGTTCTTCATGACCTGAGTTTCGTGGATGATCCCACAAGGATATTCCGCGCCGTAAGGTTCGAGCAAAGGCTTGATTTCAGTATAGAGCCCCATACCGAAGATCTCATAAAGAAAGCGGTAGGGCTTAAGATGGTTGACAGGACCCAGAAGCAGAGGATCAGGGAAGAGCTGATAGCCTTGTTGTCCGAGGAAGACCCTCTAAAAGCTGTCCGCAGGCTGGCTGATCTCAATGAGCTGCGTTTTATCGAGGAGAACCTGAGGCTTACAAAAGGCATAGTTTCAACTTTCGGTTCGGTCGGTGAAACGCTGGAATGGTATAATACGGCTCCTGTAAAGAAGGGACGCAACATAGAAAGGTGGCTTTTATATATGGCGGCCCTTGTCGATGAACTTCCTGTCCAGAGCGTCAAGAAGATATGTTCGGATTTTGTCCTGCGCAAGGATGATGCCTCCAAGCTGTTATCGTATAAAGCGGGCAGTCCGGAGGTGTACCGTCTTCTTTCCGAGAAGAAGAAGCTGGCTCCGAGCCGTGTGTTTTCGTGCCTTGAAGGTTATTCGCACGAGACACTGCTGATGTTCATGGCTCACAGCGGTTCACAGACCGCCAGGCGCAGGATAATGGCGCATATGACCAAATATTCCGAAGTACGTTTGGGCATACACGGCGACGACCTGAAGAAGGCAGGGATAATGCCCGGACCTCATTTTAGCCGAATAATGAGGAAGACCCTGCTGGCCAGGATCGACGGCAGGATCAAGTCCGGGGTGGAAGAGCTTGAATTCGCCTTGAAAGGTTCGAGGTGAACATGACCGACTACAACATGGAGATATAATAATGGGTATAAGGCCTGAGCGGGTTGCTAGCGAGATGAGGGAGTACATATCCCTGATAATAGCCGAGAGTACAAAGGACCCGAGGATCGGTTTCGTGACCATAACGAGGGTGGAGGTCACCCCCGACCTTAGGAATTCGAAAGTATATTTCAGTTCCCTCGGCGGCGCCAAGGAGAAGGAATATGCTTTGGATGGCCTTAATTCCGCGTCCGGATATATCCGGAAACTCTTAGGAGAGAGGCTAAGGATGAAATTCACCCCTGAGCTGCTGTTCAAGTTGGATGAATCCACCGAATACAGCTTGCACCTAAATGAACTTTTTGACAGGATACATAAAGAGAAAGAGAAGACAGATGAGCCTTAATAATGTGGTAAAGGCTATCCGGGAACACAGGAACTTTCTGGTGACCGCCCATATAGAGCCCGAGGCGGATGCTATAGGATCTCAACTTGCCATAGCCAGCCTCTTGAGGCGTTTAGGGAAACGGGCGGTAATAATAGACCAGGATAAGCCCCCGATTTCATGCGATTTCCTTCCCGGGATCGATTCCATAAATATCGCCGGAGATATGGGTAAGCGCAAGGTCGCGCGTTTCGATTGCGCCCTGGTAGTTGATTGCCCGACTATTGAAAGGGCGGGTAAGTCGGCGGATTTCATACCGTCCGGAGCCACGGTCGTAAATATAGACCATCATGTAAGCAACAGGATGTTCGGCGACGTCAACTGGGTAGACAGCAAGAGCGCAGCTACCGGCGAAATGGTATTCGGGATATTCAAGAAACTTCGTATGGGACTTACCAGGCAGGAAGCCGTTTCGATCTACGCGGCTATATTGATAGATACAGGTTCGTTCAGGTATTCCAACACTACCGCCAGGACCCACCTGATGGCGGCAGAGCTCATGAAGAGCGGGCTCGATACGAATATGATATACGAGAACCTGTTCGAGATGAAGACTTACCCTGTGACGCACCTGCTTGGTCATTCACTGGTTACCATGAAAAGTAGCAAGTACGGCAAAATATTATGTATGTGGATAACCGACTATATGCTCAATTAAT
>CAZAEH010000028.1:0-18878 GCA_964484255.1 uncultured Planctomycetia bacterium
GAACGAATAATTTCCAAGTCTGCCGCCTTTTTTGTCCTCGAACCCGAAATTATAATCCGTGCCGACCACGAACCTGGCTATATCTACCGTCTCCATCTTGTCGCCGACCAGCCTCTTGGTCTGCAGCTTGTTCTCGATGGACGGCGATATGACATTGGAAAAAGCGACATCGTCAAGCTCGTCGAACTGGCCCAGCTTGCTGGAGTTTACCGTAGGCTCGTGTGAATAGTAGTATTTGACGGTCGGGGCTATGATATGCCTCAGGCCGTTTATATCCATGTTCATGCCCTTGTAATTTATGTTATAGGTCTTATAAAAACGCGTGTTCAGGTCTATACCCGTGAAGAAGTTACCCCTTATAAGGTCGTTCTGCCCCTCAAGATCCCTGCTGTAATATGTCTGTCTTGTCCCGGCAAAAGGCCTGACGCCGAGCCAACCCAACACGTTCGACTGGTACGATAACTGGTTCATGGTATCGAACCTGTTCGTTGTGGCAACGGAATTGGCCGGGGATGCATCCACTTTATTGAGGTTAGCGGCGGATACCTCGCCGTCATAATAGAAATTAGTCTTGCCTATTTCTATGCTTGTGGTCTCCAGTTTAGCCTGCGGAAGGTATTCGACCACGGAATCGAACCTGTTGACCCTCTTCTGCACCAGGAAGCTCGTGGTATAAAACGGGTCGGTCCTGATGACAGACGCATAATTATTGCTTACCATGTCGCGTTGGTAATCGCGGATGTAATAGTCCTTGATGACGTTCGCATCGGACATCTTATTGAACTCAGCCACTCCCTGGGTTACGGGGTCCATCTGCCATTTATGCCTCAACTGGGCGCGGTAACGCTCTATATCCTTGCCTTTGGACGAGTTGGATTCCTCATAAGGGCGGTTGCTCCAGATATTGTATTTCTTTTCGTCGAAATAATTGAACCTGAACAAACCGCTGCCGTATTTTTCGGTGGCGTAATTCGTGGTAATACCGTATGCGAAGTCCCTCTTCTCCCTGTAATCGATGTGGATGCGGCCCCTCAGGTTATCGTTAATATAATAACGCCATGAGGTGAGTACGAAATATCCCCAATCGGAGTTTTTGCCGGGGATGACCGTGACGCCGGGATGATTGTCTTTCAGCGAATGGCTGTAATATGGAAAATAGAATATCGGGACATCGCCCACGAAAAAGAGTATATTCTTGGCCGTTATCTTTTCGCCGAGGTATATATTAAGCTGCTTGGATTGTATCCTGTAATGGGGATGTTCGTGGTCGCACGTGGTAACATAACCCCTTTTTATGAAATAGTCATCCTTGCCGAGTTTTTCGGCTTTTTCACCCTTGCCGTAGAAAGTAGGTTCAATAAAAACGTTGGGGTCAAGTACGGTGCCGGTCTTGGTCTCTATGTTGTATATGACCCGTTCGCCCTTGAAAAAATTCTGGCCCTGGGTCAGGACAACGTCGCCTTCGGCGACTACTTCCTTGGTGTCGGAATGGAATATCGCCTTCTTGCAGGTCACTTTGAGGTCCTGGTAGGTTATGATGACGTTGCCGTTAGCGCTTGCTATCTTTCCGCCTTCGTTGTATTCAACCGTATCGCCGTTTATGACGACCGGCTCCTTGCTTTCCTTGTCAAAATTCAAAGCAGGCAGTTTGCTCTTATCTATAGCCGACGCCGAAGGGCAGGTAAGCGCTGCCGCGCAGGCAGCCAAAAGCGCTATCAGCAGTGCTCTCTTCAGCAATTTGGTACCTTCTTCCAGTCGTTCAAAAAACGTTCCACTCCTATATCGGTAAGGGGGTGCTTGACGAGCCCCATGAGTACTTCATAGGGTATTGTGGCACAATCCGCACCGGCCTTGGCGGCCTCTATAACGTGCAAAGGATTGCGTATTGAAGCCACGATTATCTGGGTCCTGATGCCGTAATTATCATATATCTTGCGTATATCCCTTATAAGTTCCATCCCTGGCTGGCCGATATCGTCGAGCCTTCCCACGAACGGGCTGACATAAGTAGCGCCCGCCTTCGCAGCCAGGAGAGCCTGCGGGGCAGAGAAACACAATGTTACGTTTGTCTTTATCTTCTCTTCGCTCAATATCCTGACGGCTTTAAGGCCCTCTTTAATCAGGGGGACCTTAACTACTATGTTCTTGTCTATCTTCGCAAGTTTCTTTGCTTCCTTGACGATATCGCCGCATTCCAGGCTTACGGCTTCCACGCTGATCGGACCGTCGACAACGGCGCAAATGTCCTTGACGATCTCCATCAGGGGCCTGCCTTCCTTCGAGACAAGCGTCGGATTGGTGGTCACCCCGTCGACAACGCCCATATCGACGGCGTCCTTTATGTGTTTTATATTAGCGGTATCGATGAATATCTTCATGGTTGCCTTCTCATTTTTAAAAAAAGAGCGCGGCAGCGCCTATCATTCCGGCGTCATTTCCCAATTTAGCTTTCAATATCTTCACGGCACGCCCCGGTACGCGCATCGAGCGCCTTTTGACCGTCTGCCTTATTGGCCCGAATAACGGTTCACCCGCATCAGCCACGCCGCCGCCGATTATTATCATCTCGGGGTTAAGAAGGTTCACTATACCCGAAAGAGTGGTCCCTATCCTTTTACCTATCTTATCCCATAAGGCTATGGCCGCTTTGTCACCCTTGCGTGCCGCGCTGCTGATGATCTCCGGAGTAACCGATGAGAGGTCGCCTTTTACCATCGCCTTTACCCCGGGCGCCCTGCCCGCCCTTATGGCAGACTTCATCTCGGAGGCTATATGCCTGTTACCTACATAGCGCTCCAGGCACCCGTAACCCCCGCAATTACATGCCAGGCCGTCCTCCTTAAGGGGCATATGGCCTACCTCGCCCGCCGAAAAAGTCGCGCCGCGGTACAGGCTGCCGTCAATGATAATACCGCCGCCTACACCCGTACCCAGTGTTATGCAAACGGCATCACGGGCGCCCCTGCCCGCCCCGAACTTGCATTCGCCAAGGGCCATTATATTAACATCGTTATCTACAAGAACCGGCATCTTAAGTTTTCTTTCGAGAAGGAGTTTGAGAGGGGTATTTTTCCACCCGCGGACATTAGTCAGTCCGTAGACCAATCCCCTGTTAAAATCAACGAGACCGGGCACCCCTATCCCCACCCCTTCTATATTCCCGGAAGTTAACCCTGCCTTTCGGATAAGTGAACGAATTTCACGGGAAATAGCCTCCAACAGGGAATCCCTTGAATCAAAATCAGCAGTCGAAAGCCTTGACCTGTGCTTTATCTTTCCTTTGGAATCTATGAGGGCTAATTTTGTGTAAGTACCGCCCAGATCTATACCTATAGCGTTTTTGGTCATTGAGGGTTTAATATTAACTCAAAACAGGTTATTTTTCAACAGATTTCAGGGCCAATATATAACCCTGTTCCTGCCTTCTTCCTTGGCCCTGTAAAGTGCCTGGTCAGCCTTGTCTATAAGCATCTGGACATCATCGCCGTTATCCGGATAAGTAGCTATCCCGATGCTTATTGTCATTGTTATCGTCTCGTCGTATGCCCTGAATTTATGGTGCTCGACCTCCTGTCTTATCCTCTCTGCGACCGCTATGGCGGAATTCCTGTCCGTATCGGGCAGGGCTATGACAAACTCCTCGCCGCCGTATCGGCCTATCAAGTCTACCTGCCGGACATAACCCTTCATTATTTTCGCTATTTCCTTCAGGACTATATCTCCCACGAGATGGCCGTAAGTATCGTTACACTGCTTGAAATGGTCCAGGTCTATCATGAGGACCGACAGTTTAAGGCTGTGCCTCTTCGACCTTGCAAAATCCTCAGCATACCTTTCAAGGAAATGCCTCCTTACATAAATACCGGTAAGGCCGTCGGTTATGGCCAAAGCCTGGACCCTTTCGTAAAGGCTTATCTTCTTGAGCTCAAGCGAAAGCTGTTCGGCAAGGATAGAGAAGCTCTCGGTATGCTCCTCATCTATCCCGTCTATTGTTAGGATGCCTATAGGCATTCCCTCCGACAGCAAAGGCAGGGCTATAAATGACCTGTTGCCGTCCCCCAGGTACTCCCTGAAGGGATGGCTATTGTCTATCGGGGCCCTGAGATATATGACCTCTTTGCGCGATGACACCGTTTCGGCCAACAACTGGTCAAACTTGCTCGGCGGTCCGCTGTGAACATCAGCGGTAACAGGCCTGTTCGATGCGGGATTATGTATCTCATAGGTTATCCTGGCAGCCGCGGCCTCCTGGGATTCGTCGAGTAGTATGACCTCGGCGGTCACGAATTTCGATATCTTATTCACCGCCTCCCTGAATATCCTCAACATCTCGTCCATCTCCAGAGAGGCGCTCATCTTCTTTGTGACTTCGTAAAGGTCGAGTATGTCATGCACCTGGTTTTGGAGGGATATGTTCAGGTCCTTTAGCACTTTCAATTCCGTCGTGAACTCATCATAGGAAGCGCGTGATTCCGCGTATGAAGCGTTCTTCTTCGCGAAGAATTCGCTGTATATCCTGTTATAATAAACCGGGATCATCGGGACGAGATTTATGAAAAGTATCGACGCCAGATAGGGCAGTTCCGAACCCTTGTTAAATAACATCGAGACAAAGGTAAGCGCGCTTACGCAGCCGGATATCACATAGGCCTGGGCCGGCCCGAACTCAAAAGCCACGGGGATTATCGCAATGACGGAAAGGTTTACATTTAAAAGGAAGTACGTAGCCTTGGGGGTAAAGAGAACACTATAGACCGGCCTGGCCAAGGCAAGGAAGAAGAACAGGAAAAATATTCCTTTCCCTGAAAATATCCACTTCCTGTGCGAATTGGCTACGCCAGGCATATGCGGTTGCCTCCACCGGATTTTGCCTCGTATAGCGCGGCATCGGCTGTCCTTATCAATTCGTCCCTGGTCACCGCGTCTTCAGGAAGGGACGAACAGCCTATCGAAACAGTGACATGCGTATCTACCTGCCTGAGCACGAACCTCTGCGATTCTATCTTCCTGCGGATGCCTTCGCCAAGAACCTTTGCCTCGGACTTATCCTTTCCGAAAAGTATCAACACGAACTCTTCCCCGCCGTATCTTGCCGCAAGGTCGCCGAGCTCTATTGAAGATTTCAATATCTCTCCGATGGATTTGAGGACTATGTCCCCGGCGGTATGGCCATACTTATCATTGTATGTCTTGAACCTGTCTATATCGAGCATCAACAACGAAAGCGGCTGTTTAAGCCTTGCCGCCTTGACGGCATCCTCATCGAGCCTCTCTTTGAAATACCTCTGGCAATACAACCCCGTAAGCCCGTCGCTTATCGCCAGGTCCTCGATACGCCTGTAAAGCTTTGCGTTCTCAAGTGCGATCGCGGCGAGGTCCGAGAGGATCGTAAGTAACCTCAAGTCGTCGGAGACATACGCCTCGGCCTCTTTCGACTCTACCCTGAGGATACCTATGACCTTCTTCTGGGAGATAAGCGGCGCGGCGATCAGGGACTTGAACTCCCTCTTGAATTCGTGGGGAACAAGGTCCAGGTTAAACCTGAAATCCTTGTCGGTATCCGAGATCAAGAGCGGCTGACGCTGCTTCAACACCCAAAAGTCGAATATATCCCCTTTCTTGGACTTAACCGACAGCGGCCCATCTTTGGCCCTGGCAGCTTTAAGGGCAAGTTCATGGGCATCTTCATCCACAAGGAATAGTATGCAACCGTCGGCCTTCTCGACCAGATCACTTACGTTATCGGTCACTATATCTATTACACCCTCAAGCGAAAGCGTAGAGCTCAACCTGCTGGTAAGGTCCTTGAGAGTCGCGTACCTGATTACCTTCTCTTTCAGGGCATCATTGGTCCCCTGCATGTATGAGTACTCGGCCTGGAGCGCGTTGCGCTCTTCCTCAAGGCTGCCGATCTGCCTGTCCACGGACAGGATATAGGAGACCATGCTGTTCTTGAATATGGTGACGAAAGCGCCGAGCGTCAGGAAAACAAGTATCTGGATGTTAAGCCACCTGGCGTTGGTGACGAGGGTAACGAAAAGCGTCAGGACGGACGAAAGGCCTACGTAGATCCACAGCCCCCATTCGCCGAAGGCGAGCCAGGCGGCAAGGATAAGGAAATCGATAAGGATAAGGAGCGACCCGGCTACCCCGTATATCCAATACTCGATAGGGTATTGATGGCAGGCTGAAACGATAAGAGTAGATGCGAAGAGAAAACCTGCTATCGCAAGTATCCCTGAAAAGAATTTCGCTTTTTTCAAACTAGATGATCGCTTTCTCGGTGTCCTTATCGAAGAAATGGATCTTGCTCATGTCGAAGACGAGGTCGATATCATGGTTGACCTCAGGTTTATCGTGGCCTCCGACACGCGCGGTGAACGACTGCTTTGGGGTGGCCATGTGCAGATAGACCTCCGAACCCATAGGCTCGACAACATCTACCCTTGCCGTCACCGTGTTCTCGGGAGGGGCTTCCTGCACAAAAAGTTTGTCATAAATATCCTCGGGGCGCACCCCGAATATCACGTCCTTTCCTTCGTAGGATGACAGTTTTGGGACCATATCGTCAACCACCTTCACCTTGAAGGTCCCTTCATCAAAATAATATTTCCCGTCGACTTTTACGAGTTTACCGTTCAGGAAATTCATGGGAGGGCTGCCGATAAAACCTGCAACGAATTTATTGACAGGCTTGTCGTATAATGAGATCGGGTCCGCGACCTGGTGGACTACGCCATCCTTCATGACGACGATGCGGTTGCCAAGGGTCATGGCTTCCGTCTGGTCGTGGGTAACATATATCATGGTTGACTGCAGCCTTGTATGGAGCTTGTTGATATCGGTCCTCATCTGGACGCGCATCTTGGCGTCAAGGTTCGAAAGAGGCTCATCAAACAAAAAGACGAGCGGTTTTCTTACTATCGCTCGTCCTACCGCTACCCTTTGCCTCTCGCCACCGGAAAGCTCCTTCGGCCTCCTGCCCAGGTACTTGGCTATACCAAGCGTCTGGGCCGCCTCTTTTACGCGCTGGTCGATCTCAGCTTTTGAATACTTGCGCAGTTTCAATCCGAACGCCATGTTCTCGTATACGGTCATGTGGGGATACAGGGCGTAATTCTGGAACACCATGGCGATATCACGGTCCTTGGCCGGGACATCGTTGACAAGCTTATCGCCGATATATATCTCGCCCTCCGATATCTCCTCGAGCCCGGCTATCATCCTCAAGGTAGTAGATTTACCGCACCCGGAAGGGCCTACGAATACGACGAATTCCTTGTTCTCTATGCCCAGTGAAACATCGGAAACAGCCTTGACATTGCCGGAATATATTTTCGAGACGTGCCTGAGACTGACCTGCGCCATTTAAACCTCCTTGGGTATATTTAAACCAATGATACAACAGAAGTTAAATGCTGTCAACAGTACTTGTAAAAGCGTTAAGGGGTAAGGTACTCTATCACCCGGGCTATCCCGGCTTTAAGGTCCTTCCTGTGTAATATCATGTCCAGCAGGCCGTGCTCCAAAAGGAACTCGGAACGCTGGAACCCCGGCGGGAGCTTCTGCCTTATAGTCTGTTCGATCACCCTGGGACCCGTAAAGCCTATCAGGGCCTTAGGTTCGGCGACTATCACGTCGCCGAGGGAGGCAAAACTCGCCATTATCCCGGCCATGGTCGGATTTGTAAGGATGGATATGTACGGGACCCCTGCCTCGTGGAGTTTGGCAATAGCCGCCGAGGTCTTTGCCATCTGCATCAACGAAAAAAGGCCCTCATACATCCTTGCCCCTCCTCCTGACCCCGAAACAATCACGAGAGGGAGCCTCAAGTTAGTCGCCAGCTCCGTTGCCCTGGCGATCTTCTCTCCGACAACCGAACCCATGGATCCCATTATGAAGCGGGAATCCGTAACTACAAATATCACCCTCTTGCCATCGATAGAACCCCTGCCGCTTATGCAGGCTTCGTTGAGGCCGGTCGCCGTCTGGTCTTCCTTGAGCTTATCCTCATAGGATCTTGGGCCCTTGAAAAGCAGCGGGTCCATGGGCCTCAAGGCGGCGTCACGCTCTTCAAAACTACCCTCATCAAGGAGCATTGATATCCTCTCATTCGCATTGAGGACAAAATGGTAATTGCACTTGGGGCAGACCTTCATGTTCTCCTCAAGGGCCTTGTTGTATATGATCTCCCCGCAGTCCTCGCACTTAGTCCAAAGGCCCTCTGGAATATCTTTTTTCTTAGCCACCTTGACTATGGTATATTTGGATTTTCCGAACATTTTATTCAAACCTGTTTATTAAAAGGCCTGACGGCGGTTTAGGGTAAAAATAAGTGGTCTTGTGCGGCATCCTTTCGCGGCACCTGACTATATTATAAATATCCTTGAGCCCCGGCGGGTTCAGGAAGAAAGCCGCGCGCTTTGCTTTTGAAGCGGCCCACTTGAACGCTGCCTCGGGGTCCCTTGTGAACGTTATAGCCTTCTCGGCCTTTTCACCCTTCAGCCCGAGGGCTTTCCCGAATACGAGATGGTGCAGGATCACGACATCCAGGTTCCTCCAATAGGACGAGTTCCCGGAATTTATCAGGCCGCTTGCATCGGAACGCTTCAGTTTCAGGCACAGGTAGTTACTTCCGCCGAGATAAGCGCCTATTACGTGCCTGCCGCCGGAACCCATAAGCAACTCCATCCGTTTCCTGCCGTTGACCCTTATTATATCAAAATATCCCCTCACTTTTTCCAGATTTTTGAGCACTGCCGATGCCGCGAACCCCTCCACCATTCGGTGGGTGGGTAAAATGGAAAGCCCCTCGGGATCCGAGGGGGCAAAATACATCATCAAATAATCATAAGCGGCGGGTCCCGCTTTCCGGGCTGCAGCCTGCCTGAACCTCCTGTATTCAAGGGCGACTTCATAACGGTGGTGCCCGTCGGCTATCAACGCCTTCTTCCTTGACATCAGGCTGGAAAGCGTCTTTATAGTATTTTGGTCCGTAATGCGCCATATCCTGTTCCTGGTACCTTCGAATACCGTATCAATGACCGGCCTGGAACTGCGCGAAGTTTTCCTGAGTATGCCCAAAATCTTACGGTCCTCATCAAATACGATCGAGAAAACCGGGCTGAGGTTCGCGCGCGTCTCTTTCATCAGCTCAAGCCTGTCCGCCTTCGGCCCTTTAAAAGTCTTCTCATGAGGCAGGAAACCTTTCGTACGGTCTTCCTCAAGCCTGGCCAATGATATGAATCCTACCCTGTCCTTTACTTTGCTGCCTATCCTGTAGCTTTGGCTGTACACATAGACAGAGTCCTCTTTTTCCTTCGTCAGGATCGCCCTGGAAAGCCACTCCTCCAAGGTCCTGCCCGATCTCGTATACCTGTTGTCGCAACGGTTATCTCCGGCAAAGACCTTCCCAAGGTCCAGGCGGATGAAATTATAAGGACTGTTGCGGTAGTAACGACCCTGTTGTTCCCGGCTTATGACATCGTAAGGAGGGGTTATGAGTTTTGAGAGCTTTCCTGCTGCCTTGGGATTATACCTGTAGCCCTTGAAAGGTTTTATTATCGTCATCTTTTTAAAAAGCCCACCGCCAGCGCCCCGAGGAAATCAAAGAAAAGGTCGATAAGGCTGCTGACCCTTCCCGGGACAAATAGCTGGTGGATCTCATCGGTGACTCCATATATTGTTGTAAGGATGACCGCGAACGCCAATAACCTGAAACCGCTTAACCCGGGAAAACTCCCTTTTAACGCCCTTATCAACAGGAAACACAAGGCCCCGAACTCGACCGCGTGCAATAATTTATCGAGCTGCGGGATTTGCGTTTCGGGAAGCGGATGCTCCATCGCGGAACCGATGAAGATTATAGCACAATATGCTATTACTGGGAACCAAAAAATAACGAACTGCAGGTAGGGTCCGCGCGCCGTTGGCTTCACCTGAAGAAGCTCTTGATCTTCCTGATGAATGAGGCGGCTTTAGGGAAGGTCTCTTCTCCGGAGGCTTTCGCGAATTCCCTGAGCAGCCGTTTCTGGGATTCATTCATCGCGGCAGGGGTCTCTACGATTACGCGCACATGCTCATCTCCGCGTATCCCGGAGTGCACGTCAGGCATTCCCTCCGCCCTTAGCCTGAATATCCTGCCGCTTTGGGTGCCGGCAGGGACTTTCATCCTTACTTTACCCTTAAGGGTGGGAACTTCCACTTCGGTCCCCAGCGCAGCGTCAACCATGGATACGGGCACTTCACAAAGTATGTCGCTGCCATGGCGTTCGAATATCTCGTGGGGCCTGACATATATCAGGACATAAAGGTCACCTCGCGGGCCTCCGCGCATTCCGGCCTCGCCCTCACCTGCCACGCGCAGGCGCATACCGCTCTCTATGCCCGCGGGTATCTTGACGGTTATCTTCCTGTCGACTACCGTCCTGCCGCTGCCCCTGCATTTCGGGCAGGGTTTTGAAATTATGCTGCCCTCTCCGCCGCATTTATCGCACGGACGGGAAAAGACCATGAAACCCTGCGAAGAGCGTATCTGGCCGGACCCTCCGCATTTGGGACAGGTCTGCCTGCTCGACCCCGGGGCCGTGCCTTCGCCCTTACAGCTTTGGCATGCTTCATGCCTGGGGATCACAAATTCTTTAGATACTCCGGAAGCCGCTTCGTTGAAACTTATCTCCAGGTCGAACTGCAGGTCGGAACCGCGGCGCCTTCCTGCCGCGCCTCCGGCGCGGCGGCCGCCGAACATCCCGCCGCCACCCCCTCCAAAGATACCGCCCAGTATATCCTCAAGGTTTATTCCGCCCAGGCCGAGGTCATCGAACACACTGGAGAAATCCGCGCCCCTGAATATATCCTCGGAGGTATAACGCGAATCTATGCCCTCATGGCCGAACTGGTCATACTGCGCCTTCTTCTGGGGATCGGAAAGGACGGCATAGGCCTCGGAAAGCTCCTTGAACTTCTCCTCCGCGGCCTTTTTGTCGTTAGGGTTCCTGTCCGGATGATACTTGAGCGCCAACTTTCGGTAAGCGCTTTTTATCTCGTCCGGCCCGGCGCCCTTAGAGACGCCGAGTATCTCATAATAATCCCGTTTAGTCGCCATATTAGTATGGGGACGCGCCAAAAAGACGCGTCCCCTTTTTGTTTTTTATATTATACTACTTTTTCTTCTTTTCGTCATCATCCGCGCGGAATTCGGCGTCGATGATATCGTCCTTCTTGGACCCGGATTCACCTGCCTGGTCTCCCGCGGCTTCTCCCTGGGGCTGCTCCGGTCCGGCTTGCGGCCCACCCTGCGAGCCCGCGCCCTCCTGGCCCTTTTGCGCGCTCGCTTTGTATATCTCCTCTGCGAGTTTGTAAGAAGCCTGTTGGAGTGTCTCCATCGACTTCTTGATACGGTCGACGTTCTTGTCCTTTATCGCCTGCTTGAGGTCGTTAAGGGCCGTCTCTATGTTCGCCCTCTCCTGCTGGCTGACCTTGTCGCCATAATCCTTGAGCGACTTCTCGGTCGTGTAAACAAGGCTGTCGGCCTGGTTTACGACCTCGACCTCTTCTTTTTTCTTAGTATCCTCGGAAGCGAACTTCTCGGCTTCCTTGACCATGCGGTCTATCTCTTCTTTCGAGAGTTTGGTCGGAGCGGTAATCTTTATCGACTGCTCCTTTCCAGTGCCCATATCCTTGGCGTTAACATGGACTATACCGTTTGCATCGATGTCGAAGGTAACTTCTATCTTAGGAACGCCTCTTGGGGCTGCCGGGATCCCTACAAGGTCAAATCGCCCGAGCTCTGTATTGTCGTTTGCCATCTGGCGCTCGCCCTGTAAAACGCGCACCGTGACCGCCGGCTGGTTATCTGCCGCGGTAGAGAATACCTGGCTCTGCCTGGTCGGTATAGTGGTGTTCCTCTCGATCAATTTCGTGAAGACACCTCCGAGCGTCTCGATACCGAGCGAAAGCGGGGTAACATCCAGGAGCTGTATGTCCTTTATCTCGCCCCTCAACGCAGCCGCCTGTATCGCAGCGCCGAGCGCGACGCATTCCATCGGGTCGACCCCGCGCTCTATCTTCTTGCCGACGTAATCCTCGACGAACTTCTGGATTATCGGCATGCGCGTCGGTCCGCCGACAAGTATCACCCTGTCTATTTGCGCCATGGTAAGTTTCGCGTCCTTGACGGCATTCTCCATAGGGGCGCGGCACCTGTTGACTATGGGCGATACCAGGTCCTCAAGCTTCGCGCGCGTTATAGTATGCGTGAAGTGCTTTGGCCCCGAAGCATCGGCCGTGATGAACGGCAGGTTGATGTCGGTCTGCAGCGTGCTCGAAAGCTCCACCTTGGCCTTTTCGGCCGCCTCGCGAAGCCTCTGCACGGCCATCTTGTCGTTCTTTAAGTCTATGCCTGTCTCGCGCTTGAAGGTCCCGACAAGATAATCTATCAGGGCATTATCCATGTCGGTCCCGCCGAGCTGGGTATCGCCGTTGGTCGAGAGAACTTCGAAACCGCTGGCTTTCTGTTCCTTGTCGTACCACATCTCCATTATAGTGACGTCAAGCGTACCGCCGCCGAGGTCGAAGACCATTATCTTCATCTCTTTCTCGGCTTTATCAATACCGTATGCGAGGCACGCAGCCGTCGGCTCGTTTATGATGCGCAATACCTTCAGCCCTGCTATCTCGCCGGCATCTTTTGTGGCTTGGCGCTGGTTATCGTTGAAATACGCCGGGCAGGTTATGACCGCCTCGTTCACGGAATCGCCAAGATAAGCCTCGGCATCCTGCTTTATCTTCTGCAATATGAACGCCGATATCTGCTGGGGCGTATATTCCTTCCCGTATACGCTGAACTTATAATCCGTACCCATCTTCCGCTTGGCAGCCTGTATCGTGCCCTCGGGATTGATGGCCGCCTGCCTGCGGGCCGGCTCGCCTACCAGGCGCTGTCCGTCTTTCGTGAAAGCAACATAAGACGGGAACGCCTTTCCGCTGGCTACACCCGCGCCTTCCGCGGACGGGATTATCGCAGGACGGTCGCCTTCCATGGCCGCTGCGGCCGAGTTTGAAGTACCTAAGTCTATACCTATCGCTCTTGCCATTTATTTTCCCTCCTCTTTCTCTTCATTTTCTTCTTTTCCGTTCGAAACCTTTACAGCTGCCGGCCTCAAGACCTTGCCGTTAAGCTCATATCCTTTCCTTAATACTTCCAAGACGGTGTTGTCCGGATGTTCCGCATCCTCAACATGCTCTACCGCCTCATGTTTTTCCGGGTCGAACGGCTGGCCTGCCGGGTCGATCACCTTTAACCCGTTATCTTTCAATATCCCCTGGAAATCGGCGCGGACCATCTCTATGCCCTGCACCAGCACCTTGGCGTCATTGGTATTCTTCGCTGAATCGATCGCTCGCTCGAAATCATCCATTACCCTGAGCAGTTCGGAGATCAGGGCTTCGTTGGCAAACCTTACGAAATCCTGCTTCTCCCTTTCCTGGCGCTTCCTGCGGTTCTCGAAATCTGCCTGCATGCGCAGCATCTTATCGGCACACTCGTCCGCCTTCGCTGCCTTCTCCTTGAGGGCCTCGAGTTCTTCCTCTTCTATCTTCACTTTTTTGTTCTCTTCCGCCATATCCTATTCACTAAGCCTTGTAAGGAGGCCGCTGAAAGCATCGCTGACAAACTCCACCGCCGGGATCGCGCGAGGGTAGTCCATCCTGGTCGGGCCTATCACGCCTATGCTTCCGACATTCCTGTTGCCTATCCTGTAATTGGAGATCACCAGGCTGCACTCCTTCATGTTGTCGAACGGGTTCTCCGAGCCTATGTGGACCCTCGCTTTATTCTCGTTAAGGTCGCCGTCCATAATATCGAGAATCTCGTCCTCGTCCTCGAGGACCTTTATAAGATGCTTGACCTTGGCCGCGTCCCGGAACTCCGGCTGTTCTATCATATAATGAGTCCCGTCAAGGAGTATACGCTCATCGCTGTCATCGAGTATATGCGACATGCTCAATAACTCGCTGGCTTCCTTTAGAAGGTGATAGAAAGGGTCGCCTTCTCCCATCATCTTCCTGAGCAGGTAATCGGTCACGTCACTCAACTGCAGGCCGTCAAGTTCCTCGTTCAGGAATTTTGAGACCCTGGAAAGTTCGCTTTCTTCGACAAACTCCTTGATCTCGAACATTGAATGCTTCACCAGCCCCTGCGCAGTGAACAGAAGAGCGTATACCTTGGTCCTGGTCGCAGGAATGAGTTCTATCCTCTTGAAAGTCCTCCTCTTAGCGCGAGGATAACTTACTATGGAGGTCTGCCCGGTCAAGCCGGACACGATCCTGGCGGCCCTCTTTATCAGCTCCTCAAGCTCATCGGCATCCTGCCTGAGCGTCCCTTCTACTGACTCCTTCTCGTCCCGGGTAAGGCGCTTCGGCTCCATTATCGAATCGACAAAATACCTGTAACCCTTATCGGTAGGTATCCTGCCCGCTGAGGTATGCGGATGGGTTATATATCCCATCTCCTCCAAAGTGGACATGATATTCCTGATCGTAGCCGGGCTCAGGCGCTCCCTGAGCTTCTTGGACACGGCAAGGGAACCAACCGGGGTTGCGGTCGAAACATATGAATCGACCACTACCTCTAAAATGCTGTTTCTCCTTGATAATGAATTAGTTACGACCATCTTGGACACCTTTTTTGACACTGTGTTAGCACTCTTTTAGGTCGAGTGCTAATCAAAGTTTATCACAAAAACCTTTTTTGTCAAGTAAATTTTTTAAGCGTATAGGCATATCGGCTTCAAGGTAGACGTATTCCCCCCTGAAGTCGCGGCTTATTATGCTGGACTCCTTATATATCTGGCTCAGGAGCTTGCCTTCGGACTGGGGTATGGCGGCTTTCACGTATACCAGCGAGGCAAATAGTATCATGGAGATGCGCTGCACTAATTCTTCAAGATTCTGTTTGTTTAAAGCCGATATGGCGATCGAATTGTCGAACTCCCTGAGGAGCCTGTTAATTACGGCCATGTCCTCGACCCTGTCGATCTTATTGAGGACCGTTATGACCGTCTTGTCCCGGATATCGAGCTCCTCCAGGACCTCGTGCACGGCCTGATTTAGTTCATAGATCATAGGGCTAGAGGCATCGAGGACATGTATGAGCATATCCGCTTCCGCGGCCTCTTCCAGGGTCGCCTTAAAAGCCTCGATAAGGTGATGCGGCAATCTGTGGAGGAAACCGACGGTATCCACGAACACCGCCTTCTGGTTGTTCGGGAGCACCAGCCGGCGCGCAGTAGGGTCCAGCGTGGAAAAGAGCCTGTTCTGTGAAAGCACGTCGGAATCCGTCAGAGCATTTAGAAGGGTCGACTTTCCCGCGTTGGTATAACCGACAAGGGATATTATCGCGACTTCTCCCTCTCGGCGTTTCCTGCGAAGCCCCTCCCTGCGTTCATGTATCTTAGAAAGGCTGTCCTTGAGCCTGGATATCTTCTCCCTTATCTTGCGGCGGTCCATCTCCAGTTTCTGCTCGCCGGGGCCCCTCGTGCCGATCCCTCCGCCCAATCTCGAAAGCATGACGCCTTTTCCTTTTAACCTGGGCAGAAGGTATTGCAGCTGGGCAAGCTCAACCTGCACCTTGCCCTCTGCGGAATGCGCCCTGCCGGCGAAGATGTCGAGGATCAGCTGCGTCCTGTCTATTACCTTAAGGCCTATCTCTTCTTCGAGGTTCTGCTGCTGTGTCGATGAAAGGTCATTGGCAAAAATAACAACATCCGCGCCCTTGTCCCTGCATATGAGCTTTATCTCCCCCGCTTTGCCTTTGCCTATGTAGTGCCCCGGCGCCGGTTTGTCCTTGAAACATTCCACCAGGTCTACGACCTGCAGGCCCGCGGACTTGACCAATTCGCGAAGCTCGAAATTTATGTCATCGAGTTTCCAGGAATCTTTATGCGCTTTATCGAAGAACTCAACCGTTACTAAGAGAGCTTTTTCCATATATCCCTTGCGACCGCCTCCGTATCAAAATTTTCTTCAAGCTCGATCCATTCCACGCGCTTGTCCCTCCTAAACCATGTAAGCTGGCGCTTCGCGAAACGGCGGGTGTCCCTCTTTACGAGCCTCTTGGCCTCCTCCAGATCGTATTCCCCGGCAAGATAACCAAAGACCTCTTTATATCCCAGGGCCTGCGACGCCGTCAGGCCCAGCTTCCCGGCCATAAGGGCCTCGGCCTCTCCTACCAACCCGCCGGAGAACATGAGATCCACCCTTTCGTCTATCTTCCTGTATAACGCCGCGCGTTCCATCGTAAGGCCGAATATCCTGACATCATATCTATCCCCCAGGCCCGAGGTCTTTTTCTGCAGCTCGGATATCGGTTCCTTCGCTTTCTCGTATACCTCGATAGCCCTTATTATCCTTCGAAGGTCATTCATGTGTATCTTATCCGCGGCCTGCGGGTCTACTCCGGCCAGCCGCTTATACAGGACTTCCGAGCCGAATTCTTCCGCCTCTTCCTGCAGGGACTCCCTGAGCCGCCTGTCGGTGACCGGCGCTTCGAATATCCCGTCAATAAGCACCTTCACATAAAGGCCGCTGCCGCCGACCACCAGCGGCGTCTTCTTCCTTGATATTATGCCCTCAATCGCCTTGACCGCCAGCTCGCGGTATTGCGCTACGGAAAATTCTTCGGAAGGCTCGACTACATTAACCAGATGGTGGGGTAATGCATTAAGCAGCATCGCGGCGGGTTTCGACGTCCCGATATTCATCCTCTTATAGACCTGCATGGAATCACAGGAGACTATCTCACAGTCTATGATCCTGGCCAGCTCAAAGGACAAGCCGGTCTTGCCTATTGCGGTGGGCCCTACGATAAAGATTATCCTGTCAGCCATAAATTACGGGAGGACTTTCGTTGGAAGGCCTTCGGCCCTCAATTTCTTGGCCAGCGTTTCCGCAGAATCCCTGTCCCCGAGCCTGCCTACCCTTACCTTATAAGATTCTTCCACGTCACCGCTCGATTTCACGATAGAGGCATCATAACCTTTCTTGACAAGTTCGTCGCATAACCTGAGGGCGTTCGCCTTCTTGTTGAACGAGCCGACCTGAACCGTAAAGAAAAGTATCTCATCCTTGAGCGCATCCGCGGCCATCTGCGCTTCAAAACTCATCGGGTATTCGTTCTTTACCTTCTGGTAATAATTCCTCGCCGACTGCCAGTTGCCTTCTTTCTGGGCGCATTTTGCCAGCCTGAAATAAGCGACCGCTCCCCCTTCAGACTTCGGGTATTTTGAAAGGTACTTTTCATAACAGGCCCGGGCATTCTTGTAGTCCGAGCTCAGGTAGTAACTGTCGGCTATGCCCAATTGGGCCAGCGGCGCGAACCTGCTCTTTGGGGCCGTATCCATGAGTATATTGAAATTCTTCCTGGCGAGGTCATAGCGGCCCAGCTTATTAAGGCTGGTGCCTATCATATAATAAAGCTTGTCCTTCTCCTTATATGATTGCACAAGCTTTACGCCTTCCCTGACGGTGTTCTCGTAGTCGCCGCTTACAAAATACTCATCTATAGTCTCCGCCGCTACATTCATCAAAGGAAAACCCGCCATTAACATTGCTAACAGCACCGCCCCCGTGAGGGTATGGCCGACCACTGAAGCGACCCTGACCTTCTTTATCATGCCGATAAGCGCCTTTCCGCCCTCGAAGACAACCTTGATGTTCTGCCTGTTGCGTCCGGACACTTTATGCTTTTCCTTTCTGCAAATCTGTTCTACCAACACTTCGGTCTCGCCGCCTATGAATTCCCTGTCGCGCGCGCCAGACATCTTATCCCGTAAACTGAGCAGCGCCTGGTTGCGCTCCTCCTTCACCTTCTTCGGCACATCATCATCAAAACCGCTCGCTTTAGCCGGAGGGCGCGGAGAGTACTTAAATATGAACGCGGAATTGAACCCGGCCTCGCGCATCACCTTTTCGGTCATGCGGAAATCTTCGTCAGTCTCGCCCGGATAGCCGACTATTACATCCGTTGTCAGTGCGCAATCCGGAACATACTTGCGCAGCAGTTCTACTTTCTTCAGGTATTCCGGGGCCGTATAGCCCCTGTTCATCGACTTCAATATTCTATCAGAACCGGACTGCAAGGGCAAATGGAGATGTTCGCATACTTTCGGCAGGTCCCTCATGGCCCTGAACAAACCTTCACCTGCGTCCTTCGGGTGGCTGGTAAGGAAGCGGACGCGTTCCATGCCTTCGATACCATTGATCCTACCCAAGAGACCGGGAAAATCTTCGTATGAATTGACGTTCTGCCCGAGCAGGGTCACTTCCTTATATCCCTCATCGGCGAGCGCCTTTATCTCGTCTATTATGTCATCCGCCGGCCTTCCTACCTCCCTGCCCCTGACATATGGCACGATGCAGTACGAGCAGAAGTTATTGCACCCTTCCATTATCGTAACCAGCGCGCTGATGCCGGGAGTATGGTAGGCGATATTGCCGATGTACGGACGCGAGACCTTATCCGTCGCGATGACCGGATCTTTCCTCCGCGCCATGATAGCGTCAACCGCCGCCGGGATATCATAGATATTCGCCGGGCCGGCGATAAAATCCACTATCGGCACCCTGTCGATGATCTTCCTGCCATGGGCCTTGGCCATGCAGCCGACAACGCCTATGACCAGCCGGGGGTGTTTCTTTTTGAGCGCCGCAAGCGCCCCGACATTGCTTATCGCGCGGTCCTCGGCGTGCTTGCGCACAGAACAGGTGTTGAATATCACAAGGTCCGCGTCCTCGGCCGAACCCGCGAGCTCCCAGCCCTTCTGCATGAACAAGCCGGCTATCTCTTCCGAGTCGCGGAAGTTCATCTGGCATCCGAAGGT
>CAZAEH010000029.1:0-16130 GCA_964484255.1 uncultured Planctomycetia bacterium
GCATATCCGACTCATCATAATCGTCATCGTCATTCACCCAAAATACGCAGCCGGGCTCATTTTGTTCCACAGAATTATCATCGCCGCCGAGGATGCCGTCGTTGTTGGAGTCAACGAGAATGTCTGCGAAAATTGTGTCTATATTATCAAGATGAAAATATTGACTCGTGTAACCGAATGCCGACGTTTGGATCCCTTTCTCTCCCCCATACTTTGGGACTTGGAACTCCACCGGATAATCCGTATCAGGGGTAAAATCGTCTATAATAACATACCCGGACTGAGTGTACCTGTCGAGAGAATTCATGGGAATTATCGGCTTGCCGTTCAACAAATAGCGCGATATCGCATTTGGGATATAGTAGTGAGAAGTCGAATAAAGAAACATCGGCGTGTACTCGAACAACGTGCAGTTTTTAAGCACAAGTATAAACGGGACTTCTTTCAGAGGAGGGGTATGAAGGGTCAGCTTTGTACCTACGGAATAATGGCCGCGTACACCTATCAGAGTGCCATAGTTACTGGGCATTACAAAAGGGCAGTTATCTACATGATAAAAAGCCTTCATATCATCGAAATAATCATAGTGGTATGGATACGTATAATGATCTTCATCACGGTAGGCTTTTTCCGGATAAACCCACCCGGAATAAGGCGGGTCATAGAATAGATCTTTATTATAGGACTGCGTATTCCTCACAGCCAGACTGAAAGTTGTGCCATCGTCATACTTATATTCGTTCTCTCCGTAGGTGTTCGCCTTCACGAACATCTGGTAATAATAAAATGCGTGGTCAAAGGTATTGGTCCTGCCGAAATCGTCCTTTACGCAAAATCTCAAAATATTCTTTCCTGAGTGAGTATTCGGGTCTGTGTCCATTATTATATATTCGGAGGAATTCGAAGCGATTCCCTTTCTGCGGGCTTCGCCTGGCGAGACAAGCGTGGGACCTGTAAATGTCCCCGATGAGGAGAACAAGGTGCAGGGCAGTCCGTTAACGCTTATGTAAGATACATTAGCTGAGGTATCGTAGCTACCGCCTATTTTTACGGAATTTTCGGTTACAACTTGTTTATAATAAGGGGAAGATAACGCGATGGCTGTATCGTTATACGATGAAACGTCACCTTCGGAAAGAACCGCCGAAGACAAAGATGACGAAAGCGCAGCTACCGCAGGCTCGGAAGATTCCGATGATGCGGTTGAAGAGGGATCAGATAGAACAACGCTTTTATAGACGGTTACGGGAGAAGGCGTTGTAATAAGGCCCCCAGCAACCGCAGTTGAAGGGTTTTCAGATTCTTCGGGAGCATAAATAATAGCCGCAACCGGTTCAGATTCGGGATCGGTTTCTTCGGGAACAGGTTCATCCGCCGGAACTCCGCTCTCTTCCTGCGCGTCTTCATGAGATCCTTCCTCGCGGGTATCCTTGCTTTCTTCCTCGGGAGGTTTATTGCGGTAAAGCGCATACAAATAATTCTTTGGATCCCCTGAAATACTTTTAACTTTTATAACAAAAACATTTCTGCCTAAAGCAAGGGGGATTCCGGAAACGCTGAAAACGCCGTTATCAAGGACAGCTTCATTATTATCTACATAGATAGAAACGATTTCACTATCAGGTGGAACAGAGACCACTATATCCACATAATCGTCATAGGTTATAGAAAAGTTGGGCGGGTTCGTAAAATCCAGGATAGTATGCGTCCCGGAAGCGGATAATAATGGTAAAGTGACGGGAAATATAACGAATAAAATACCCGCAAGGAGTATAGTGTAAAGTTTTTTCATCGTATATTAATTATATCATATAAACGCAAAAAATTTTGATTTATTCGAAAGATATGGGTATTTTTACGGATATGGCATGTTCCCGGAAATCATTGGGGAAATGTTCAAAAGGCTGGGACTCTATAACGCACCTTTCCGCCAATTCGGCTAAACTAGGGTCGGCATTATTCATTACAACCGGCTCATCTCTTAAAACACCATCAGGCCCTATGGAAAAGGCTACTACCACGTTACCCTTTGGCGCTTCATCTGAATGATACTTCACCGCTGTCTTTAAAATCTTGGTCCTGACCGATTGGTAATATAGATCCTTGGCTTGGATATTCTTTCTGACGTTATCATAGTACTCTGAATAGGATTCTCTTTCCATCTGGGGAATTTTCTCGGCATACTCTCCGCTTATTACCGTAGGCGTAAGAAATATTACCAACTCGGTCTTCTTTTTCTCGTTTTGAGTTTTTCTGAAAGGCAGTCCCAAAACCGGGATATCTCCCAACAACGGTATCCTGTCCTCCGTTTTAACTATCCTGTCCTCGATAAGGCCTCCCATTACCAGCGTTACCCCATCCTTCACAGAAACACTCGTTTCCGCTTCCGATGTTTTAACTATGGGTACCCCGTCGGGAGAAGCGGTTGTCTTTATCCTGCTCGAAACCGAACTGACTACAGGCCTTATCTTCATCGTGACAAAACCGTCTTTATTAATGCAAGGTGTTACATACAATTGGATGCCTACATCGACAAAATTCACCTGCTCGGCTGTCGTCACCGCTCCTGACGCCGGCGTAACGGTAGTGGCGGTAATATACGCTTCCTTGGTCCCTACCATTATTTTCGCCTCCTGACCGTCCAAAGCGGTAATTCTCGGACTTGATATCAATTCCGTTTTTCCTATTTCCTTGAGAGCGTCTATAACGGCGTCAAATGTTCTAGATCTGTCGCCAAGTATGGCGCTTACGGTTATTTTACCTCCCGTTGTCAACCCGGCCGTCAATGTTTGCTCCGCCGTCAAATGCTTTAAAGCAAGTTTCCAGTCTATGCCCATAGTTAAGCTATCATCAAGCTCAACCTGAACTATTTTGGCATCGATAAGTACCTGGCGGTTTTTTTCATCGAAAGCATTTATCACTTTTTCCATTTCCGCTACTTTTTCAGGAAGGTCGGTTATAACAAGGGAATTGGTCCTCTCGTCAAAACGTACGGAACCAAGTCCTTTTGTCGACATGTCCTGTATCTTAGCGTTAAGTTTTTCACTTTTGGCATATTCAAGAGGAAATACTTTAGTTACCGTTTGAGAATCCACGACTGATACCATCGCCTTCATTTGTTCCAATCTTTCCCCGCTATCCATCAATATCAAAGTATTCGATCCTTCATCAACAACCACCCTGCCTATCGCGGTCTTTACCTGAGCAATGGATTTCGCGACATCAACCGCCCTGGCATATTTAAGCTTCACAACAACCAGTTCTTTCTTATCCTTAAAACGTTCACCGTACATCGACTCATACTCGCGCCCGGTCATCACGCTCACGATATTATTATTTATATCATAGGCAAGATCGTTGGAAAGCAGAATGATCTCGAACGCATCCCACACATCGACATCTTTAAGAAATATAGTGACCCTCCCGTTTACGCCTTTTGACGCGACAATATTCATGCCGCTTCTTTGTGATATGATCTTGAGGACATCTACTATGTCTATGCCCTTCAAGTCGAGTGTTATTTTCTGCGACGCAATCGGAGATTGTGCCTGAGCAGGGCAAGTGAATACTGCAAGTAATACGGCCAAAATAATACCGGAAATAATGCGTTTATTATAAAAAAGCCCGATATTCATCTCGCACCCCTTTCATAGGGTAAGGTCGAATATTTCACCGTTAAGTTCGATTATCACTCTACCAGATAAAATATCTCTTACAGTAATACCATTCATTGTCTGGCCCTTATTGAGGAAATATGTCTTTTGACTTTTAGAGTCCTCGATGACGGCCTGCGGGTCATCTCCCGCTATTATCCCTCTCAAAGAGATATCTTTTAATTTATCGGATGAGGATTCGCCTGATCTGCTATGTGATGAGGCTGCCTGAGGTTCAAATAGATCCCTTGATTCCGCGTAGGATATATCCGGATTTTGCCCGGACAATTTCTCCGTTTCGCCGGACGTATTGGGCTCCTCAGCTGGCCGAACCTTTACCGGATGATGAGTATTTTCACCCTTGAATATTACAGTATCAACGAATAACGCTATGATCGCAACCGCCAGCAATATAAACAAAACCGTATTCAATCTTTTAGCAATATTCCTTTTTGTTATCCGATAAGCCTTGATAGAAGCGTCCCCCGCAGGCGCGGGCTTAGATTCGCCTTTTATCAGTTTTAGCAGCCTGTCTTCGGGAGACACCCGCTCCTCCGGCATTATTCTACCTCGCACTCTATTATTGATCTTACTACATCTTCTCTGACAATTTTATTTTCATCCATTACAAGCCTCTCTATGCAATCGTGGCATAGCATAGCGATCTTTCTTGGATAGCCTTGAGTTCTTTCGAATATAATCTTTATCGCCTCATCGGTGAACAAAGGCTCCGGACCGGAATAGCCGGCCTTTATAAGCCTGAATTCTATCAACTGTTTCGTTTCCAATTCATCTAAGGGATTGATCAGGTATTTGAGAGCTATCCTGTCCATGAAATTTCTTATCCTTCTCATGCGAGGTAAGAGCTCTATCTGAGACAATATCACAAGTTGAAGCAGTTTACACTCATTAGTTTCGTAATTCAGAAGCGTCCTTAGCAGCTCAAGCTGGTTTACATTGAGCTTTTGCCCTTCATCTATCAATAGTACTATGGTTTTATTTTCATCGACCCCTTTTCGGAAAAGATACTTTTCCAGCGCTTCCTTGTGATCAAACGTAGATCCGGATTCTATATTAATATTGAACATTTTTGAAAGCGAATGAAGAAATTGAAATTCGGTTTTATACGCAGGATCCAGTATCATATGAAAAACATAATTTTCGTCATCTTTAAATGACTGAAGCAAGGTCCTAAGCAGTGTTGTCTTCCCGGTGCCGATATCCCCGAGTATAACACTTAAACCTCGCCTAAGCCTTATAGCTATTTCAAGACGTTTTAAAGCTGAATCATGAGATTGAGAATGGAAGAAAAAAGACGGGTCAGGACTGGTGGAAAAAGGTTCCTTCTCAAGGTTAAGAGTTCTGTAGTAGCTCAATTTATTATTAATTAACCCCCGCTCAATAATAAGAAGTATACATAAATACAAATACTTCCGTCAAGCTATATGCCCCTTTTACCTTATTATAATCTTAGAAACCAAGATGCGGCATTTAATGAGGCTTGAACCGGATTGTTTTGCGCTAAGAGTCAGATTTTCTGCGGCCATCATACTCGCAGAACTTTTGATCTTCCTTATGAAATTGAGTATCCCCGAAATATCGCCCTCGATCTCCATATCAGACCGCAGCTTAATATATATATCCGTTTCATCTTCGGAAGCAGGTTTAATTTCATAAATTGCGACGCCGGATAAATCAGCGATAGATTCTATCTCCGTAAGAAACTTTGCGATCTCTTCGTCTTTAGACCCGGAAATCCCTGCATTTGAAGCGATCTTGTTGAATTTGTTTTTGATTATATCTTCTTTGTCGACCAATCTCTGGTATTTCTCAAGTTTGGCAATTGAAAACACATACTTATCATCAAGAACCGCTTTTGAGTCCAGCATAGGCTGTACGAGATACTTTTGTCCTCCCCATATAATAACAACGGAAATGGTAAGATAAAATAACATCTTTTCGCGTTTCGTCATATTGAGAATGTTCATTGTTTCGCGATTCCTGTATTGTTATCGATAGAGCAGGAAATCCCGTAGTCTACGCATTCCCGGTCTCCGGCCCTCCTCTTTGTCGCATATTCGACTTTGGCGTTCTGAAAGATTTTTGAATCCTCAATAGATTTTACATACTTGAACACCTCAGATAATACCTTAGCGCTGCCTTTTATCTCAATACTCTTACCGTCGAATTTATAAACATTGATACTGACAGATTGCGGGGTTATCCTGTAAATTTCACCAAGGGCATCAAGCGCGATCTTATTCTTGTCTGATTGCATATCCTTGATATCCACAGCCGTCTTCATTCTTTCGAGCTTCTCCGCAACAGGGCCGATTTCTTTCAGCCTATCCTGAACGGATAATAACATTGCTTCTTCGCGTTTAATCCTTCCGTTCAGCAATAACGAAAGAACTGCTATTATCGATATCGCCAATACAGCGGAAATGACTTTTTCCCTATTCCCGGCTTTGGTCTTGCGGACATTCCTTATTTCATCGGACATCAAATCTACCCGGCACGGTCCGTGAACCGCCCCCATCAAAGCAGAGAAAGACAAGGAACCATCTCCCTCGTCTGAAACTTCCGTCTTAATGCCTGTCCCCTCTGAAAAAGCTCTGACGAAATCCGTTATCCCTGATGTGACCCCGGTAAAAACAGCCAGTTCGGGTTTAAAGCCCGGGATATCTTTCCCAAGCGCAAGCAGTGTTTTGCGCAGTTCGTTTCCCAGTTTTTCCTCTGAATAACCCTGCTCTTTAAAACCAAAGGTAAACCCTCTGGAATAAACGAATTTCCCGTCATGTATTGCGACTACCTCGGTATTATCTTCATCGCAATCTATCAGAATAACCGAAGACCGGCTTCCGGCAAACCGGTTGAACAATCCGCATGAGCTCAATGTTACTTCAGATAAAACAAGGCCGGCCCCTTTTATAATTTCAACAGGACGCTCAACCATATCCTTGTGGCATATCACATGCATAACCTTCGTAAATCCGTCGGGAGCGGTTTCAATAGGAACCACACCGGATATGATATCTTCTTTAGAATACGGGATCTGCCTGATAGCCTGAAGGACCGCCATCTCCCCCAATTCAACCGGATCGCGTGACGGTAAATTCAATATTTTCGTGGTAACATTCTGCCGCGGTATAACCAAGATCGTTTCATCAGGTTTAATGCCGTTGCTATTCAAAAAAGTTTTAATCTTTCTTCCCGCGTCTTGAGGGGTTTCCGCGGGGATTTCCAAACTGAGCATGTCCTGTTTAGATATTACGGATTGCCCCTCAAAAGAACGTAATATCTTTAAGCGTCTGCCGCGTATTTCAAGTACGATTTTCGAATGTTTCCTAAAAACCGCCATTTTGCCCCTCATTCCAGAATAATATATTTTTTTCAAAAACAACCGCCGTTATCTTTTCGCTCGCGCCCTTATCCGCCGAGTACCCAATCGAGATCACCCTGAAACAGTCTGAACTATAGCCGACTAATTGCCTGTTTTCTTCCGGCAGCTTGCTCAAATAGTCAAAAAATAAAACATCGTTAAATTCAAGATCGTCATCGGTGCCTTTGACGCCGTCTTCTCCCGTACGGACATCTATAATATCCAAGGCATCGGACTCGTCAAAACCCAAAGCATACAGCACGGCCGCGCCGGCAGTATTAACATTGACCTTAGAAGCGTCGGATGCGGGATATACGGTTATATGGTCTCTTATCAAATTAAAAAGACGGGAGTCTATCCCATTAACCAGCTTAAGTTCTTCAATAGCGTTATATTTTCCGTTTAGGTCCCGCCATTTCATGATATTTAATACCACGTCATCGGATGCATCTTCGGTACCGTCGAGATAAGCGATCAATCTGCCTATCGATTTATTAGAAGCGTTGTTAATATTCAGCTTGGATTTTTCATCTCTAATAAAATAGAACACGTTATTTTCAGGTTCCGAATAACTTAACGAAAAATTTCCGGCTTTTTCCCCTCCGCCCTGCCTGCAAATCACATCAATCGCTTTCTTCACTCCTGCCTTTGAAGCATAAAACGCTTGCGTGTTGTTACGGTTCAGACCCGTTAATTTTAACTCAAGCGCCATTCTCCCGCCTATTCCTATAGAAAGTATAGCCAAGACAGCCAATATCCACAAGGTGATTATCAGTACCGCGCCTTTATTCCTGCTCGAATTCACTCGCCGCCCTCCCTTAAGATTCCGGTAGGGATAATCACTATTTTCGACAATTCCAAACCCGCCGCAAAACCGCGAGGCTTCAAAGACAATTTGATACAGACTCCAAACGGCATTTCCCCATCGATCGATCTCCACGCATCACGCCATTCGATATCACCGTCATTATTATAAGAATACAAAAATTCCAGCCCCGATACGCCTTCTGCTATTGTGGAAACTTTACCATCTTCGCCGGAGACATACTGGGTGTAAGTTCTGCGAATACGTTCAATAACGCCGGTTCTTTTATTATACTCGTATTTTATACATGAAATATCACCTAAAGAACTGCAAAAAGAAACGGAATGCTCGTCTCCGTCAAAAGCTATAAGAGTAGACCTGGAGGCACATCTTAATTCACGGGACACCAACGTAAGCACATGACGGGCTTCCTGCCTAACAACACAACTGTCTTCGATCTTCCTCCACGAACGCACACCGACGCTGAAAGAGAGATAGATTGCCGCGGCAAGCATAACAAATATCGCCGAAGCGATCATTAGCTCGATAAAAGTAAAAGCGGAACGTGAGTGAATTTTCGTAATTTGTTTCACCTATTGCTTAAATAAGTGTCAATTTCAAAATTCTCATTGCGCTCCTTATTCTCCCAGCTGATCAGGACCAGGACCTCATTAAGATTGCTATTTTCATCTCCAAGATGTTTTACCTCCGATCGGAGTAAATACGGCTTACCTTCTATCTTATGGGAGGTTTCCGATACCTGCAGTCCGCTTTTAAGGTTTTCTTCTATTTCCATTGAACAAAGTTCCTTTTCGGCAATACTCATGGCCTCAAAATACTCCTGGGATATCTTCGCCGCTCTCATAGAATACGAAAAAGACCTCAATATAATCGCCAGACCTATAGCCACAACCGCTATACTGGCAATAACTTCCAGCATCAGATATCCGTCCTTATGGGTCTTGAGTGACATTGACAACTCCACACGAAGGATCCGTCGTTATGCGATACCGAGATACCCCGCTTCCTGCTCTTGCGGAGAAATCGCTGCACGAACCATCAGGATAAAACAATATTGATTCTTCACCATTTACCGGTTCAATCCGCAGCTTCTTAGGGATTCGGCGCATTCGCTCAACCTGCCATCTTTCGGACGTCTTAGTTTCGAGCAGCATCCTCTTTTCGCTTAAATCCAACTTTATTCTATACTGAAAAGATGAACTGACAGATTTTGCCCTTGCATACCTGGAGAAAGAAAAGAGATCTGACAAAAAATTTTGTGTCCCGATCGAATCGATCGCGCTATTCATCCTGGGTATCGCGGCAGAAAATAATATAGCGAAAATAAAAAGAACGAAGACAAGCTCCAATAATGTAAAACCACCGCTGTTTTTTCGCGAAACAGCGGCCATTAATCCTGCCCGGACAAATCCTGTTTATTAGAAACATCGTCCCCTCCGCCGGAGGCCCCATCCCTCCCGTAAGAGATAAGCTCATAATCCTTCTTATCGGAACTAGGTTTATAGATGTATTCACGCCCCCACGGGTCTACGGGCTTTTTCTTAAGATACGGGCCGTTCCAATTCTTTGAATCCCCCGGCTTTTCCATTAAAGCATCTAGCTTATCCGGGTAGACCCCTATATCCATTTCATACATATCCAGCGCAGTTGAAATGCTGGAATTAATATCGGAGAGCGCTACCTGCTGCCTTGCCTGTTCCGACCTCCCCGCAAATCTCGGGAGGACCATTGACGCGAGGATCCCGATGATCACAACAACCAGTAATATTTCCACAAACGTAAAACCCCTTCTTCTCATATTTATCTCCTTTTTATTTGACCATAAGATTAAGCTGAAATATCGGCAGCAACATCGCAACCACTATAAAAGCCACCACAGCGCCCATCGCTAATATCATGAGCGGCTCTATCAAAGAAGTCATAATCTTTACCGCCCTATCGGCATCATGCTCGTAAGAATCCCCTATGCGGTTAAGCGCTCCTTCCAGATTCCCGCTTTCTTCCCCGACCGATATCATATTTTTGATAAAAACCGGGAACTGCGCGTTATCCTTTATCGCGGAGGAAAAAGACGCGCCATCCTTTATCTTTGAGCCTATCATCTCAAATTCACGCCTCAAGACTTCATTTGCGGAAGTCGCTGAAACTACTTCTATCGAACGCAAGATGGGGACACCGTTGTCGAGCAAAACCGATAAGGATTTAGTCATCCTGCTCAATTCCGTTTTTTTGATAAAAATGCCGAAAAGCGGGACGCTCAGGATAAACAAATCTATACGGTATTTTCCCTGGCGCGAAGAAGCAACTCTTGTGACCACGAGGATAGTCGCAACCAATATGCATAAGATCAGCCACCAAAATCGGGCAAAATAATCACTTATGCCTATCATTAATCTTGTGGGAAACGGGAGAGCCTGGCCGAATTCATCAAATATAGCCGTCAATTTCGGGATAACAAAAGAAAGGAGGACAAAAACCGTGCCTATGCCAACGGCTAGAACCAGGCAGGGGTAAGCCATCGCGGATTGTATTTTGGATTTAATATCATCTTCTTTTTCATAATAAGCTGATAGGCGCTTAAGCACGTCCTCAAGAACTCCTCCAACCTCACCGGAATTAACCATACTCACAAAAAAACCGGAAAATACCTTCGGATGGGCCGCAAATGCCTCGGAAAGCGGAACCCCATCCCTGACTTTTGCTTCCACATCCTCAAGTACAGTTTTGAGAACCTTATTTTCCATTTGTTCGCGGAGAATCCCTAAAGCGCTCATTAATGTAAGTCCGGAACCGAGCAGGTCCGAAAACTGATGAGTAAAAACAGCCATATCTTTGGTGCCTACCCTGCCGGAAAATGGAAGCCGCCTCACGATCGATACGGAACTGTTTTCCGCATCGATCTTTATAGGATACATACCCATTTGAGACAGCCGGGAAACGACAATTTTTTCATTGTCGGCTTCCATTCGTCCTTCTACTATATCTTTTGCACCCCTCTTCGCCTTGTACGCGAATTTTGCCATTAAATATCCAGATTTTCTTTCGGGGTGACCCTGACAACTTCATCAACGGTTGTCAGGCCCCTAAAAACTTTATCTATACCGTCATCACGTAATGTTTTCATTCCAAATTTTACAGCCTTATTTCTTATCTGATCCGAGGGACATCTATCCAGGGCCATTTGACGTATCTCCTCGTTAAGTACAAAAAACTCATATATCGCGGTCCTCCCTCGGTATCCGGTATATTTGCACGCTTCGCAACCTTTACCTTCAAAAATACCTGCATCTTTCGGTATTTCCTTTATTCCCAATTTACCCAAAACGGCCCGCTTTTCATCAATGGGCCGTTTGCACTTCGGACAAATAAGCCTGACAAGCCTTTGCGCTATAACGCACTCTACGGACGAAGCGACCAGGTATGGCTCTATCCCCATATCAAGAAGACGCGTCATGGCTCCGGCGGCATCGTTCGTGTGCAGTGTCGAAAACACCAAATGTCCGGTGAGGGCTATCCTTATGGCGATTTCCGCTGTCTCTATATCCCTGATCTCTCCCACCATCATAACGTCGGGATCGTGCCTGAGCATTGAACGCAGGCCATTCGCGAACGTAAGACCGATCTTGGGATGAACATTTATCTGGGTTATCCCTTTAAGATGATATTCTATCGGGTCCTCTATGGTAAGTATTTTTGATTCGTGGTTGTTTATCTTGGAAAGGCACGCGTAAAGTGTCGTACTCTTCCCGGACCCGGTCGGGCCTGTGACAAGTATTATCCCGTGCGGTTTCTTTATGATTTCGTTGAGTATATTCAGATCGAACGGCGACAGGCCGAGTTCCTCGAGACTATAAAGCATCTTTGTTATAAGAAGCCTTATCCCGACACTTTCGCCAAACGGGGTCGGAAGTATGGACACTCTGAGGTCAAGATCCTCCTGCCCAACCTTTATTTTCATCCTGCCGTCTTGCGGAAGACGGTGTTCGGCAATGTTGAGATTTGACATTATCTTTATTCTCGATATTATCGCTGACTGGAAGTATTTGATCGTCGGAGGTATTGCCGCGTCGTAAAGAACTCCGTCTATCCTGTACCTGACCTTTAGCTCGTCTTCATACGGCTCTATGTGTATGTCGGTCGCCCTATCGTAGTATGCCTGTTGTATGATCTGGTTAACAAACTTAATTATAGAGGCGTCATCGGCAAGTTCCTCGGTACCATCCCCTCCCGAAGAGAGAACAGCCTGTCTTTCCGATAATTCGGCTCCGGCGATGATATTTTCTATAGTATCGGCACCTATGCCATAATATTTTTTTATCGACTCGAGAATGTCTTTCTCGCCGGCGAGGCAAGCGGACACCTCGCACCCAAGTAAAAGCCTTACGTCATCAAGCGTATGGACATCGAGCGGATCGGTAACTGCCACGGAAAGGACTTCATCTTTAAAATCTATCGGCATTAACTTATAATGAATGGCAAACTTGGCGGGTACTTTTTGAAGGACGGACTTATCTATCCTTTTTTCTTTGATTTTGACGTATGGGATCTGCAATTGTCTGGAAAGGATCTTTAAAATTTTTTCTTCCGGGGAAAAACCCATATCCGTTATAATCTGACAGACAAATTTCCCGGACTTTTTCTTCTCCCTCAGGCACTGTTCGAGCTGCTCCGGCGTTATAAGCCCCTCCTCGATAAGCATCTCGCCTATTAGCATGTTGTCTTTCTCAGACATTTTTCTCCTTAAAGGTTCCCATCCAGCCAAGCGGCCGCTTCTTCGTACTTCGAGGCGGGGGCTATCATATGCCCGCCGCCGAATTCCGTCCACTTCGTTTTCCATCCCAGATCTTCAAGGAATTTCCTGTCGCGCTTCATTTCGTTGTAGCGAAAGTCGGATGCGCTTGCTATAAATACCGCCAGTTTATTCCTGGGATATCTACTCTTTTGTGAAATATAATTCTCGTTTATCATCCCCGTATTCGCGACTACCGCTTTTATCAGATCTGGATATTTACAAGCAAACATGTGGGAGCCCATAGCTCCTCCCGAAAAACCAGAGGCGATCACCTTAGTCTTGGAAACGGGGTATTTACCATACAGCTTTGATACCGCGGAGGCTAATTCACCGAGTATGGGATCCACAGGCACTCCATTTTGAAACTTCTTCGAGGCCATGATCATCCATTTATGCTTATCCGCGGCTTGCTTCCATACGTCTATCATGGACTGGGCATCGGCGCTCGGAGACAGGGCAATTACCAGCGGATACCGCTTTTGATTGCTCAAACCACCGGGAATATAAAGGATGTATGCGGGATCGTTGATAATCTTCGGTTCGGGAGTTTTTTTTACTATTTTCTTGGGCGGTTCGGGAGACGATACTTCTTTTTTCGGCTGCGCCATTTCAACAGGCTGGCTTTGATCTTTCTGTTCAGCGACAACGGGTATTTCCTTTTTTGGTTCCTCCGGAGGCAACGGCTTGATTACTATATCTTTGATCTCGGATCTGTTGAATTCAGTAGTGATCGTTCCTGTCCTCCCAAGGGAGAATTTAACAGATTCTCCTTCCTGACTGAGGATTTTCCCGGTTAATATCCTGCCATCGTTAAAATGCAGTTCATCGGCATTTGCAATATTAAACACCGTGATTAACATCAATAACGTAATTTTAACGGTATTTTTTATCGTGGCCATCTATTTAGCTCTCAACTACGTGTTAATCTTTCCTGCATTCCTGTAACTAAAAACATCCGCTGTCTGGCGATGCCGGTCTTCGACGCCGCCATATATCAAAGCCGGTTTCCCCGTATTCTTTTTATTTAGCTTCTTGTAATAACGCAGTCCTTTGAAATAATCCTCGTTTATCGTGCTTCCCAGTTTTACCTCGATCGGTTTAATCAATGCGCCATTCTCAAGGAGAGCGTCAACTTCATTACCGACATTGTCACGGAAAAAATAGATATTACTATCCCTGCCTTGATTTGTCCGGGTCTTCAGGAGCTCGGCAACAACGAAATTCTCGAATAACGCGCCTTTAAGCGGGTGTTGTTTTATGTGCCCGGTATTTTGTATATCCAAAAGATATGAAACCAATCCGCAATCGGTAAAATACAGCTTAGGTGCCTTGATCAGTCTCTTGCCGAAATTGGCATGATGCGGGCGTACAAAGAATATGATATAGCTTGCCTCCAGCACGCTCAACCAGCTTTTAGCCGTGTTATGATTAATACCGCAATCGTTGGCCAGACTCGATAAATTCACTATCTGTGCCACTCTGCCCGCGCATAACTTGACGAATTTCTCGAATTTCGCAAGATCCTTTACGTTAACGAGCGCGCGGATGTCCCGCTCAAGGTATGTGCTTACATAAAATGAAAGCGCCTCGGTAGGATCGAGCTTCTTATCATGGATCCGGGGATAAAAACCGGTAAAAAGAACCTTGTCTATGGGCTTTACCTTGTTGGAATAAATTTCAGTGTATGAAAACGGCAAAAGCACCGCCAAAGCAGTCCTCCCGGCAAGGCTTTGGCTCACCGTATTCAAGAGATGAAAATTTTGGCTTCCGGTCAGGATAAAATGTCCGGGTTTATCCTTTGTGTCTGCTATCTCCTGGATATACGATACCAGTTCCGGAACGCGCTGAATTTCGTCAATGATAGCGCCACCCTTATGGCATTCGGCAAGGAAAGACCTCGGATCATTCTTTGCGTAATTGCGGGTATCTATGCTCTCCAAAGAAAGATACTTCTTCTTTGGGAACAAGGCCCTGCAAAGGGTCGTCTTACCTGATTGGCGCGGCCCGGTAATAGTAATGACCGGATATTGGCGCGCGTAGTGAAGGATTTTCTCAGAAATTGTTCGCTTTATCATGATCTAAGTATATACTTTATTTTACAATTTGTCAATCCAATTCGCAATACGTAAAGTTGCCTCCTATGCCTCCGGGGGCAGATGGGAGCTTCGTGTAGGCTGCCAGGGTGTTATCCGAGGTATCCCTTTCAATGAGCGGGGTGAGGCCGTCGTAGATGTATTTAATTTATTACTACTTGTAACTCATAGTATAGTTCATCAAAAAGACAACAGCGGGACAGCGTTAGTCAACCACTTAAAGAAATTTCCCTTTAAAATAACAACATCATTTCCAACAACACCATTATTGCCCGATTTGTCAAAATAAATAGCATCTAGACGCTCATTGTTAATGTTATAAAATATCACACCCAATCGAATATCAGGCGTTCTTGATGATTTCTGCGCTGATAATGATGCAAATGTTTCATAAAATTTATTCCGGCAACTCGCGCTCCTTATATCTTTTATGGTCAATTTGTAAACATATTGCTTTTCCATCATTTCCGGCGTAATCCTCGTTCTTGTCAATAATCTTGCAGGAATAACTATAATTTCGACTTTACCAATTTCATTGTTATTCAACTTTGCAATGATGGAACTTATCTTTGATTGAATTTGATCATTGTTATCCATTGAATCGTCCTTTGCCTGAATTGTTATTGTTGACAAAAATATTATAGCACTCATTAATACTATTATTTTCTTCATTTTTACCTCGAGGTTGGGGTTGGAACATGATAAGTGTCGCCAGAATGATCTTTTCTTTTCCCTTCACCTAATGTATTTGCTGCATGAGTTTCAGAACCTTTAATTACACGCCTTTCCTCTAAATAATTATATTTTGGCCAAGGGATTGCGCCAACTATTCTTTGAAAGAAATTAGCATTTGCATGATCCATTTCATGCCCCAACCCAAGCGCAGGGCTTTGCGTTCCCCCGTTTGTTAATTTGAGGGCACTATACGGATCCCACATAATTATGTTGGTAGAAGGGCCATAGCTGTCGTTGTCTTCGTCGTTTAGCATCACTGCATCACATTGTAGATATTTAATCGCTTCATCGTAATCTTTTTTGTTCCCAATTACTATTATTGTTAGTCCTAATGAATCATACTTATTGACCGGGTCATTATTGCAGTAGAGATAGAGGTTGGATCCGTCTATCTGCCCAAGGGGGTCTTTAGTTATGAACCTCCCTATCAGGGGGTTGTAATAGCGTGCCCCGAAGAAGACTAATCCCGTCTCGGGGGAGTATTCCTTGGTCTTGTAGGCGTATTTGGCTGTAAGGGCGCCCGACTGAGATGTTATGGAGCCGAAGGCGTCGTAGTCGTAGGTCTGGATGACGGCTCCTGTTGAGTCGGTTGCCTGGTTGAGGTTACCTAGGTTAGAGTCGTGGTAATAGAGGGTGTTGGTGCCGTCAT
>CAZAEH010000030.1:0-16007 GCA_964484255.1 uncultured Planctomycetia bacterium
AAGCGTATATCCTGGTCGGGGCATCGGTAATGGTCCCGACCACCCTCTCCGACAAACGCACCCCTATCGATATGCCGCGGTCCAGGCCTTCGCATACCGAGGAGGGTTCAATGCAAAAACTGTCCTTTACCGGGACCGTGTCCGCCACGCCGAACAACGCGGCCCCGTACTCAAAAGCCAGCGCCTTCAACTTCCTGTAATTACTTAAAGAGCCCTTTCCCCGCATCTGAAAGTTTTTCCAGGTCCTTGTAATCGGTCATGTCGTAATGCAGCGGCGTTATTGAGATATATCCGTCGCGCACCGCTACCGCGTCCACCATTTCGTCCCCTGAGACAGCCGCCTTATAACTGCAAAGCCAGTAATATCCGCGCCCGTTAGGGTCGACCCTCCTGTCGTAATCCTCTTTATAGAACGTCGAAATCCCCTGCCTTGTTACCTTCACTCCCTTTATCCTGGAACCCGGCAGCGCCGGGACATTGACATTGAGCAGCGTGCCGGCGGGAAGTTTGCCGTCAAGCATCGTCTTCGCGAGTTTCGCCGCGAAATCCACGGCGGCGCGGTAATTTTCCCACTTGAAAGAATTAAGCGAGACCGCGAAAGACGGCACCCCGAGTATGGCGCCCTCGGTCGCGCCGGAGACCGTGCCTGAATAAAGGACGTTAACCCCGAGGTTCGGCCCGCGATTGACGCCTGAAATTATAAGGTCGGGCTTGCGGTCCTTCATTATCGACATCATCGCTATCTTCACGCAGTCCGCGGGCGTCCCGGAGATGGCATAACCGAAGAACGACCCTTCCCTCCTGGTCTCATAAACACGCAGCGGAACGGAAAGCGTTATGGCATGCCCTTGCGCGGAGCGTTCCGCGTCGGGGGCGACAACGGTCACCTCGGCGAACTTGCCCAGTCTCCTGCTCAGGGCCAGTATGCCGTCCGAGTGTATCCCGTCGTCGTTGGTAAGAAGGATGCGTTTCACTTAAGCTCTATCTCTTTGGCCGTCATGGTATCGAGGTCTACAATCGCTACTGTGGACCGTCCCGTCGTCCATCCTCCGGTCTCTCCGGGATTGACGACTAAGCACGTTTCCACCTTCTTTATATCCGTCTTATGGGTGTGCCCGTGTATAAGCAGGTGGACCTCCTGCCTCTGTATCATGCCCATGAGGTCCTTTACGTCCTCTATCTCGTGCGTCACTATCATCCTTATATTGGAGAGGTCATAGCGGTAAGGGTGTTCTACTATCATCCCGTTGGATTTCATCGAGAGCGCTTTCTTGTCGCCGTCGTTGTTCCCGAAGACCCCGAGCCACTTGCACTTGAGCTTCTCGAGCGGAGTTATCGCGAACGGCGCGCAATAATCTCCCGCGTGCACCACAAGGCTGCATCCTTCGGCGGTGAATACATCCACGGCTTTCTTTACCATCGGGACGTTATCGTGGGAATCGGACATTACGCCTATCTTCATATCCTGCCTCTCCTTATTTTAGCATTATAACCGTAAGCATGCGCCCGGCGGCGTCCTTCTCCTTCCTGTAAGAGAAGAAGTCTCCGTTCATGCATGAAGTGCATATCCCGCAGTCGTATATGTTCATGGAACTGACGCCGGCGCTTATGAGCTGCCCGGCATTCTCGCCGACTATGTCAAAATAGTGTTTATGCGCCATTTTAACAACAGAGCCGGGAAAATGCACCAAAAATTCGCTGTTTACCTCGTAACAGCACTGCCTCAGGGCCGGACCAAAACCCGCTATCAGTTTCGAAGGGTCCGTCCCGAAAGCGGTCTTCATCATCCCCACGACGCCCGGGCATATCCGCTCTTTCGTGCTGCGCCATCCGGCGTGCGCGGCGCCTATCGCCTCGTTCTCCGGGTCATAGAACAGCACCGGGAGGCAATCGGCCGTCCTCACTGAGAGCGCTATGCCGGCGGCATCGGTGATGGATGCGTCCGCGCCCTCTATCTCGCGCGAGAGGTCGGTCTTCGCGTATATCCTGACCGTCTTTCCCGCGTGGACCTGCTGTAACCTGGCGATCTTCGCCCTGTCTATTCCCAGGCCTTTGAGAAATTCCCCGTGGGCCGTATGCCTGTCGGATATCCCGTAGACCACGGCAAGCCTGTCGAAACCCGGTATGGTAACTTTCATCAGAAAGGCAGCCCCGCCGCGACATGGAACCGGCCTATGCGCTCTTCCTCATTCTTGTTGAGCGGATAGGCGTAATCGCAGCGCATTACGAACCATTTCGTCCTTACCCTTATGCCGGCGCCGACGGAATTCTGCAGGTCCTTGGGAAGCTTTACCTTATTGATATGCTCCCAGCTGCCTCCGACATCATAGAATAAGGCGCCGTTGAACCATTTGTATATGGGGAACCTTGTCTCAACGTTACCGAGGAGCATGACGTTGCCCCATAGCGGCAGGTTATTCTCGTCGCGCGGCCCGAGAGACCTCGACTTGTATCCCCTGACGGAATCGTCGCCTCCGAGCGTGAACCTCTCGAAGAACGGGACGTCCGATGAATCCCCGTATTCGCCTTCCCAGCCGCCCTTACCCCTGAGCACCAGCGTTATCTTCGGGTATGGGGTGGAGATATACCATCTCCCCTCGCCCGTTGCCCTTATAAAATTATAATCGCCTCCTAAGGCCTTGGATGAGACGTCAAGGCTCCCGCGGTAATACGAACCGTCTACAGGATAAAGGGAGTCGTCAAACGTATTCCTCTCGAGAGTGAATGTGAGTGTCGATACTCCGCTCCGGCCCATATGCCTCTTGAAATCCTCAGGCGCCCATTCGGCGACATTATAGACCTTCGCCGTCTCGTATGTATATTTCATGAAGCCGTGGGTGTTCTCGGTAAGTTTCTTGCCGAATATTATGTCCCCTCCGAAGCCTTCCATCTTGTATCGTCCGTCCCTGGACTCGCGCGCGGAGATCTCGCTGCCGCCGAGATAATCGCCTCCGAAAAGGTTTTTCACGACTATGCCCATAGTGGCGTCCTTGTGGCCTCCGCCGAAATCCCCGTCCATATTATACGCGACCTTGCTCGGTAGCATCGCGCGCGTATATATCCTGAACGATTCTATCGGGACGTCAGGATAATAAGCCAGGCCTATGTCATTTGCCTTGTCCCTGTCTATGAACTCGGCGTAGAAGAACTGGAAAGTCTTCATCTTCACATATCCCATCTCGAAGAAAGAGACAAAATGCCCGGTAGGTATCCATATCAACCGCGGCTTACCCAGGGCCCTCCAGAGCTCGATGGTATTGGCGTGGGGTATGCTCGTATCGAAGCGCGCGTTTATCATCATGACTGGACGGCCTTTCAGCCTGTCGGCAAAATTGACCGGGTCTATCATCCAGACCTTGTTCTGGAGTTCCCCCGCCGACGCTATGCCCTCTTCCTCGAGCCGTTCCTTGAAGAGCTTGGTCGCGAAACCGTTCCAGATTATATCACCCATACCGCCGCCGCCGAGCAGTATGACCATGGACTTTACCCGGTCATCGACCCCGGCGAGGACGGGCACGGCGATGCCGCCAAGGCTTATTCCCATGGCGCCTATCTTCTGCGAATCCACCCTCGGCCTTGTCTCGAGCCAGTCTATCCCCCGGCGGGCCTCTATGACTATCTGCCTGAAGAGCTGGACTATAGCATCTTCGCCGTTCTTCTTGAGGTTCTCGGCCAGCCATTTCCTGCCGAAGCTGTAATTCTTCTGGTAAGCTGTCTGGACCAGCAGCACTCCTATCCCGCTCGAGGCGAGATCGCGGCAGAACTCGCCCTCTATCTCCGGTATACCTCCGGCTATATGGCTGAGGAATACCAAAGCAGGGTACTTGGCAACGCCTTTGGGCTCATAAAAATCCATGTAGACCATGTTGTCGGGATAGCACGTGGAAAAACATGACGGGTAATTGAAAGAAAAATGCGTGTATTCCGAAGTGCTCTCTTTTATCTCGAGGTCGCAGGCAGGAACACCCTTGGTATAATCATAGAACGCCGCAGGGTCCGTTACTCCGGACTGCGCGAAGGCGGATGATGAGGCAGCCAGCATAAAGATAACCAACAGTTTTTTCATTTACTCTTCTTCATCCATTTGCCGTCTTTCCCGGAAGTCCATTTCTTCCCTTCGGGGCGCGTATCGGCCTGTTTGTTAAAATCGACGGGTTTTTCTCCTGCGAACGGGCCCACGAACGCCCCGGACAGCCGGTACCCCTTCCCGTTCTTATCCGGGAGTTTGGTCAACACTATAAGTTTCTTCCCTGCATATTCCCTCAACGGCATGACAAGCTTCCCGTTCATCATCAACTGCTCTATTATCTGGCGGGGCGCGTAATCCATCTGGTTGGTTATAACTATGGCTTCGAACGGCGCGCGTTCCAGCCAACCGGCCTGTGCCTGGCCGGACTTAATATATACGTTCCTGACGCCCATCGCCTTTAACCTTTCGTCCGCCAGGAGCGCCAGTTCCGCCGACGGTTCCACGCAGTAGACCTGTCCCGCGAGCATGGAGAATACAGCCGCCTGGTAACCGCCTTCGACCCCGATAACAAGGACCTTGTCACGGGCCTTTAAGTCCGCCATCCTGGCGACCAGCGCGACAAAATATGCCGGCGGTATCGCCTCGTCCTCTCCGATGGGGAGAGATATATCGTCATAGGCATATTCCCTCATACCTTCGGGAACGAACTTATGCCTTTTGACGGCGCCTATCGCGCCGGTTATTCTTTCATCCTTTATCCCGCGCGAGATCACCTGCGAATCCACCATCATGCCGCGCTGCCTGGCATAATCATCGGCCTGCTGAGCAAAAACGCAGGATGAAACGGCTGCTACGCATAGGGCCGCGAGGGCTTTTCTCATCATTTTATCTGCATATACCCCGCCATAGGGTCTACCGGCTGTTCGTCTATCCATATCTCGAAATGCAGATGCGCCACCATGCACGGGTTCCAGGCATTGCCGGTCTTGCCCACTTCCCCGATTATATCTCCCCTTTTTACTTTCTCCCCCCTGGGATCCACAAAAGACTTCGAGAGGTGTCCGTATACCGTCCTTGAACCGTCTATGTGGTTGATGACCACAAAATTCCCCATGCCCCTGCTGTGCTTTGACACGGCATTGCCGGATTTTGCCGCATAGACCGGCGTGCCTACCGGCGCCGTAAGGTCCACGCCCAAGTGGAGCCGCCCGCCTCGGCGTTTCGCCCCGAAGGTCCCGTCGCCGTAACAGTCGCTGCGTATCTTCGCCTCGGTAGTGGCCACCGGCACGATGAACTTCGGTTCGAGGATATGGAACGAGAATATCCTCAAAGGCCTGTAAAGCACCGCCGCTATGATGACCGCGGCCGCGATAACCGCTATTACCCTGATCTTCTTGAGCATCTCTATCCTCTCTCCCCCGTTCTTTTTTGTATCCAGCCCAGGATGTAATCCGCTATCTCTTCCCTGTACGTCTCCCTAAGAAGCTCGTGATACAACCCGTCATAGATCTTCAGTTCTTTGTCGGAGGACGGTATTTTCTCGAAAAGTTCCCTGACGCCGCCGGCGTCGACCACCTTGTCATCGGCGCCCTGGAGGAACAATACCGGGACACTGATCCCTCCGGCGTTATCAGACACGAACTTCATGGCTTCCATCATCCGGACAAAGAGCCCGAACGATATGACATTCTGGGAATTCTTGTCCGCTTTTGTCTCTTCTATAAGCGCAGCATCATGCGTAAGCCACTCGTAAGGTATCCTGTTCGGGGTCGTCAGCCAAGGGAACAAGGCCGCAATAAACCGCGCGGCCCCGTATTCTATTCCTCCGGGAGGGCTTTTAAGCTTAACGGCGGGAGCGCTGCAGATAACACCTCTTATCGTATCGCCGTATTTTATCGAATAATCGAGCGCCAGCAGGCCGCCCATACTAAGGCCCGCTACAAATACATCTTCGCACAGTGTCTCGACCTTGGCTATCTCGACCATCTGCCTGAGGTCCGAGACAAGATCATCGAAATCGGCCGCGAAAACCCGCCTGCCCTGGGACCTGCCGTGGCCCCGTTGGTCATAAAGAAAAGCCGCGACACCCGCGCCGTAAAGCCGTTCGCCGAAATACGCGTACTTAAGGAAATTCTCCCCGAGCCCGTGCGCCATCACAAGTACCGACTTCGGGTCCGCCGGGATGAACGCCTTGTATGCTATGTTCTGGGCGTCTTTGTTCTTGAAAGACCCTTCGAATCTCAAATCCTGCCCTCAGCTCCTGTACAACTCGTCAAAAACTTCCTTATATTTCTCCGCAACAACCTTGCGCTTTACCTTGAGGGACGGGGTCATCTCGCCCTCCTCTATCTTCAATGGCCTGTCCAATATCTTGAATCTCTTTATCCTCTCATAACTTGGCAGGTCCTTCTGCTTTTCCTCTATCCTGCCCTTGATGAATTCCTCGACACGCGGGTGGGACGCCAGTTCTTCCGGTTTCAGGTAAGGTATCCCCAGCCTTATCGCGAGCCCTTTCAGTGCGTTGAAATCCGGGACTACTATCGCGGTAAGGTAAGGCCGCCTGTCGCCGTGGATCACGACCTCCTGTATGTATGAATCGCTCTTTATAATGTTCTCGATGTTAAGGGGGGCTATGTTCTTCCCGCCGGCGGTTATTATGATGTCCTTCTTCCGGTCTGTTATATAGAGGAACCCGTCGCCGTCGAAATGCCCCACGTCCCCGGTATGGAACCAACCCTCGCCGTCTATTGCTTCGGCAGTGGCTTTTTCGTTATTATAGTACCTCTTCATTACCGTCGGGCCTTTTACCAGTATCTCGCCGTCGGAGGATATCCTGACCTCCACATCCTTCAAAGGTTTTCCTACGGAGCCGAACCTTAAGGCCTTGAATGTATTGACCGTCACTACGGGTGAGGTCTCGGTAAGGCCGTAGCCCTCGAATATAAATATCCCGACCGAGAAGAAAAACTCGGCAAGCTCCCTCGAGAGCGGGGCGCCGCCCGAAATGAAGAATTTGATCCTTCCGCCGACCGCGTCCTTTATCTTAGAGAATACGCATATCCTGGCGATATTGTACTCGAGCCAAAGGGCCGGGCTTATATCCAGCTTATTAAGAACGGCGCCGGAGTATCTTTTGGCCGCATCGAACGCCTTTTCAAGGGCTTTCTTCTCACCCGGTTTTTTCATGGAGGCTTTTTCCATTATCCCCGCGTAAAGTTTCTCATAGAACCTCGGGGGAGCGCACATGTAAGTGGGCCTGATCTCTTTAAGGTCCGAGGCCACCGATTCCATGTTTGCGGCATAAGCGATCGTCCCGCCGATGAGCAGCGTGAAATAATAACTGGCCATCCTTTCGAATACATGCGATAACGGCAGGAAAGAGAGGCAAACGTCTTTCTCGTCAAAAGGGAGCACGTCGACCGACACCCTGCAGTTGGAAAGGAAATTGCCGTGCGTAAGGCAAACGCCTTTTGCCGGACCGGTCGTGCCTGAAGTATATATTATGGAGGCCAGGTCGTCCTTGCCGGTCGACCTGAGGCGCGATTCGAATTCCATGCGGACTTCGGAAGCCTTCGCCGCCCCGGTCTTCATGACCTCTTCCAAAGAGATAGTATCGGCGCCCAGCAAGCTCTTCGGGGGGTCTATCATTATTATCTTCCTGAGCGAAGGGATATCCTTCCTTACGGAGAGCACTTTTTCGAGTTGTTCGGCGGTCGAAACTATGGCCATGGCTGAACCTGAATCCGAGATTATATGGGCCATCTGGGACGGAACATCGGTAGGGTAGATAGGGACGTCGACGCAGCCCGATGAAAGGACGGCAAGGTCTGAGAAAGCCCATTCCGGCCTGTTCTCGGAAAGCAGGGCGACCTTTTCGCCGGGTCTGAGGCCCAGGGCGATAAGCCCGAAAGCGAGGTCTTTTACCCTGTCCTCGAATTCCGACCAGCTTATATCGCGGTACCTGCCGTCGCGTTTATACCTGAGGGCGCACCTGCTGCCGTACCTGTCCGCCCTCGCGAAGAACATCAAAGGAATAGTGTCTTCACGCATCAAATCTCTCTTAGAACATCACTTTGCGCGCGCGATTCATCCCTATTGCGAGCTTGAGCAGGTTGACCCTCTTCAGGCCCTTCTTTATGACGTTCATCCTGGACTGGCCTTTGGGCGTCTCTGAAACGGTGAAGAAATCCTGCGCCAGCTCTATGATCAGTTCCGGGTATTCCTTGAAAAATTCGGGATGTTTCAACGCGAAGTTAGAGATACCCTTATATCTCTTCAGGTCCTTGAGGACAAAAGAGCTCTCCAGGCGCTTGCGGTATCCGGCAAGGCCTTTCTCCGAAAAATCATTGTTCTTCTTGGCTTCTATTATCGTCTCGGCCGCTGCAAGACCCGAGGCCATCGCCAGGTTCGACCCCTCATGGTAGAGAGGGTTCATGTTAACGAAACCCGCCGCATCGCCGGCTATAATGAGCCCGTCCATAGTCAGTTTAGGGAGGTGGTCGTAGCCGAATTCCGGTATCATGTGCGCAGAATATTCGAGAAGTTTCCCTCCCTTTATATAGCGCCTTATCGACGGGTGCTCCTTGAAAGACTCTATTATGTCATTAGGGGTAAGCTTGTTGTTCTTGAGGTCGTTTGTGGATACTCCGATGCCTATGGATACCGTATCCTTGTTCGTGTATATAAAAGCTGATCCTACAAGGCCTTTAACCGAACCCCCGAAATACTCCAGAGAGGCACCTTCGTCACCGTCAATGTTGAACCTTTGTTCTATCGTCTCCTTCGGCAGTTCGATGACCTCTTTGCAGCATGTGACCATATGCTCGGGGACATGCTTTTCCCTGAGCCCCAGGCCCTGCGCCAGCAAGGAAGTGACGCCTTCGGCTATCACTACTGTGTCCGCGAAAAGGTCCCCGTCCTCAAGGCGGGTCTTCACGCCGACGGCCTTACCGTTCTCGACTATGACCTTATCGACAACCGCCTCGTTAAGTATCATGACCCCGGCCTCCTCGGCCTTCGAGGCGTACCACGCATCAAATTTCCCGCGCAGGACAGAAAAAGTATTGTTATAGGGGGGCTTGCTGAAATCCTCGAACCTCATGGCAAGCTGGAGCTCGGAATCATCGGAAAGCACCGAGAACTTCTTCTGCACTATCCTCCTCTCAACTGGCGCCTCCTCCCAGAAGTTAGGTATCACCTTGTTAAGTATCGTGGAATAAAGTATCCCTCCCATCACGTTCTTGGACCCGGGTTTCTCCCCGCGCTCAAGAAGTACTACGCTCAACCCCGCTTTCGCGAGGGCATAAGCGCATGTCGTACCGGCGGGGCCCGCTCCTACGACTATACAATCAAATTTTTCACCGCTTGCCATTATGTGGTCTCCTGTTTACATTGATTATAGCCCCCATGCCGGAGGGCTGTCAAATACGCTTATTCTTCTATCAGGGCTTTTATCTGGGGAAGCATCTTCCGCGTCTCTTCCTCCCCGCGTTTTATGAGTTCTTCGGCCTTGTAGAGCTCGAACCAGACCGTGTTCGACAGTATCGGATGGATCACGCAATCCGCGTTGCGGGACGACGCTTCAGCCAGGACATACTGCATAGCCAGCGAAGTGTTCATCATGACGTCGAAAACGTTGGGCGCGAATGTCCGGCGGGCCCAGTTATTGAAATTATACTTCATCCGCGCAAAGGCGGAGCCCTTCGCGAGCCTGGCCTCTTCCTTGCGCCGCCTCTCCTCGAACTCTGTGAATATCTTGCGCATCTCTTCCTGGCTCGGGAGGCAGTTGACGGCTATTATCTTGCTTGCGCCGCCCTTCACCAGGATATCTATCGGGACCGGGTCCAGCGTCCCGCCGTCTATAAAGAAATCGTCCCCGTACCTTACCGGTTTTATCAGCGCCGGGATCGAGCAGGTCGCGCGCAAAGCGTCGACAAGGCTGCCCTGGTCAATGATTATGTTCTCCCGCGAACGGAGAGTGTTGGCGACTATCTTGAACGGTATGCGCGTATCGTGGAAGGTCTTGTTGCCCAGGTACTCCCTGAATAAACGCCTGATGCCGTTGCCGTTGAGGAAACCTTGCAGCGGCATGAGCGAAAAATCGGCCAGAGAAAACAGCGTTTTCTTTTTCTTGAACCTCAAAGCGACCTTCTCTATCTCTAAGGCATCCATCCCGGAAGTCCAGAACGCCCCGATGACCGCCCCGATGGAACTGCCTGCCACGAAATCCACCGGGATCTTCTCCTCTTCCAGCACCTTAAGGACGCCGATATGGACAAGCCCAAGCGCCGCCCCCGAGCCAAGCGAAAGGCCGACGAGTATCCTGCCTATCTCCCTGGCTATCCTCCTGACCGACCTTGAATAGAGGCATTCGGGCACTGCAAGCACCGGAGGCAGGCCTGCCGCCATCATCCCGGCGAGAAAACCGAGATCAGGCAAGGTCGCGTATGCCTTATGGCCCAAAAGTTTTACCTCCTCTTCGAAGCTCTTTGTCATAACGAATTCGTTTATTATGGTCCTTATGACCTTATCCGGGTCCTTGACCGTCTTCTTCAATTCGTTGATGATCTTCCCCGTCGCCTTCAGGTTATGCTCACCGGAATCCGTAACCACGTGTATAAGGTCGGATTGGGTAAGCACGGCATAAACGGATCTATCAATCTCCGACGGCATATCAACGACTATGTAATTGAATTCCGACGCTATTGAGCTCAAAAGGGAGATCGCTTCGGACGCCTCTATGTTCGCCGACGGAGCGCAGGAAATGCTTAGCAGGTGTATGCCGCCCGGCTCATACTTGACGACCTTTGGCCTTACGTCATCATAATTTAGTATCCCGGAACCAAGGGCGATACACTGCGGCTTCCCGTCCATATGAAGCATTGAGGCGCATTCTTCTCCGGAGGGGCCCATATCTATCAAAATGACCTTCTTGCGCGTTTCATAGGCCAGGGCGATGGCCAGGTTCGCAGAATACATCGTCCTGCCGGCTTTCTTCGCCATGCCGTAAACCGATATTATCGTCGATTCGAAGACCGCCTTGGCCTTGGACTCTTTCTTCTTCAGGCGCCTGGAAAGCGACTCGCTGAGCTTGACGGCAAGCTGCGGAATGTCGCTTAGCAATAGATCAAAATCCTTCTTGTCTATGCGCAGGACCAGTGAATCATTCATGATCCTGACGGAGGCCGAATGGGGCTCATTGGTAAGAAGGGAGACTATCCCGACATAATCGCCCCTATGCAGGTATATAAGGGTCCTCTCCTCTCCCGACGGGGTCCTGACAAACACTTTTGCCCGGCCCGAAACCATGCAATAAAATGAATCCGCGGGGGTACCCTCGCGGTAAAGAAGGTGGTCTCTCCTGTACTCAACCAGGTAGCAGCGCTCCTCAATGAGTTTCTGCGCGGCCTGTGGCAGGTCGGAGAACAGCGGTATTTTCCTTATGACCGCAGCTTTATCTAAATTATTAACATTGGCAGGGCTCATCTCTTTTATTATATAGGCTGGAAAACAAAATGGCAAGCGCAATGGCGCCTGCCATTTTGAACCTTCTGCTTCTGCTGCAACCGGAAATCCTGCATCGACCGACAAAGGGAGGCAACCTACGCCTTTGACCTTTTCTCCGGTTTCGGTAACCTCGCCGCCCTGCCGTGCCACCTGGAATGGCCTCGGTTTAGGCCCGGGGTTTTGCGTCACGCCCTTTCGGCCCTGATGGGGGTGGATCCGCTTTGGGATTTTCGGATCCAGCGTCAAGTCCGACCGCCGGCCGGACTGCCCCTTTCGGTCAATTAAAGTATGCCATATATCGACGGAATTTCAAGGCCCGCAGGTGCGATTTTTAAGCATGCGTTCCATGTTATCCCTGGCGGGAAGATACTCAGGGTCTATCTTGAGGGCCGCCCTGAAATCACGCAATGCTTCTTCTTCCCTGCCCATATTACCGAAGCACGCGCCGCGGTTCCCGTACGCTTCCGCGCATTCCGGGTTAAGTTTTATCGCTTCTGTAAAGTCCGCGATCGCCTTATCAATCTGCCCCGTCTTTATGTATACTATGCCTCGATTATAGTACGGCCTGTAAGAACCCGGGCTAAGTTTTATCGCGGTCGAATAATCCTCGATCGCCTTATCAACCCGGCCGGATGAAAGATAGACGTTCCCCCTGTTGGTAAATATGTCGCCGTATTGCGGGTTGATTCTCGCGGCCTTTTCATATTCCTCAAGGGCTTTCTCCTTGTCCCCGGTCTCCATATAGAGGTTGCCTTTATTCTTGTAAATATCCACGTAGGACGGCTCGATCCGGACCGCATTATTATAATCTTCAAGGGCCGCTTCCGGATTTCCCGCGTTCGCGTAAGCGACGCCGCGGCCGAGATACGCCTCAACGCTCGGGTAATTCTTTATGGCATCGGTCCAAAGTGATATGCTGTCCTTCCATACGCGGCACCTCTGCGATGAAAGCGCGCACAGCGCGCATACAGACACTGCGGTCAATATGGCGGCAACCGTCTTCACAGCCGCATTTTTCGAGCGGCAGAGCCGGCAGGCCGCTTCCGCCATGATATAAAACAACCCTATATAAGCGATGTAGACATACCTGTCGGCGGCAGCCGCCCGGCCGAGAGGGATGATCTTTATTACCGGCAACAGGGCCACGATAAAGAACGCGAACCCGAAGGCCGCTTTCCTGGTATACCTAAGCGACATGGCTACGGCGGCGCACACTGCCGTTAACACCGGCAACGAATACAAAAGTATGCACCTGACCGCGGATTGGACATCCCCGGGATACGGATAGAATGCCGAGAGCCCGTAAGGAAAGATAAGTTTCTTCAGGTAAAAAACGAAACCGTAAACAGCGAATGCCGCATTGTTGAATAACCCGTGGTCGATGTGTATTACCCTGCCGGAACCCTGTTGGGCAAAATATCCGGACAGGCCGAACAATAATGCCGCGGCGATGAAGGGCACTTTATCGAGGACAGCTTTCCTGTCGAATTTCCTGCGCAAAAAATAATCCGTTAAAAACAGCAGCGCCGGCATAGTGACGGCCATCGTCTTTGAGAGCATTGACAGGATGAACATTGCAAGCGATACCGAATAAGCAGCAACCCTCCTCCTGCCCCTGAGGTAATAGACGTAATAAATTAACGACAGCATGAAGAAGAATGAATACAGGACATCCCTCCTCTCGGATATCCACGCGACCGACTCTACATGCATGGGATGTATGCCGAAAAGCAGCGCGGTAATAAAGGAGACTGCGGCGCTCCCGCTGATCAGGTATATGAACCAGAAGACGAGCAGGCAATTCGCCAGGTGCAGGATCAAGTTATCGGCATGGTAGATGAACGGATCATCCATACCCGCAATACGGTATTCAACGGCGTATGAAAGTATGGCAAGCGGGGCGTAGTTCTCGCACACGGCGGAAGTGAACATGGCCCTGATGTTCCGGAAGGAGATGTCGCGGACCAGCTTGTTCTCGGCAACGAACCGGTTGTCATCCCAAAGAGTGAACCCGTTACAGAGGCAGGGGTATAATGAAATAAAGGTTATGGCGATAAGTATGAATAATGCCGCCGGTATTTTGTATCGGTCCATTTTTCCCTTTTAAGCGTAACCGAGCATCTTGAGGGCCTGCGGGTCTTTGCGCCAGTTCTCGTACACTTTTACCCACAATTCAAGGTAGACGTGCCGGCCCAATAACCTTTGGAGGTCCTTGCGCGCGGCTTCCCCGATCTTTTTCAGTGCCTGCCCCTTATGCCCTACTATTATCTTCTTCTGGGAATGCCTCTCTACATAAATCGTGGCCCGTATATAGGTAACTTTCTTGGGCCTTTCGGCGAACTCCTCGACGAGGACCGCCAGGGAATGGGGAACCTCCTCGTGGGTCAATTCAAGCGCTTTCTCCCTTACGGTCTCGCCCGCCAGGAAGCGCTCAGTCTTGTCGGTGAACTGGTCATCAGGAAAATATTTCCTGCCCTCCGGCAGGCATGCTATCGTCTTGCGCAGGAGCACGTCCATGTTATCGCCGTTGACGGCCGAGACAGGTATTATCTCCTTGAAACCGTGCAGGCCGGAAGCCTCTTCTATCAACGGAAGGACAAGTGACTTGCTGCGAAGGTCCACTTTGTTTATAAGTAGAATGGACGGCTTTGCGGAATCTTTTATGAGACCGAAGATAAGCTTGTCCTCATCGGTAATACCCCGCGTCACGTCTATAATGGCTATCACGAGGTCGACATCCAGCAGGCAATCCTTGGCGGCCTTGGTTATGCGCTTGCCGAGCAGGTTCTTCGGCTTGTGTATCCCGGGAGTATCCACAAATACAACCTGGGCCTCTTGCGTGGTCAGTATGCCCTGGATCCTGTCACGCGTAGTCTCCGGCTTCTCGGTAACTATGGCCACCTTCTCCCCTACCAGCCGGTTGAGGACCGTAGATTTACCTACGTTAGGCCTTCCGACTATCGCAACAAACCCCGACCTGAATCTCTTTTCCCCGTCCATATCAGTAAAGTTCTCCTGCCATCAATTCCTTAAGCCAGCGCCTTTCGAGTTCTTTTTGCGTCACGTAAAGCCTCTTCTCTGCCGCCTGCTCGAACGTCATCCCCGTCCCGAGCAGAACCAGCACTTCCCTTATGGTGTGCTTATTATATCTTTTCATCAGGTATTTTGCCATCGAATAAGATTCCTGTGCGGCAAGCATGTACTGAACTTCATCGGAAGAGGAAGACAGCACCGAATCCAGCTTACCGAACGGTATGAGTATATCGTTCCTGACGGCATTCTTTAATATCCTGAGGTCCTTACCGGCATATTTATATCCCTCATAATACGCCAGGCCTTCCTGAAGCCAGTCAGGCGCCTTGCCCCGCGATATGTCGGTGACCAGCAGGTGCGTATATTCATGCCAGACTATGCCCCGCAATTCTTCCTTTGAGAAGCCGGCGCCCACGAAAGGCAGGCGTATCTTGCCGTCATAAATACCCCCGGCATTTACCTTCCAATCGCGGACCGCCTCAAAATCTTCCTTATTATAGAGGATAACGGTTATCCTGTAATCCGGCATCAGGCCGAATTCCTGGCCCAATATGCGGTATGCTTCCTGCAGGTAATAACGGACATTATAGCCCGTCCTGGCGCCTTCTTTGGCATACCTTATATCGAATTGGTCCATTCCCAGCGAGCGGTATTCTTTCTCGACCCGGATCTCAGTCTCCGCCTTCTCCATTCTCTTCTTGAGGTCGTCGGCATAAATGAAATCGGGCTGTATCTTGATCAGTTTCGTCCAAAGGTCCTTGGCGCCTTCAAGGTTCCCCGAGTTGTATCTTATGTCTCCGAGGATATAAAGGGCGGCGGTATCGTTGCCGTTCAGGCTGAGGGCCAACTGCGCGTATTCGGCCGCAGGAACAAAAGCCCTTCTTTCGTACTCGTACTCGGCCTGCTTGGAATAAGCTTCGGCGAGGTTCTTTTCGACGGTAAGGTTTCCTCTATTAAGCCTGAGGGCCTGCTCGAAATATGCTATCGCGGACTTATAAGCGCCTTTATTATAGGCCTCGACCCCGACCTGGTTATAGGTTGCCGCAGCCACGGGGTCTTCCTTGACCGTAAGGGCACAAGCCCGGGAAACCGCGGTAAACATTGCCAGCATGACCAGGATTTTGAGTATGGGGGATTTCATGTTATAATCAGTATACCTTAACCCGAAAGACATGTCCATATGAGCAAAAAACCTTTTTATGAACTGGTAAAGATCATGGCGCGCCTGCGCGCCATGAACGGGTGTCCGTGGGACAGGACGCAAACACACGCATCGCTGAAGAAGCATATAATAGAGGAAGCGTATGAGCTCTGTGACGCCATCGATTCCAAGAACACGGAAAAATTAAAGGATGAGCTCGGGGATTTCCTTTTCCAGGTAATATTCCAGGCGCAGATAGCAAAAGAACGCGGGGCGTTCGACATAGATGATGTCCTGAAAGCGTCCGCGGCGAAGATGCTTAACCGCCATCCGCACGTCTTCGGCAGGCACCGGGCC
>CAZAEH010000031.1:0-2382 GCA_964484255.1 uncultured Planctomycetia bacterium
TAACGTCCGCGCTGAAAGAGAAGGACAGCAAGAGGTTCAAGTATACGGTTGAGTTTTTTCCCGAAGAGGGAAAATACCATTACGACGGCCACAGGGCCTGCAACGCCAGGCTGTCGCCCAAGGAAGCCATAAAGCGGCGTAACCTGTGCCCGGTTTGCGGGAAAAAGATAACGATAGGGGTAATGCACAGGATAGAGGACCTCGCCGACAGGCCGGAAGGGTTCGTGCCGGAGGGTTCGATACCTTTTAAGAGGGCCGTTCCGCTCAGCCAGATCATCGCGAATGCCAACGGGACGGGTGAGCAGACACTCGGCGTTGAAAGGGAATACATGTCCTTTGTGAACAAGTGCAAGGGAGAATTCAATATATTGCTCGGCATGGATGAGGCGGACTTAAGGTCACAACTCCCGGAGAGGATAGCCGAGGGAATAATGAAAGTAAGAAAAGGCGAATTGGAGATACTTGCAGGATATGACGGTGAGTACGGCAAGATTAACATCTTCGGCGGGAAAAAACCCGGCGAAGAACAGATGACGCTGTTTTAGGAGGATAATGAAAGCTTATTTGGTCCTGGAAGACGGGAGCGTTTATAAAGGGCAGTCGTTCGGGGCCTGCGGGGAGGCCTTCGGAGAACTGGTCTTTAATACTTCTATTACCGGATACCAGGAGATACTTACCGACCCTTCATATAAGGGCCAGGTAGTCACCATGACATATCCCTTGATAGGCAACTATGGCGTTAACGATGAGGATGTAGAGTCCGGCAGGCCCTGGGCCGAGGGTTTTGTCGTCAAGGAGCTCAGCAGCATAGCGTCGAACTACCGCAAGAAAGGGACGCTCGATGAATATATGCGTAAACACGGTGTCGTTGGCATCCAAGGCGTAGACACCAGAGCCATAACCAGGAAGCTCAGGACGCAGGGCGCCATGAAATGTGTCATATCGACCGAGGATGATGATGAGGGATCCCTGCTGGGGAAGGTAAAGGCCTCCCCGGGCCTTATAGGAAGGGACCTTGTCAGGGAGGTGACATGCGCCAAGCCTTTCGATTGGACGACCGGCCTTAAGGGTGACCCGAAGTATATCGTTGCAGCGATCGACTGCGGCATGAAACTGAACATCCTTAGGAACCTTAGCAGGATAGGATGCAAAGTAAAGGTATTCCCCGCTTCCGCGACGGCCGAGGACATAATGGGCATAAAGCCTGACGGGCTCTTCCTCTCTAACGGGCCTGGGGACCCGGAAAGCGTCCCGTGCCACATAAAGGCTGTCAAGTCCCTCAAGGACAAGCTCCCGATATTCGGCATATGCCTTGGCCACCAGATACTCGGCCTGGCATTCGGCGGGAAGACCTATAAGCTGAAATTCGGCCATCATGGCGGCAACCATCCCGTGATGGACCTGAGGACGCGTAAAGTGGACATTACTTCGCAAAACCACGGTTTCGCGGTCGATATAGATTCCATCCCGGACAAAGACATGGTTCTTACGCACGTCAATTTATACGACAAGACCGTAGAAGGCATGGAACACAGGAAGCTCCCGGTCTTCTCGGTCCAGTACCATCCGGAGGCGTGCCCCGGGCCCCACGACGCGCAATACCTGTTCGACAGGTTCGCTAAACTTATGCAGGAAAGGAAGAATGCCTAAAAGGACAGACATACACAAGATACTTATTATAGGTTCCGGCCCGATAGTAATAGGCCAGGCCTGCGAGTTCGATTATTCGGGCACACAGGCCTGCAAGGCGCTGCGGGAAGAAGGGTTTGAAGTGGTGCTGGTAAATTCAAACCCGGCCACCATAATGACGGACCCGGATACCGCGGACGTGACATATATAGAGCCGATAACCCCCGAGATAATAGCCAAGATAATAGAGAAGGAAAAGCCGGATGCGCTGCTTCCCACTTTAGGCGGCCAGACGGGACTTAATTGCGCCATCCAGCTGCATGAAATGGGCGTACTGAAGAAATTCGGCGTAGAGATGATAGGTGCCAAGGAAGAGGCGATAAAGAAAGCTGAGGACAGGAAACTGTTCAAGGAAGCTATGGCAAAGATAGGCCTCGACCTGCCCAAGAGCGGCCTGGCGTATGATATGGCCCAGGCAAGGAAGATAGCGAAAGAAATAGGTTTTCCTCTTGTCATAAGGCCTTCTTTTACGCTTGGAGGCACGGGCGGCGGCACGGCCAGGGACGAACAGGAGTTCGAGCAGATAGCCCAGAGGGGCCTCAATTACAGTATGATAAGCGAGATCCTTATAGAAGAGTCGCTTATCGGATGGAAAGAATACGAGCTTGAGGTCATGCGTGACCTCAAAGACAACGTCGTCATAATCTGTTCGATAGAGAACCTGGACCCCATGGGTATCCATACGGGCGATTC
>CAZAEH010000031.1:2482-15770 GCA_964484255.1 uncultured Planctomycetia bacterium
TGGGCGTTCGAAAAGTTCCCTAAAGCGGACCCGACACTCAGCATCCAGATGAAATCCGTCGGCGAGACGATGGCTATCGGCCGCACGTTCAAGGAGGCGCTGCAGAAAGGTATACGCTCCCTTGAAATAGGCAGGTTCGGTTTGGGCGCTGACCCTAAAGATGAGTATGAAGCCAAGTCGAAAGATCCGGGATTCGAGCAAGAGATCTCGCAGAAACTGGCCAGGCCCAACCAGGACAGGCTGTTCTATATAAGATATGCCATCAAGAAGGGTTTTTCTATAGACAGGATATTCGAGCTCACGGGGATAGACAGATGGTTCCTGAGCAACATAAAACAGATCGTCGAGACAGAGGACGAGATCAAGGGGTCCGGCCTGTCTCCCTCTATACTGCTGAAAGCCAAACAATACGGCTTCTCGGATAAACAAATAGCCTGCCTGACAGGTTCCACCGAGGCCCAGGTAAGGAATTCCAGGAAGAAAGAAGCCGTATCTGCCGTATATAAGCTTGTCGATACGTGTGCCGCCGAATTTGAGGCCTACACGCCTTACTTCTACTCGACTTACGAGCAGGAGGACGAGATAAGACTTTCAGACAAAAAGAAGATAATGATACTCGGCGGCGGACCTAACAGGATAGGCCAGGGTATCGAGTTCGACTACTGCTGCGTTCACGCCTCGTTCGCCCTTAAGGAGATAGGTTACGAGACGATAATGGTCAATTCTAACCCCGAGACGGTCTCCACTGATTATGATACATCAGACAAGCTGTATTTCGAGCCCCTTACGATAGAGGATGTCCTAAACATAGCGGACAAGGAAAAACCGGACGGTGTGATAGTCCAGTTCGGAGGGCAAACTCCCCTTAACCTGTCGGTAGCCCTGGAGAAGGCGGGCCTTAAGATCATCGGGACCACGCCCGAGGCCATAGATATCGCCGAGAACAGGGAAAAGTTCAAGGTCCTTGTGGAGAAGCTGAAACTAAGGCAGCCGGTTAACGGGACGGCTTTTACGGTCGAAGCGGCCAAGGAAGCCGCCGGTAAGATAGGATATCCGGTTCTCGTAAGACCCTCGTATGTCCTGGGCGGCCGTGCTATGGAGATAGTATACGACGACGATTCCCTTGAATATTACATGACCCACGCGGTCAAGGCCTCCCCGGAATTCCCGGTGTTGATAGACAAATTCCTCGATGATGCCATCGAGGTGGATGTCGACATGATAGGGGACGGAGAGACTTTCGTCATCGGCGGAATCATGGAGCACATAGAAGAAGCGGGTGTGCATTCCGGCGACGCCGCGATGGTGCTGCCTCCCCATACACTTACAGAAAAGATAATAGACGAGATCAGGCAGGCCACACACGCCCTGGCGAAGGAGCTGAATGTTGTCGGGCTCATGAACGTGCAATACGCGGTAAAGGACGGGAAAGTGTATATACTTGAGGTCAATCCAAGGGCCTCAAGGACTATACCGTTCGTCAGCAAGGCGATCGGGGTACCTCTCGCCAAGCTTGCCGCGAAAGTAATGTCCGGTATGAAATTGAAAGACCTCAATTTTACCAGAGAGGTAAAACCGCCGCAGGTTTCAGTCAAGGAGTCGGTCTTCCCGTTCGTGAAGTTCCCGGGGATAGACATAATACTCGGTCCTGAGATGAGGTCTACCGGAGAGGTAATGGGTATAGACGTGGACTTCGAGAGAGCTTTTGTAAAATCGCAGATGGCCGCGAATAGCGCCCTGCCGACGAAAGGCAAGGCGTTTGTCAGCGTCCAGGACAGGCATAAGGCGAAGATAAGCCCGATCGTGAAGAAATTGTGCGGGCTGGGTTTCGAGATAATCGCGACCAAAGGGACCGCCGCGGAACTGAAGAAGAACGCTATAGAGGCGCAAGCTATCCACAGGATAAGCGAGGGCGATCCCAACATACTCGACCACATGAGAAAGGGAGAAATAGCGCTGATAATCAACACTCCTTCGGGCAAGAAACCGAGAGAGGACGAGATAAAGATCAGGTCACTTGCGGTTGCCTTGGGGATCCCGTGCGTTACGACAATACCGGGGGCGGACGCGGCTGTTAAAGGCATAGCCGCCCTGCAAAAACACGGGCCGGAGGTCAGGTCCCTCAGGGATTGGCATAATGAACTGGCCCGCGGGGCGAGGAGCTGATATGCAGCACAAGAAAGGCAGGATAGTATCCAATAAAGAGGTCAAGCCCGGATATTACCTTATGTCCGTAGATTGCCCGTCAGTGGCGAGGGCAGCTAAGCCGGGGCAGTTCCTGACCATAAGGTGTTCACGGTCTACCGAACCTTTACTGAGAAGGCCTTTCGGTTTTCATCGGATATGCGGGTCCGGTTTCGAGATACTTTATGAAGTTGTCGGCGGGGGGACAAGGGCTCTTTCCGGAATGAGGCCCGACGATACTGTCGATATACTGGGTCCTCTCGGGAACGGTTTCAGCGTACCTGCAGGTAAAAAGGATTTTGTTATAATTGCAGGCGGCATAGGCGTCGCTCCGCTCGCTGCGCTCGCTGAAGAACTGTCAAAGGACAGGAAAAAGAACATCTCGGTGATAATCGGCGCCCGCAGCAAGAGCGCCCTGTTATGCAGGGAACATTTTGAACGCCTGGGGCTCAAGACCATGGTTGCTACGGATGACGGCAGCTGCGGCAAAAAATGTTTTGCGACGGACGTCCTTGATGAGTTCCTCGCCATAAAAAGGGTTTTTGTACCGATTCTTTATGCCTGCGGGCCCGGGCCAATGATAAAGGCGGTGGGCCGGGTATCAAAAAAGCGCGGTTTGCAAGCCTATGCGTCTTTCGAAGAGAATATCGCTTGCGGCGTAGGCGCGTGTCTGGGGTGCGCTATCAGGACAAGGAACGGGTATAAACTGGTTTGCAAGGACGGTCCGGTATTCGACCTGAAAGAGATAATATGTTGAAACCAGACATGAAGGTCAGGATAGGAAGGCTTGAGCTTCGAAATCCCGTAATGGCGGCTTCCGGGACTTTCGGCTCAGGCGAGGAGTATAAGGACATCTCGGATCTGGACGGCATAGGCGCCATAGTCACCAAATCCATTACTCTTAAACCCAGGGATGGAAACCCGCCTCCAAGGATTATCGAGACCCCCTCGGGCGTACTTAATGCGATCGGCATACAGAACGACGGGGTGGACGCGTTCATAAAAAACAAGCTGCCTTTTCTCAATAAAGTCAGGGCGGCTGTCGTGGTATCCATAGCGGGGCACAGCTTTGAGGATTATTCCGCGGTGGCGTCCAGGCTGGACAGGCACAAGAGGATAGATGCCATAGAGGTTAATGTATCGTGCCCTAACGTAAAAGGCGGCATGGAGTTCTCAAGAGATCCCATCCTGGCTTCGGACGTGACAAAGGCGGTCAAGAGGTCCACGGGCAAGCCGATAATAGTGAAGTTATCGCCGAATACCGGAGATATCGCCGGTATAGCGGCCGCTGTAGAAGAAGCAGGAGCGGATGCCGTATCGCTTGTTAACACTTTTTCGGCGATGGCGGTCGATATCGAGGCGTGCGCTCCGGTACTCGGGAATATTACCGGCGGATTAAGCGGCCCTGCCATAAAACCGATAGCGCTTAGGATGGTATGGGAGACTGCGAAGAGGGTGAAGATCCCGGTTATAGGTATGGGCGGGATAATGGGCTATGAGGACGCGCTTGAGTTCATTATAGCCGGCGCTTCTGCGATCCAGGTTGGCACGGCGAATTTCGTGGATCCGGGGATTGCCGTCGAGATAGTTGACGGTATCGGTAAGTATATGCGCAGTAAGAAGATAAGGAAAATAAAGGAAATAACGGGATGTCTGAGAACATAAAAACCTCTGACAAGCTTATTATCGCGCTCGATACACAAACCCTTAAAGAAGCCGAAGCCATAGTAAAAGCCTTGTCTTCTCATGCGAGGACCTTCAAGATCGGAATGGGTCTGTTTACCATGTACGGTCCCGATGCGGTAAAGATGGTTTGTGATAACGGGGGAAGGGTATTCCTCGACCTTAAATTCCACGATATACCTAATACTGTAGCGCATGCCGTAAAGTCTGCGTGCGGGCTCGGCGTATTCATGTTGAATGTTCACTTGCTCGGAGGACGGGATATGGCATCGCGCGCGGCTGAAGCGGCTGCGGGCGCAGGGAATAAGCCCATCCTTCTCGGGGTCACTATACTTACAAGCATGGATGCCGTTTCCGTGAAACAAATAGGCATCTGCGTGGATATTGAGCGGGAAGTTGTTTCACTGGCAAGGCTTTCCAGGCAAGCGGGATTGGACGGAGTTGTCGCTTCCCCGAACGAGATATCCGTTATCAGGAAGGAGCTCGGAAATGATTTTATTGTCGTGACCCCGGGTATCCGTCCCGCAGGTGCAGGAAAGAACGACCAGAAAAGGACGATGACGCCCGGCGAGGCCGTAAAGGCCGGGGCTGATTATATCGTTGTAGGCAGGCCAATAATAGAGGCCAAGGACCCGCCCGCCGCCGCGGCCGGTATAATAAAGGAGATGGAAAGTTGAACGGCAGAACTGTCATAGGGATATTCCGGGATAATAGCGCGCTGCATAAAGGACATTTCAAGCTGTCCAGCGGTTTGCACAGCGAATATTACATGCAATGCGCGCTTGTGCTTGCCGATACAAAATTGTCCGCTAAGCTATGTCGCGCGTTAGCCGATAAATTCAGGAATAAAAAAGCAACCGTTGTGATAGGCCCTGCGATCGGAGGCATAACCGCCGCTTATGAAGTAGCGCGTGCCCTGGGGATTAAAGGGATATTCGCCGAGAGGGAGGAAGGCAAGATGACCCTGAGGCGCGGTTTCAGCCTCAGCCCGAAGGACAGGGTTGTTGTAATTGAAGATGTCACTACCACCGGCGGTTCCGCCAGGGAAGTTATCGCACTTGCCGAAGATCGCGGAGCCAAGGTAGTCGGTGTAGGCGCCATAATAGACAGGTCGTGCGGGAAGGCAAGGTTCAAGGCGCCTTTCAAGGCCCTCGCGAAACTCTCAATAAAAACATACCATCCCGATAAGTGCCCTCTTTGCAGGAGGGGCGAACCCATAGTGAAGCCGGGCAGCAGGAAATAACCCTACAGCTCCAGCAATTTCTTTTTCGGGAAAGCCATCCTGAGCAGCGGAGGAGTAACAAGGGTAGTCGCAAGCACCATTATTACCATGGCCGAAAAAATATCCTTTTGTATTATAGAATGCCCCAGGCCGTAGCCGGCTACTATTAAACCGACCTCTCCCCTTGAGATCATCCCGATACCTACCCTGAACGATTCCTGCGTATTGAAACCGGTGGCCCGGGCTCCCGCCATGCATCCTATGACCTTGGTAATGATCGCTATCAGGATTATCCCTATTACGAACGGGATATCTCCGCCCAGTTCACGCGCGTTAGCGCGCAGCCCTATGTCCACAAGGAAGACAGGAACGAACAGGGGATAGGCGAATATCTTGGCCGAATGTTCTATCTTCTCGAAATGTTTTGACCTGGTCAACATTACGCCGCAGAGGTAAGAACCGGTTATTGCGGCTACCTTGCCGAAATATTCAGCCCCCCAGGCGTACAGGAAACAGATGACTATGGTCATCGCGAACAAGGCATGGGAGGAAGTGAGCTTGACCGCGTAGTCGAGTACTTTATCGAAAAACTTTGCCCCTATGAGTATAGCTATAACGAAGAAGGCCGCTATCTGCAGTATCAGGAGCGCTATGGGCCATATACTGTCCATCGGCGCCCCCGTCATATCAGGCGGGTTTGTGGAAAAGGCGACTACCAGCGAGAGGACAATGATACCCATCACGTCATCGATAACCGCGGCCCCGAGTATAGCCGAAGCCTCCCTTGTCTTGACCGCGCCGATCTCCAGGAGCGTCTGGGCGGTTATTGATACGGATGTGGCAGTGAGTATAGTGCCTATAAATATCGATTCCGGGACAGGGAAGCCCATGTGTACCGAAAATAAAGTTCCTGCGCCCATCGGGAGCGCGACACCGCCCACCGCGGCCCAGAAAGCGTTTTTCCCTACAGCCAGTATGCCTTTAAGGTCTGTCTCAAGCCCGGCTATGAACATAAGGAGTATGACGCCTATTTCGGCTATATCGTGGATGACCTCCGCTATCGGAGGCACCGCTTCCATGCCGTGAGGCTGGAATATCGGCCATCCCATAAGGTTAAGCAAGCTTGGCCCTAGAAGCAGGCCGATAAGTATTTCTCCGAATACCGGGGGCTGTTTTATGGCGGCGCTCAAACTGCCCACTATTTTTGCGGCCGCCACGATCACGCTTAATGCGAGGATCAACTGTAGAATATGGCTCATTTCGCCTCCGTCGCGTCGTCAACGAGCATGCTTACCTCGTTCCTTAGCACCTCAAGGATACCGGTGCCCTTGTTATCAAAAACGGTCGATCGTGCTCCGTCCCCCTTGATTATTATCTTTCCCGGGCCTAGGTTAGCGATCAACGGGGCATGGTCTACAAGGATCCCGAAATATCCTGATTTCCCCGGGGCAATGAGGGAAATGGTCTCCCCGCTGAACAAGGTCCGTTCCGGAGTAGATATGCTTATCTTGAGGGCTTTCCCCGGCATATTATTCCTCTTCGCTTTCCTTCTTTAGTTGGGCGCCTTTGTCGATGGCCTCCTCTATGCTGCCTACCATGAAGAAGGCCTGCTCAGGAAGGTCGTCAAGCTTGCCTTCCATTATCATCTTGAACCCTTTTATGGTGTCCTCGAGCTTTACGTATTTACCCTTAAGGCCGGTATATGCTTCAGCGACGAAAAACGGCTGGGAGAAGAATTTCTGTATCTTCCTGGCCCGCGCGACCAGCAGTTTATCTTCTTCTGAGAGCTCGTCAATACCAAGTATGGCGATTATATCCTGTAGGTCTTTGTACCTCTGCAGTATCTTCTGGATGTTCCTGGCGGTGTTATAGTGCTCTTCTCCAACTATCATCGGGTCGAGTATCCTCGACGTCGAATCAAGCGGGTCTACCGCCGGATATATACCGAGGTCGGAGATCTTACGGGACAGGACCGTTGTCGCGTCAAGGTGCGAGAACGTGGTTGCCGGCGCGGGGTCCGTAAGGTCATCGGCAGGCACGTAGATGGCCTGTACCGAAGTGATAGAGCCGCGTTTCGTAGAAGTGATCCTTTCCTGCAGTTCGGCCATTTCGGTGCCTAAGTTAGGCTGGTATCCTACGGCTGAAGGCATACGGCCGAGGAGAGTGGAAACCTCAGCGCCTGCCTGCACGAACCTGAAGATGTTATCTATAAAGAGGAGGACGTTCATCCTTTCCTCATCGCGGAAATATTCAGCCATTGTAAGGGCTGAAAGCCCGACGCGAAGCCTTGCCCCCGGCGGTTCGTTCATCTGGCCGAAGACAAGGGCCGTTTTTTTGACGACGCCCGATTCGTTCAAGTCAAGCCAGAGGTCGTTTCCTTCCCTCGTCCTTTCACCTACGCCGCCGAATACCGAGATGCCGCCGTGTTCGGTCGCGATGTTGCGTATAAGTTCCATGACGATAACGGTCTTACCTACACCCGCGCCGCCGAACAACCCGATCTTCCCGCCTTTCGGATACGGGGCCAGCAGGTCGATGACCTTAAGGCCGGTCTCAAGCATGGATGATACCGGAAGTTGTTCCTCGAAAGAAGGAGGGTCGCGGTGTATCGAATATCTCTTGTCAGGTTCTGCCAGTTCCCCTTTGTTATCGATAGGGGTCCCGAGGAGGTTGAAGATCCTGCCGAGGGTCTGGTGCCCGACAGGCACGGTGATGGGCGCACCTGTGTCGCTCGCGGTCATCCCGCGGACCAGGCCGTCGGTCGAGGAGAGGGAGACACACCTGACCGTGCTGTTACCGATATGCTGGGCCACCTCCAGGACCATATCGATATTCTTATCCTTGTCCTGTATCTTTATGGCGTTAAGTATTTTTGGCAGCTCGTGTTCGGGGAACCTTATGTCTACGCTAGGCCCGATGACCTGAATGATCTCTCCTTTTGCCATTGAAATCCCCTTATTGATGTTAGTGTTATTTTGTATGTGTCATTTCAGCGCTTCTGCGGAAGTCGCTACTTCTATGACCTGATTAGTTATCGACGCCTGTCTGGCCTTATTCCTCATCAATGTCAGGCTGTCTATGAGCTCTACGGCATTATCGGTTGCCGCCTGCATCGCTATCATCCTTGATGAATGTTCGGTAGTGAACGCGTCAAGCAGGATCAGCCTCATTTTTACCGAAAGGTACCTTGGTATAAGGTCCTTTAATATGCTGTTGATGTCCGGATCGGCGATGAATTCCTGCTCGCTCATCTCCGGGTGGGGAGGAGTGATGCTGAGGAACTTCCTGATATCCGGCTTGTATCTGGTTGCCGTCTCGAAATGGCTGTGGGCGATGTATATCTCATCAGCCTCACCGTTAAGGAACATGCTGATAAGGTCCTGCGCTATCGTGTCCGCGATATCGGGGGAATACCGTCCGTGCAGGCCTACGTAGCTCTTCACGATATTTGCGCCCCTCTTGCTGAAATAGACAAATCCTTTTTTGCCTACAGCCACTATCTTTACCTTGTCCTTCCCGCGCTGCTTGAGCAGTTTTTCGGTAAGGTGTATTATATTATTGTTATATACGCTGCAGAGGCCGCTGTCTGAAGTGATCATGCACAGGGCCAGGTTCTTTTTTTCGCGCTTATCGTTAAGGAGCGGATGCCTGCTAAGCTGCTCTATCCTTAAACTCGATAACAGTTTTATCAGGATGGAATCCAGCTTCCGGTAATACGGCCTTCCGGCGTTTAGCATAGATTCCGAGCGCTTGAACTTCGCGGTTGAGACCATTTGCATGGCACGCGTTATCTTCTTAGTGCTTTCAACGCTCCTGATCCTGGTCTTTATCTGTCGTAAGGACTGTATCATCCTATTCCGTGGTTTAAGCCTGCTGAGTGAACTGCCTCTTGAATTCCAGCACCGCTTTATCGAGTTTTTCCGATACGGCGGCATCCAGCTCTTTCTTCGTAGATATCTCGTGCTCTATATCGGGATATTTATCCTCCATAAATCTATAGAGCCCCTCCTCAAATTCCCTTATCCGGCCGGTAGGCATATCGTCAAGGTAACCCTTGGTGCCTGCGTATATGATCATGACCTGCTTGGAGAGGGGGAGGGGATTGAACTGCCCCTGCTTGAGTATTTCCGTCATCTTCTCACCGCGGGTAAGCTGTGCCTGGGTGACTTTATCGAGTTCGGAACCGAACTGGGCAAAAGCGGCAAGCTCCCTGAATTGGGCCAAGTCAAGCCTGAGCTTACCGGCCACGCTTTTCATGGCCCTTGTCTGCGCTTTTCCGCCTACGCGCGACACGGAGAGTCCTACGTTTATGGCCGGCCTGATGCCGCCGTAAAAAAGGTCCGTTTCAAGGTATATCTGGCCGTCGGTAATAGAGATGACATTTGTAGGTATATAACTCGTTATATCTCCGGCCTGGGTCTCGATGAACGGGAGAGCGGTAAGGGACCCGCCGCCTAGGGCGTCTGACAATTTTGCCGCCCGCTCGAGAAGCCTTGAATGCAGGTAAAAGATGTCCCCGGGATAAGCTTCGCGCCCAGGCGGACGCCTTAACAGAAGGGATAACTGCCTGTACGCCTGTGCGTGCTTGGAAAGGTCATCGTATACTACAAGGGCATGTTTGCCGTTATACATGAACTCTTCGCCTATGGCGCATCCGGCATAAGGGGCCAGGTACTGTAAGGGGGCAGGGGATTCGGCCGGGGCGCTGACTATTGTGGTGTATTCCATGGCACCGTATTTGGCTAAAGTCTCGGTAACGGAGACTATAGTGGAAAGTTTCTGTCCTATAGCCACGTATATGCAAAAAACATCCTTGCCTTTCTGGTTTATGATGGTATCTATGGCGATCGCGGTCTTGCCTGTCTGCCTGTCGCCGATGACCAATTCCCTTTGCCCGCGGCCTATGGGTATCATGGAATCTATGGCCTTGATCCCGGTCTGGAGCGGTTCCTTGACCGGCTGCCTTTGTATTACATTGGGTGAATGGCTCTCGATAGTCCTGAACTTGTCGGTAACGATAGGACCTTTTTCGTCAACGGGATTTCCGAGGGCGTCCACAACCCTGCCGACGAGAGCTTTTCCTACCGGGATCTGGGCTATCTTCCCGGTCCTCTTGACGATGTCGCCGTCCTTTATGTTCTCGTCCGAACCGAAGATGACGATACCCACGCTCTCTTCCTCGAGATTAAGGACAAGGCCCATTATCCCGCCCGGCAGTTCTACAAGCTCTCCTGCCATTACGTCATCCAGGCCGTAGACGCGCGCTATGCCGTCCCCAACCTGCAAGATGGTCCCTACGGACTCCATCTTCATCTTGGACTTGAATTTTTCCAGCTCGTTCTTTATTACTGAAGTGACTTCTTCCGGTCTGAGTGCCATGTCAATCCACCTTTATTTCCATCAGATGCTCCCTCAATTCAGATATCTTTCTTTTGATCGAACCGTCAATGACCACGTGCCCGACTATGGCCTGTATGCCTCCTATCAGGTCAGGGTCTACGTCGGTCTCGACCTCAAGTTTCTTTCCCGATTTCTCTTCCAGCCTGTCCTTTATGATGTTCAATAATTCAGGGGAGAGGGGCCTGGCGCTCCTTATGACGGCCCTCTCTATGCCCATCTCCGTGTAGTATAATTCCCTTGCTTCCTGGGCTATATCGGCGGCCTCTTCGCTGCGGTGTTTTTCGACCACGAGCTTGATGAACTCACGCGTCTCCTCAGAGAACAGGCCCTTGAAGGTTTTTTCGATGAATTCGGCCTTTTGGGAGTAGCTTATCTCCGGGTTCTTGAGGAACTTTAACAGATCAGGGCTCTTTTCCAGTATCTCGCCGAGGCGGATGAGTTCCTCGAGGCCGTTCTTGGCGCCTATGGTATCCTTCGCGAAAGCCAGGAACCCTTCGGCATACCTCTTGGCAACCCTTCGGTCGCTCATTTTACCTTTCCAAGCTCCTCAAGGAAGTCCGAGGCGAGCTTCCGGTCCTTATCGTCCGTTATCTTCTCCCTGAGAAGTTTTTCAGTGGTCCCAAGGGTAAGTTCGACGACCTTCTGCTTGAGCTCCTGTTTGGCCTTTGAGATCTCCAGCTCTATGTTCTCCTGCGCCTTATCGAGGATGGTACGCGCTTCCTGCCGCGCGTCCTCACGTATCTCCTGGGAGATCTTCTTGCCCTCGGTTATCGCCTCCTGTATCTTGGCACGGGCTTCGGTCTCGATGCCCGAGAGCTTGTTCTCATAGTCCGCCTTCAGTTTTGCCACCTCGGACTGGGCATCATCGATCCTCTTGAATTCAGAAGCGATGCGTTCGCGCCTGTCGTCAAGCATCTTCAGGAGTTTTTTCCAGGCAAAGATCCGCAGGAAAGTAAGCAATATGAGGAAGCTTACTATCTGCGCGACGATCTCGCTTGCGCTTAAAGACTTAAGCAGTTCCATCGCCCGTTATTGTATCTTTCCCAAAAGCGAGAAGGAGAGCACGAGGGCGTAGATCGTGAGGGCCTCAATAAGGGCGCATCCCGCGATCATGTTGATGAGTATCTTCATCGAAGCCTCGGGCTGCCTGGCGGTCGCCTCCATGGCTGCCGCGACGGCCCTTCCGAGGGCAACGGCGGAACCGAAGGCCGCTATTGCGAGCCCTATCGGCACCGATATCGAAAGCATTGCTTGGTAGTTCATTTTATACCTCCTTTCAAGGTATTGTGTTGTTATTCTTCGTGGTGCGGTAACACCAGCGCGAAGTATACCGTGCTTAACAGGCTGAATACGACAGCCTGCATTACGCTGCTAAGGATAGTCAGGAACATATTGAAAAGGAACAGCGGCACCCCGCCCACGCCGAATTGCGCGGTGACGGCCAGGAGCATGTCCTCAGCCCATACGTTGCTCCTGAGACGGAGAGCCAGGCTTAAAGGCTTAACAAGTTCCGATATTATATGTATGAAAAAGAGCAGGACCGGTATAAATACAGTGAAAGCTATTATACCCCTCGGGTTGCCCATAAGGTGGTCTACATAACCGAGGAACCCGTTCTCTTTTACGGCGGTGTACTGGACGTATATGAATACACAAACGGCGAGGGAAGCGGTAGTCGAAAGGCTTGATGTCGCTGACTTGAAGAAAGGGATAAGCCCGGACAGGTTCATCAACAGGATGTATACAAAAAGCGTCCCGACGAAAGGAGTGAACCTCTTGCCTTTCGGGCCGAGTATCCCGCAGACAAAATCATCCAATCCCCCGACGACAATCTCCATGAAGAGCTGCAGCCTGCCGGGGACCATAGAGCTCTTGCGTGATGCAAAATAGGCCACAAGAGAAAGGAATACCACTATTACGAGAGAGAATATGATGTTCTCGTACAGCAGTATATAGTGCCCGAACGGGGTACCGTGGAGTTTTTCCGCAAGTAAACCCGCCAGATTAGGTAATTCGGGTTGTGAATTATGCGCTTCCGTCATCGTGATCTTTGACCTTTTTGGGCCCGTTCCCGGTCTTGTCTATTATCCTGAGGATCTTGATTATCTCTTTTATGCTGGTGAAAAAACCGAATCCCAGTAAAACAAGAGAAAGATAAGGAGCGAATCCGATCTTTTTCTCGAGATAATCACCTAAGAAGTAACCCGCCAGTGGGCCCGCGGCCAGGACTACGGGGACAAAGGAGATAAGCCCCCAAATCTTAGTCAGCCTGTAGAATTCCGCCTTCTTATTTACGGTAGGCATATTATATCAAACCTCAGGATGCAATTCAAATAAAACAGGTCACTTGACCGATTCCAGGATCAGCTTTTCGTTCGCGACATCAAGCTTGATATTGAAATTATTAAGGAAGGACATTCCCAGTAAGCCGTCTATGCCGGTCCCCGGCGGTTTATCGCTTACGGCGGCCGGCACATCGTATACCGTTGAATTCCCGATCCTCACGCTTTTTATGATTATGACCCTGCTTTCCGTCATGCTCCCGTCGGCGAGGGTGAATTTTACTTTCTCTATCGTCTCGTTAGGGTTCGTCTCTATCCTGTCCGCGATCTCTTTAGAAATAAGCACGGTTGAGGCCCCCGTATCAACGGCCAGTATACATGTGGTATCGCCGTTCAATACGGTTTTTACCGTCATGCCATAAGCGGTCTTGGTGAGGGGCACCGTGTCCCTGTTAAGCCCTTTCTCTATGCCGGCTATGGTTTGTTCCGTTATCCTGGCGTACAACGCCTCATCCTG
>CAZAEH010000032.1:0-15711 GCA_964484255.1 uncultured Planctomycetia bacterium
TCTCTTTGGAGTCTAAACCCTATAACTGGCTGCGTATATTGTCCAACTCCGTATATAACCCGCATAGCGCGAGGTTCGATTCGTTCAGTTTCAATTTCGTAGGAGACCCGGAGCTGGATTTTGACAACCAGGACCTTCGCCAGTCGGTGTATACGGATATCGGCAAGAAGACCTGGGGATATGCCGGAGGTTACAGGTGGGATAATAACCTCGGCAGCCTACTTGAAGGGCAATTCATGTTCAACCTCTCGGCCAAATGGAAGGTCACGGCTTACCACAGGTTGGACCTTAAGCGGTTCGGGACGGCCCCCGACGGCACGCCCAAGAAGTATATAAACAGCATGGCAGAGCAGGAGTACAGATTAAGCCGCGATCTCCACTGCTGGATAGGCGATTTCATGTATAATATATCAAGGGACCACGGACATACTTTTATGATCGTCTTCAGGCTGAAGGCATTCCCGGATGTCCCGATAGAATTTGAGCAAAACTATAACCCGCCGATGTTCGGATCATCGCTTCCTCCGGGCTGAGAAAGGTGAGATAATGAAGATAGCTGTAATAGGTGCAGGATATGTAGGCCTTGTGACGGCGGCATGCCTTGCCGACCTGGGAAATGACGTTGTCTGCAATGATATAGATGCCCTGAAGATATCAAAGCTTAATAGGGGTATCGTGCCTATCTATGAACCAGGTCTCGATGACCTGATAAAGAGGAACAGGAAAGAGAAGAGGATAAAGTTCACTACCAGCCTCAAGAGTGCGGTTGAGACCAGTGAGATCATATTTATCGCCGTAGGCACGCCGCCTAAAGATAACGGGGAGGCGGACCTGACGTATATTGAAGCCGTGGCCAGGGACATATCGCGTCATATGAGATCTTACCATCTTGTCGTAGAGAAATCCACGACACCGGTGGAAACGGGGATGTGGATACGCAAGACTCTTGAAGCTTATGCCCGCAAGGGAGTCAAGTTCGATGTGGCCTCTAATCCCGAGTTCCTTAGGGAAGGTTCGGCTATAAGTGATTTCATGAACCCGGACAGGATAGTGCTGGGGGTAGAGAGCAAGAAGGCGGCAGACACCCTCAAGGAGCTTTACAGGCCGCTTGGGGCCGAGATAATAACCACGAACATAAACAGCGCGGAAATAATCAAGCACGCCTCCAATTCTTTTCTTGCGATGAAGATATCTTTCATAAACGCCGTGGCCAATATATGCGAGAAGGCCGGGGCTGATGTCGAGGAAGTTGCCAGGGGTATGGGTCTCGATAAGAGGATAGGCAGGTCTTTCCTTGATGCCGGCATCGGTTTCGGTGGATTTTGCTTCCCTAAAGACATAGAGGCTTTCATACATATATCAGAGAAACTCGGGTATAACTTCGAGCTCCTCAAGTCCGTCAAGAGGATCAATGATTCCCAGAGGATGTTATTGGTCAGGAAGATCGAGAAAGCCGTATGGAACATAAGATCCAAGAAGATAGCGGTATTGGGGCTTGCATTCAAGCCGAATACCGATGATATGAGATTTGCGCCTTCGGTGGTGATAGTAGAAAGGCTCAAGGCGGAAGGTGCAAATATACAGGCATATGACCCGCAGTCAATGGCCTGTGCCAGGCGTCTGCCGGAGTTCAAGGGGGTAAAATTCTGCAAGGGCTCGTACGAGGCCTTAAAGGGTGCAGATTGCGCGGTGATACTTACTGAATGGAATGAATTCAAGGAACTCGACCTTAATAAGGCCAAGAATTTGATGAGGCAGCCGGTTGTCGTTGACGGCAGGAATATCTATGACCCGGCCAAGATGAAACGAATGGGTTTCAGGTATAGCTGTATAGGGAGGGGACAGCAATGATAGAAGGGGTAAAGATAAAGAAACTTAAGGCTATCCCCGATGACAGGGGTAAGCTCATGGAGATACTGCGCTGCGATGATGATATCTTCGAGAAGTTCGGCCAGGTGTATTTTACGACGGCATTTCCGGGCGTGGTAAAGGCCTGGCATTTCCATAAGAAACAGGATGACCATTTCGTGTGCCTGAACGGCAAGATAAAGCTCGGGCTATACGACGCCAGGGAAGGCTCCCGGACCAAGGGAGAGGTAAATGAATTCATCCTTTCCCTGGATGACCCGTTTATGGTTAAGATACCCAAAGGGGTATACCACGGTTTCAAATGCGTCGCCGACTCGGAATCTATGATACTAAACGTACCGACGATGCCGTATAACCCTAAGGACCCCGATGAGTTCAGGGTGGATGCCTACGACAACGATATTCCCTTCGACTGGAGGAAATAATGGGACTCAAGGGTGTTATCCTTGCAGGCGGTCTCGGTACCAGGCTCGATCCTCTTACCAGGATAACCAATAAACACCTTTTACCTGTGTACGACAGGCCTATGATATATTATCCCATACAAACGCTTGTTGATGCCGGGATACGCGATATCCTTATAGTCACCGGAGGCAATAACGCCGGCGATTTTCTGCGCCTTCTGGGTAACGGGTCTGAATTCGGACTGAAACACATCAACTATACCTACCAACGCGGCGAGGGCGGGATAGCCGAGGCCTTGGGGCTTGCCCGGCATTTCGCGCAAGGGAATAAAATAGTGGTAGTGCTGGGGGATAACCTGATAGAAAAAGGCATAAAGAAATATGTTGACGATTTCATCTCCCAGCCTGAAGGGGCGAAAATACTGCTCAAGAAGGTGCCCGATCCCCAAAGGTTCGGGGTAGCCGAAATAAAAGGCGGAAGGATAGCCGGTATTAAAGAAAAACCGAAGTCCCCTAAGTCGGACCTGGCGGTCACGGGTATATATATGTATGATCCCAATGTCTTCGATATAATAAAACCGCTTAAGCCTTCCAAGAGGGGTGAGCTGGAGATAACCGATGTCAACAACGAATACATAAGGCGCGGCGAGATGACATTCGACATCCTGGAGGGCTGGTGGACGGATTGCGGGACGTTTGAATCGCTCTTCCGGGCTAATAAACTTGTCGAAGAAGGCATAAAGAGGAAAGCCAGGAGGCCATGAAGATATTAGTCACCGGAGGTTCAGGGTTCATCGGCTCTAATTTCATAAGGCATGTAATGTCGAAGAACCGCAGCTGCGAGATAGTCAACCTTGACAAGCTCAGCTACGCCGGGAATACCGAGAACCTCAAGGACGTGGAGAAGGACCCGAATTATACCTTTATAAAAGGGGATATATGCGACCACGCAACCGTGGAAAAAGCGATGGACGGCTGTGATTACGTGGTCAATTTTGCAGCGGAAAGCCATGTCGACAGGTCTATACATGGGGCGGATGAGTTCATCATGTCCAATGTCCTCGGGACCAACGTGTTGTTGGAGAAGGCCCGGTTGAAGGGGATCTCGAAGTTCATCCATATATCTACGGACGAGGTCTACGGTTCTATCGATGAAGGTTCGTTCAATGAATCGAGCATGCTTGCTCCTAACAGCCCATATTCGGCGAGCAAGGCAGCGGCCGAGCACATGTGCCGTGCGTATTATATTACCTGGGGGTTGCCGGTCGTGATAACACGCAGTTCCAATAACTTCGGGCCGTACCAATACCCGGAGAAGTTCGTTGCGCTCAGTATCACGAACCTGGCGGAAGACAGGAAGATACCGCTTTACGGCGACGGCAAGAATGTGCGGGATTGGCTTTTTGTAGAGGATAACTGCGACGGTATATATTTTGTCCTGAACAAGGGGATCCCCGGTGAAGTATATAATATTGCCGGCGGCTACGAAATGATGAATATGGATATGGTCCACGCCATACTCAAGGCCATGGGCAAGGGTCCTGAGATGGTCGAGTATGTAAAGGACCGGCTCGGGCACGACAGGAGATATTCCCTCGACGATTCCAAATTGAGGGCAATGGGCTGGAAGCCCAACCATACCTTCGCGGAGGCACTGGACAAGACCGTGAAATGGTACTCCGAAAACCGCGATTGGTGGATGAAGGTCAAGCATAAAGATTCATACAAGACCTATTACAAAAAGCAATACAAGGCCTGAACATGAAGGTGATCGTTACCGGTGCCACCGGCATGCTCGGCTGTGATCTTTGCAAGGTGTTTTCGGGGGGTAATGAAGTCTTGGGAATGGCAAGGGGATTGACGCGTCCGGCAGCAGGGTATGAGCCGTCCGTAAAAATAGAGCCAATCGATATAACCTCCCGGGCGGATATATTTACCGCCGTGGAACATTTCAAGCCGGATATCATAGTCAATTCCGCGGCTATTGCCGATGTTGACTATTGTGAAAGGAACCCGGAAGAAGCCTTTAAGGTGAACTTCGAGGGGGCAAGGAATATTTCGGATGCCGCCAAGATTTTTGGCGCGCTTATGATCCATATCAGCACGGATTATGTCTTTGACGGAGAGAAAGGTTCCCCGTATTCGGAAGGTGACCGGGCGGATCCAATAAGCGTATACGGCCGTTCTAAACTGAAGGCCGAGGAATATATCGTTTCTGCCGGAGGTAAATACGCTATAGTCCGTTCGAGCTGGATGTTCGGGAGGCACGGCAGGAATTTCGTGGATTACGCCATCGACAGCGCCAGGGACAAAGGCGAGGTCAGGGCGATCTCCGAGAAGATGGGCGGGCCTACTTATACCGTCGATCTGGCAGAGGCGGTCCGCGAGTTGTCTGGGAAGATACTGAATGGTGAAACTGCGCCGGGCATCTATAATATATCGAACGCGGGCATATGCACGCGTTACGGTTTTGCGAAAGAGATAATAGATTATTGCGGCTTGAACGCTAAGGTCGTGCCGATAACCGCCAAGGAAGCCGGCGGCCCGGCTTTAAGGCCAAGGAAGACGGAGCTGGACAATTCGAAGATAGCGAAAGTGCTGGGGCGCAAACTCAGAGATTACAAAGATGCATTCAGGGAATATATAGATAAAAAGGGGGAAAGATAGAAATGGTACGCAATTTCAAGGACAAGATCAAAACTAAGAAAGCGAAGGTCGCGGTCATCGGTCTGGGTTATGTCGGCCTGCCTTTGGCCGTTGAATTTGCCAAGAAAGGGTTTTCCTCTCTTGGTGTTGACCTGGATAAAAGGAAGGTCTCATCGATCAATTCCGGAAAGTCATATATACTCGATATACCAGGCGAAGAGATAGCGCCGCTGGCGAAGGCCGGCAGGCTGAAGGCAACGAATGATTATTCAAAGTTAAAGGAAGTTGACGCAATAATAATATGTGTCCCGACCCCGCTCAGGAAGACCAGGGACCCGGACATGTCGTTCATAGTTTCTGCGGCGGAAGCTATAGCCAAAAACCTCAGGAAGGGACAGGTTATTGTCCTGGAATCGACGACCTATCCGGGGACGACGGAGGAGGTCATACTTCCCATGCTTGAGGCTACCGGGCTCAAGGTCGGCAGGGATTTCTCTCTCGGGTTCTCGCCGGAGAGGATAGACCCGGGCAATCCCAGGTACATGACGCATAATATTCCTAAGGTTGTAAGCGGGATGACCGGGTTTTGCAGGGAGAACATCGCGTTGTTGTATTCCCAGATAGTTGACAGGGTCATACCTGTATCTTCGTTGAAGGTGGCGGAGATGGTCAAGCTTCTCGAGAACACGTTCAGGTCGGTCAATATCGGTCTCGTAAATGAACTTGCCCTGATGTGCGACAGCCTCAAGGTCGATGTTTGGGAGATAATAGAGGCGGCCAAGACAAAGCCGTTCGGTTTTATGCCGTTCTACCCCGGCCCGGGTCTGGGCGGACATTGTATACCGATAGACCCCATATACCTGGCGTGGAAAGCAAGGATACAGGGTTTTGAGCCCAGGTTCATAGACTTGGCTTCCAAGATAAACGCTGATATGCCGGAGCATGTTGCCGACAGGGTAGCGAGGATACTCAACAATAAGTTCGGAAAGGCCGTAAAAGGTTCCAAGGTACTCATGGTAGGGCTTTCCTACAAGAAGGACGTGACGGACACGAGGGAGTCGCCCGCCTACGAAGTGATAGAGAAACTTAAAGACAGGGGTGCGTCGGTCTCTTATTATGACCCGTTCGTGCCTTCGTCCGTTTTCGGCGGGCATAACATGAGGTCCGTTACTTTAAGTGCCGCCGAACTTAAGAAATATGACTGCGCGGTCATCGTCACCGACCATTCAAATGTCGATTACGGTTTTATCGTGGATAATTCAAGGTTCGTTCTTGATACGCGCAATGCATTAAAGGACATCAAGAGACGCAATAAAATAGAAAGGCTTTGATCTATGGCTACCTATCTTGTTACAGGCGGGGCCGGGTTCATCGGCTCCAATATAGTAGATGAACTTGTCCGCAGGCAGGAGAACGTGAAGGTCCTGGACGACCTTTCTTCCGGGAGTAAGGAGAACCTTGAGCAGGTAAAGGATAAGATCGAGTTCATAGAGGCCGATATAAGGGACTTGGGCGTACTTAAAAAGGTGTTTAAGGGCTGCGATTACGTTATACACCAGGCGGCGTTAAGGTCCGTCCCGAAATCGATGAAGGACCCGGCGCTCTATGACGAAGTCAATGTCATGGGCACGCTCAATGTGCTTTCCGCTGCGGCCGGGAACAATGTAAAGAGGGTTGTCTTCGCTTCATCGAGCTCGGTATACGGTGATTCAGAAAAGCTTCCCCAGAGCGAAAACCAGGTACCGCAGCCTATATCACCTTATGCCGCTACAAAACTTGCAGGGGAGCATTACTGCAGGGTTTTTGCGAAGTCATTCGGGCTTGAGACGGTTGCATTGAGGTATTTCAATGTCTTTGGTCCCCGCCAGTCCCTTGAATCCGAATATGCTGTCGTGATCCCTAAGTTTGTGACATGTATACTTAGGGGTGAACAGCCCCCGATCCACGGCGACGGGAAGCAGAGCAGGGATTTTACTTATGTCGATAATGTCGTTGATGCGAACCTTACGGCTGCTGTCCGCGAAGGGGTATCGGGCGAGGTTTTCAATGTCGCATGCGGTAAAGGTTATAACCTGCTCGACCTCGTCAGGATACTCAACGAGATAATAGGCAAGAAGATCGAGCCTAAATTAGGGCCTTCAAGGCCGGGGGACGTCAAACATACGTTGTCGGATATAACCAAGATGAAGACCGCGTTGAAACTTGATCCCAAGGTTGATTTTGTCTTGGGCCTGCGGAAGACGGTCGAATACTTCAGGTCGAGGCAATAGCGGATTAGATGAAAGTCGCACTTTTCGAGCTCATAAGACAGTATAATTCCATTAAAGGAGAACTGGACCCGGCAATATCCTTGGTCCTGGGAAAAGGCTCATTCATACTCGGGGAGAATGTTTCCAGGTTCGAAGAGGAGGCCTCTGCGTACTGCGGGGCCCGTCATGCAGTGGGTGTAGCCAACGGTACCGATGCGCTGGAGTTGGCCCTGAAGGCCTTCGGGATAGGGCCGGGAGATGAGGTAATAACCGTGCCCTTTACCTTCATTGCCACGACCGAGGCGATCTGCCTTAACGGCGCGAGGCCTGTGTTGGTCGATATCGAGTCAGGCACGTTCAATATGGATGTTTCCCGGATAGAGGATAAGATAACGGCTCGGACGAAAGCGATAATACCGGTGCACCTTTTCGGTCAGGCCTGCAATATGGACGCTGTCCTGGCCATTGCCGTAAAGCACGGGTTGAAGGTCATAGAGGATTGCGCGCAGGCAATCGGCGCCGAGTATAACGGACGAAAAGTAGGATCATTCGGCGATATCGGCTGTTTCAGTTTCTTCCCGAGCAAAAACCTGGGTTGCTTCGGTGACGGCGGTATGGTCACAGCAGCCGATAAGTCTGTCGCCGACAGATTGAAGATGCTGCGTGTGCACGGTCAGGCCCAGAGGTATTTGCATGAGACCGAAGGCCGCAACAGCCGTCTCGACGAACTGCAGGCTGCGGTACTCAGGGTAAAGCTGCGCCACCTTGATGAGTGGAACGAAAAACGCAGGAGTAATGCAACTTACTATGACAATGCATTCGCTGCCCTGAGGGATTCGGGAAAAATAACGCTGCCGGGTGAATCGAAAGGTTGCAAGCACGTATATAATATCTATAATATCAGGACGGGGCTCAGGGACCGCTTGAGGCAATACCTGTCTTCAAAGGATATCGGTACGGCTATATATTACCCGGTGCCTTTGCACCTACAGCCCGTGTATGACAAGTTCGGCTGGAAGAAGGGCGATTTCCCGGTCAGTGAGAAGGCGTGCGCAGAAGTCCTGGCGATACCGGTATATCCGGAACTTAACAAGGATGAGCTCGAATACACGGCTGGTTGCGTAAAAGATTTTCTGGAGGGACGGGCGTGAGGATACTTATAACCGGTGGCGCCGGTTTCATTGGATCGAATTTCTGTGATTTTCTCGTTGGAAAAGGCGAAGAGGTCGTCTGTATAGATAATCTCATCACCGGGAAGGCTGAGAATATAGCTCACCTTTCCGGTAACGGCAAGTTCAGTTTCAGCCAGCATAATGTGTCCGACCATATAGATGTTGACGGGCCGGTCGATTTTGTCCTGCATTTTGCCTCTCCGGCCAGTCCCATAGATTACCAGAAATATCCCATCCAGACGCTCAAGGTCGGCAGCCTTGGTACGCATAATGCTCTCGGACTGGCCAAAGCAAAAGGCGCCAAGTTCCTGCTGGCTTCAACAAGCGAAGTTTACGGAGATCCGCTGGTCAATCCCCAGCCCGAGACTTATTGGGGTAATGTCAATCCGATAGGCCCAAGGGGAGTATACGATGAGGCCAAGAGATTCGCGGAAGCCATGACCATGGCTTACCACAGGGTACATGGCCTGGATACCAAGATAGCCAGGATATTCAACACTTACGGGCCGAGGATGCGCAAGGATGACGGCAGGGCCGTGCCTAACTTTATTACGCAATCCCTTTCCGGAGAAGACATTACGGTATATGGCGAAGGCATGCAGACAAGAAGTTTTTGCTACGTTGACGACCTTATACGCGGGCTATACGGATTGATGTTTTCTGACTTGAACGAGCCGGTCAACCTGGGCAATCCCGTAGAGGTCACTGTCCTGGACATTGCGAAAATGATCATCAAGATAACCGGAAGCAAGAGCAAAATAGGGTATAAAGATCTTCCTATTGACGATCCAAAGGTGCGCCGGCCTGATATAAGCAAGGCGAAAAGCAGCCTGAAATGGACCCCGGAAGTGCCTCTTGAACAGGGGCTCAGGAATACCATAGAATACTTCAAAAATACGCCCTGATTTTCCCCGCCCAGCGTATTTTTTCCTATTGACATGATTAGGGTTATAACGTAAAATATAATCGTTCATATTTAGAACGTTATGCCCTCAAACGACAGCTTCCAAAGACCAACAGAAGACTTGCGTAATCTTCAGTTGCTGGAGGAGATCTCCAGGGATTCCGGCGCTTCCCAGAGGAAACTATCCGAGAAGCTTGGCGTAGCCCTTGGTGTAACCAACGCCTGCCTTAAAAAGATGGTTAAAAAGGGGTATATAAAGATAAAGGGCATTAATCATAAACGCATATCATATTATCTTACCCCTGAAGGTTTCAGCGAAAAGACGCGCCTGACGTACCATTTCTTCGAATACGTAATAAGTTACTATGGCAACCTGAAAAAGAACCTTTCCGACAAGCTGGAGGCGATCTCCAGGGAGGGGTACAGGAGGGTTGTCTTTTACGGGGCGGGAGAGGTTATGGAAGTGGCATTCGTCATCTGCCATGAGGCCGGAATAGAGCTCCTCGGGATAATAGACGATGATCTGCAGAAACAAGGCACGAAGAAGTTCAATTACATAATAGGCGGGGTAGACAAGATCAAGGAGCTTAAGCCTGAAGCCATAATCGTCACCTCCATAAGGTATAAGGACAAGATAGTCAAGAATATCAATTCTGATCCGGGATTGTCAAAGATCCCGGTCTTTTATTTTTAGGGTGAATATGATAGCGCCGGCGCTTAATTGGTACGCGATAAGAACACGGTCCAACTATGAGTCCAGGGTCAGCTGTCTTCTGGGCAAAAAGTCCGTAAATACGTTCTATCCGTCCGTGCTTAAATGGAGCAGGAGAAAGGACCGGAAGATAAAGGTTGCGCGTCCGCTCTTTCCCGGCTATATTTTTGCAGAGTGTCCGGCTAACCCGAGGGATTGGCTTGAGATAAAAAAGACCGAGGGCGTGGTTAATATACTCGGGACAAAGGATGCGCCGCTTCCTGTCCCGGGAGACCAGGTCGAGAATGTCAGGAAGATAGTTGAATCCGGGATAGACCCGTTGCCCCATCCTTTCCTGAAGGAAGGCGAGAGGGTCGTAGTTGTTGACGGGCCCATGAGGGGCGCGGTCGGGGTCTTTAACGGGTTCAACGGAAAGAAAGGCACGCTGGTGATAACTGTCGATCTGCTTGGGCGGTCACTGGCGGCTGAAGTGGACAGTTTCAGCGTAGAAAGGCTTTAAAGAGAGGCTATAAAATACAAAAATATGATGCTAAGTTACAGGAATGTAACCGAAAGGGGCGGAGCCTGCCAGGCGAAGCCGGGCGCCCTATTGCTATCAATTGGTGAGGGTTGCTCCTATTGGAGGCTGATATGATCAGGCTTGCCTATCCCGACATGTTATTCAAGGAAGTATCGGGCGAACTCAAGAAAGTTATAGACTCCGGCTGGCTTACAAAGGGCCCGAAGACACAGGAGCTTGAAGAAGCCGCAAGAAAATATCTTAAGGTCAGGGAGGCTGTATCGGTCAGCTCCGGCACTGCAGCCCTCCACTTGTCGCTGTTGGCGCTCGGCATAGGCGCGGGCGATGAGGTCATCGTCCCGGATTTTACGTTCCCGGCTGCTGCGAACGTAATCGAGATAGTCGGGGCCAGGGCGGTCCTGGCAGACATAGACAAGGATACCCTTAATATAGACCCCTGCGAGATACGCAAAAAGGTCAATTGCAGGACTAAGGCCATAATACCTGTGCACCAGTTTGGGTACCCGGCAGATATGGGCGGGATCATGAAGATCGCCCGCAAGAACGGGCTTTATGTAGTCGAGGATGCTGCGTGCGCTTTTGGGTCAAAGATAGGCCCGAGGATGTGCGGCTCGATAGGAGATCTCGGCTGCTTCAGTTTTCACCCCAGGAAGGTAATATCAACGGGCGAGGGAGGGTTAATAACCACCAACGACCCTAAATTAGCCAAGAAGGTCAGGAGATTCAGGGAACACGGGATGGATATATCCGGGAACGACAGGATATTCTCCGAAGCGGGTTTCAATTACAGGATCTCGGAAATATCGGCGGTCCTGGGCGTAGCGCAGGTAAAGAAAATAGAAAAGATAATCCGCAGGAGGCTTGCGTTGGCCGTAAAGATGCGCAAGTCCCTTGAGGGGATCGAAGGCCTGCGCATAATCCCGGCAAGGATAGATAAAAATGTGAGACATATCTACCAGTCTTTCATAGCTGCGGATGACGGAAGGAATGTGGGGCCGCTCATTTTATTTCTCAGGAACAGGGGCATAGAGGCAACGATAAGCAATATAGTCATACACAGGCAGCCGTATTACAGGAAGAAATATGCCTTGAAAGACAAGGATTTCCCGTCATCTGTCTGGGCATACGAGCATTGCCTGGCACTGCCGTTCCATACGAATTTGACCGGGGCGGATGTACGCCGTATCGTTGAAGCCGTCAAGGAGGGCATATGATCACTTTAGCTCAAGCAGGGCTGGGCAGGTGGGGACAGAACCATTTTCGTGTTTTTTCCGGGATGAAGGATTGCCGCATGAAAATATGCTGCGACAGGGACAAGGCTGCGCTTGACAGGGTCGGTAACGAAAAGGTCGTAAAGACCTCAAACTACTCGGATATAGTAAAAGACGCAGAGATAGACGCCGTGGTGATCGCCACTTCCTCCGAGACTCACGCGGAGCTCGCGCTGAAGGCGCTCTCGGCCGGCAAGCATGTTTTTGTCGAGAAACCCCTGGCCCTTAAGGTCGAAGATGCCGAAGAGATGCTGAAGGCGGCTGAGAGGAACAAGAAGATCCTCATGGTAGGACACCTGCTTCTTTACCATCCTGCCGTTGAAAAGATCAGGTCGTATGTGGAGAACGGCGAACTTGGAGACCTGCTGTACCTGTATTCTACGAGGGTCAACCTCGGGCAGGTGAGGGCGGAAGAGAATGCCCTGTGGAGCCTCACCGCCCATGACATTTCCGTGGCCATATACCTGACAGGCAGGATGCCCGTTGAGGTCTCGACTACAGGCAAGTGTTACATAAGGGATTACGTCCAGGATGTCGTATTTGTCTCAATGGGATTCGGCGAGAAGCTGATGGCTCATATCCATGCCAGCTGGCTTGACCCGCATAAGATAAGGCAGTTCACGGTTGTCGGAACGAAGAAGATGGTCGTTTTTGATGACGTGGAAGCTACCGAGAAGATAAGAGTGTATGATAAAGGCGTGGACTGGAGCAAGAACTATGGCAGTTACGATGCTTTCCTTACGGTACGCCAGGGTGATATTTATATTCCCAAGGTAGATATGGTCGAGCCCCTGAAAGTGGAGTGCAAACATTTTATCGATTGCATAAAGGGAGGCAAGAAACCCTTGACCGACGGTGAGAACGGTCTCAAGGTCTTAAAGGTGCTCGCCGCGGCTCAGGAATCGCTGGAACAGAACGGGAGGCCGGTAAAAATTGGCTAAGAGAAAATATTCGATCCATAAGTCTTCGTATGTAGACAAGGGAGCCAGCATAGGCGAGGGCACGAAGATATGGCACTTCTGCCATGTGCTTGCGGGCTCGCGCATAGGCAGGAACTGCAAGATCGGCCAGAACGTTGTAATAGGCCCGGACGCGGTAATAGGTGATAACGTCAAGGTCCAGAACAATGTATCGGTCTACAAAGGAGTGGTCCTTGAGGATGACGTTTTCTGCGGCCCGTCATGCGTATTCACGAATGTATTCAATCCCAGGAGCGCGGTACCCAGGATGGACGAAGTACGGCCGACCCTCGTGAAAAAGGGCGCTTCAATAGGCGCCAATGCCACTATCATATGCGGGAACGAAGTAGGCAGGCATGCTTTTATAGGCGCGGGCGCGGTCATAACCGGGAATGTCCCGGACTACGCGCTGGTTTACGGCAATCCCGCCAGACAGCATGGCTGGATGTGCGAGTGCGGGGAAAGGCTGGTATTCAAGTCAGGGACGGCAGAGTGCAAAAGTTGCGGCGCTAAGTATAAAGCGTCCGGTAAAAGGATAAGGAGGAAGAAGTGAGGATTATCAGGATATCGGTATTCTTGGCGGCGGTCTCTATCGCTGCGGTATTTGCGGGGAACGCCTGCGCGGAAGAATTGACCATGAGAGTAGGATATTTCCCTAACATAACGCATTCGCAGGCTCTCGTAGGCCTATCCAAAGGCATCTTCCAGAAAGAGCTTGGCAGTGACGTGAAACTGGATACGAAGGTCTTCAACGCGGGCCCTTCGGCCATAGAAGCATTGTTCGCAGGGGAACTTGACCTGACATATATAGGTCCCAATCCGGCGATAAACGGTTACGTGAAATCGAAAGGTGAAGCCCTTAGGATAGTTGCCGGTGCGACCAGCGGAGGCGCCGGCCTCGTAGTGCGCAGCGATTCCGGGATAAGAACGCCCGAAGATTTTCACAATAGAAAACTATCCTCTCCCCAGCTCGGGAATACACAGGATGTCGCCCTGAGAAGCTGGTTGAAGAAGAACGGATATAAGCTTAAAGAAAAAGGGGGCGATGTCCAGGTATTGCCTACTGCCAACCCCGACCAACTTACTCTCATGCTCAAGAAGGAGATTGACGGCGCCTGGACGGTTGAACCGTGGGTCAGCCGCCTGATAAAGGACGGCAACGGCAAACTTTTCCTGGATGAGCGCACCCTATGGCCCGGCGGGGAATTTGTCACCGCGCATATCATTGTAAGCAAGAAGTTCCTCGATGCACACCCCGATCTGGTAAAGAAGTGGCTTAAAGCCCACATCGAAACTACCGAGTGGATAAACAATAATCTCGAGGAAGCCAAGAGGACGGTCAATGCAGAGATAAAAAGGATAACTACCAAGGCGCTGCCCGATGACATAATCGATTCCTCTTTCAAGAGGCTAAAAGTGACCTATGACCCGATAAAGGGTTCTCTCATGGGTTCTGCGAAAGGCGCCTATGAAGAAGGTTTCCTGGGCAATAAGATGCCCGACCTTTCCGGGATATATGATCTGAAGCTGCTCAACGAAGTCCTGTCTGAAAAGAAACTGCCGCAGATAAAATGACGGCAAAGCTTAAAGTAGACAATGTATCTAAGGATTTTACCGGGCGCAACGGGAAACTCCAGGCGCTCAGGGACATCCATCTCGATATAAAAGAGGGGGAGTTCCTCTGCATTGTCGGGCCTTCCGGTTGCGGCAAGACCACGCTGCTTAATATCATAGCCGGGCTGGAGAACGTGTATAAGGGGCGGGTGGTCCATAACGGGGAATTCGTTAATTCTACCGGCCCCGACAGGCTTGTGATATTCCAGGAGCTCGGCCTGTTCCCGTGGCTGAGCGTAGTAAAGAACGTAGAGTTTGGCCTCAAGATGAAGAAGATGCCCCAACCCCGCAGGAGGGAAACGGCGCTCAAGTACCTGGATATGGTAAACCTTTTGAAATTCAAGGACGCGCACATCCATGAGCTTTCCGGAGGCATGAAGCAAAGGGTAGCGCTTGCCAGGGCGTTCGCGATGGACCCAGAGGTACTGCTTATGGACGAGCCCTTCACCGCCCTTGATGCCCAGACGAGGGACATGCTGCATGACGAGCTGCAGAAGATATGGCAGGAAACAGGGAAGACGATCATATTTGTCACGCATAATGTCCGTGAAGCTGTCTGCCTGGGGGACAGGGTAATAGTGATGTCTTCGCAGCCGGGTATGATAAAGACCGAGTTTAGGATAGATCTCCCGCGACCGAGGCATATCGAGGACGGCGGGGTAATGGATATGGTAAGGCCAATACTTAAAGAACTGAGCTTTGAGATAAAGAAGTCGTTCGAGGAGGAGTACGATGCGAAAAAAGATAGTTAAGCAGGTCGTTTTTTACCTTTGCCTCCTCGGGCTTTGGCAGCTTGTTGTGGCGATGAAGTTCTGGCCGGAATATGTCTTTCCCTCTCCCATACAGGTATTCGGGACCCTTATAACGGGTTTTAGAAACTCAACTTTCATTGTGGCCATAGGCATAAGCCTTAAGCGTATAGCCATAGGGTACGGAATATCGATACTCATCGGCGGGTTCCTGGGGATAATGATGAGCAAGTTCAAGACAGTCGATGAGACCTTGGGCAGCCTTGTGCTCGGCCTGCAGACTCTCCCGAGCATATGCTGGCTGCCGCTGGCGCTATTATGGTTCGGCCTTAATGAGCGCGCGATAATATTCGTCGTTATAATGGGCGCTTTATTCTCCATAACCACTGCCACAGATTCGGGGATAAAACACGTATCGCCTATTTACCTTAAAGCCGGCAGGAACATGGGAGCCAGGAGATATACCCTTTTTCTGGAAGTCATAATCCCTGCGGCGATGCCTTCGATAATCTCCGGGCTGAAACAGGGATGGTCGTTCGCCTGGCGCTCCCTCATGGCAGGGGAGCTTCTTTTTGTGAACCTTGGCCTCGGTTACCTGTTGACGGTCGGCAGGGAACTTAACGACATGAGCCAGGTGCTTGC
>CAZAEH010000033.1:0-15286 GCA_964484255.1 uncultured Planctomycetia bacterium
TGCTGGTCTATGGTGCTGCGGGCGGCCAGGGCGTCCGAGACTTCCCTGAACGCGGTCTGAATTGTTTTCTGGTACTGAGCGACGGCGATGTCGCGGTCGGCCTTGCTCACCCTGTAAGCCGCCTGCACCCTCATGTCAAAAAGCGGCATTACGGCCTGCGGCGCAAAACTCCAGGCGCCAGAGCCTGACTTGAACAGTCCGGAAAGGTCGCTGCTTGCGCTTCCCGCGATTGTCGTAAGCGATATCTGGGGGAAAAAAGAGGCCCTTGCGGCACCTATGTTCGCGTTAGATGCTTTCAGCCGGTGTTCGGCTTCCATGATATCAGGCCGGCGCAAAAGCACTTCTGAAGACAGGCCCGGAGATATCTCTTTAGGCGGTTTTACGTTTTCAAGGTCCAACGGCAAAAGGTCTTCCGGTACGGTAAAACCGGCGATCAGGTTCAAGGCATTCTTGTCCTGCATCACGAATTCGGTATAGCGGGCTATATCCCTGACTGCGGTGTCCACCTGCGTCTGGGAACGGCGCAGATCGGGCTCGGTTGCAAGCCCTTTGTCGAACCTTTGGTATATGACACCATATACGCTTCTCTGGGTCTCAAGCGTAGCCTGCGCCAATTTCAGGTTCTCGAGGTCCGAGGCCAATACATAATACGCCCGTGCAACCTCTCCTATCACGGCTACCTGCGCGGCGCGGCGGGCCTGTTCACTGCCCAGGTATTCTTCCAAGGCCTGTTCTTTAAGGCTCCTGATGCGCCCGAAAAGATCTAACTCCCATGAGACTATGCCCAGGTTTATGCTGTACTGGTCGTATGACATCTCTTTACCGCTTGAGGAAAGGTCTGCGGGCACGTGTTGGGTGCTCCCGGAAGCGGAACCGGTAACAGCCGGATAGAGCTTAGCCTGCTGTATGCCGTAAAGGGCGCGGGCCCTTTCGACGTTCAATACGGCTATCTTAAGGTCCATATTGTTCTCGAGGGCGATACCTATGATGGTTTGGAGCCTCTCATCCGGGAAAACCTCCTGCCATTTCAAGTCTTGCGCGGAGAGGGCTTCCTGCGGAACGGAAGGTGCCGCCGGCAGTGCGGCAGGGACCTTCGGTTCAGGCCTGGCATATTTAGGTATGAGCGAACAGCCTCCCAATAGTACGGACAATCCTATTACAACTATCGAATATCTTATCTTCACGGCTTCCTATCCTTCCTTTTGCCGATACTTTTTTCTATAAGAACGTAAAATAGCGGCGCAAAAAGTACTACAAGCAGGGTACCGGTGACCATACCTCCAAGCACCGAGGTCCCTATTGCGACCATGGCACCTGCACCGGCGCCCGTAGCCATAGCCAAAGGCAGGACGCCGAAACCGAAAGCGAGCGAGGTCATCATGATAGGCCTCAGGCGCAGCCTTGTGCCCTCAACGGCCGCCTCTATCAAGCCCATGCCTTCCTCCACACCGGCTTTCGCGAACTGCACGATAAGTATGGCGTTCTTTGTGGTAAGACCGAGCGTCGTCAACAGCCCGATCTGGAAATATACGTCATTGGAAAGGCCGCGCATCGTCGAGGCGATAACTCCGCCTATAACGCCGAGCGGCAATACAAGCAATATCGCTATCGGTATAGGCCAGCTTTCATAAAGGGCAGCCAGGCACAGGAAGATAACGAATATCGAAAAAGCGTATAATGGCCCGCTCTGCGAGGCCGATTGGCGTTCCTGGTATGATAACCCCGTCCAGTCGTAGCCGAACCCTTGGGGCAATTTCCCAACTATCTCCTCCATCGCCTTCATTGCCTCTCCCGAGCTCCTTCCCGGCGCGGGCTCTCCCCAGATATTCATGGAAGAAAAACCGTTGAAACGCTCCAAGCGCGGCGATCCTGACGTCCAGTGCGTGGACGCGAACGATGAGAACGGGACCATCTTGCCCGATGTATTGCGGACATAAAGCTTGTTCAGGTCAAGCGGCTGGCTGCGGTACGGCGCATCCGCCTGCACAAATACTTTCTTTACACGGCCCGACTGGATGAAATTGTTCACGTATGAACTTCCAAAAGCAGCCGAGATAGTGCTGTGGATGGAGCTTACCGGCACGCCGAGCGCACCGGCCTTCTCCCAGTCTATATCTACCCTGAATTCAGGGACATCTTCCATGCCGTTGGGGCGTACGCTCGCCAAGCGGCCGTCTTTCGAGGCCATACCCAGAAGCTGGTTGCGCGCATCCATCAAAGCCGAATGGCCGAGCCCTCCGCGGTCAAGAAGCTGAAAGTCAACACCCCTGGCATTGCCCAGCTCGGTCACGGAAGGCGGCGGAAAAGCATATACTATAGCTTTTGTGTTACCCGCAAAAGCTCCCATAACCCTGCCTGCAACGGCTTTTACTTTCAGGGATGGCTTATTACGCAGTTTCCAGTCCTTGAGTTTCACGAAGACCATTCCGTTATTCTGCGCCCTACCCGAAAATCCGGTACCCGTGATAGTCAAGCATGACTCGACCGCCTCTTTCTCGTTCTTCTTGAAATAATCCTGTACTTCATCGGCAACGGCCTGGGTCTGTTCCAGGGTTGAACCCGTAGGGAGCAGTATCTGGGCCAACAATATACCCTGGTCCTCGTCCGGCAGATAACTCGTAGGCATGCGCATGTATAGAAGGACCATAAGCGCGACTATCATAAGAAAGACCGCCAAATAACGCTTTTTCTTCGAAAGCGCACTCTTGACCAATACCTCATAACCATTCCTGAAACGGTTAAAACCATTGTCGAACCACCGCATAAAGGGCTTAACCAGCCTGTTCGTCTCCTCGGCAGCCTCATGCCCCTTGGCTACGGGCTTAAGCATATAAGCGCAAAGGACCGGTGTAAGGATCAACGCGACCAATACCGAAAGCAACATTGCCGCGGCTATGGTAACCGAGAACTGGCGGTATATGACACCCGTTGAGCCCCCGAAAAACGCCATAGGCCCGAAAACCGCGGTCAATACAAGGCCGATACCTATCAACGCGGGGGTTATTTGCTCCATGGATTTTGCGGTGGCTTCCATCGGGGATATGCCTTCTTCGCCCATGATACGCTCGACGTTCTCAACGACAACAATGGCATCGTCGACAAGCAGGCCGATGGCAAGGACCATGGCGAACATCGTAAGCATGTTTATGGAATATCCGAAGAAGCTCAGGACCGCGAAGGTCCCGAGCAGTACGACAGGAACGGCAATGGTCGGGATAAGGGTAGCCCTCATATTACCCAGGAACAACCACATTATAAGGAATACAAGGATGACAGCCTCAAAGAGCGTCTTGGTGACTTCGTGTATAGATACCTCGATAAAAGGAGTGGTATCGTAAGGATAGACTACTTTCATGCCTTTCGGGAAATAATCTTCGAGTTCTTTTATTTTCTCCTTGATGGCTTCCGCCGTATCCAGGGCATTGGCTCCCGGCGCCTGCCTTATAGCCAGCGCGCATGAAGGTTTTCCGTTATAGAAGGACTTGATGTCATATATCTCGGTACCGAGTTCGGCCCTGCCGATGTCCTTTACCCGGACTATGGAACCGTCCGGATCTATGCGAAGCGGTATGGATGCAAACTCTTCCGGTGTCTGGAGAAGGTTCTGTACTATTATAGAGACATTAAGCCTCTGGCCTTCAACCGCCGGGGCGCCGCCGAACTGCCCTGCGGAAACCTCGACATTATAGGTCTTGAGCGCGGCGACGACGTCTTCTATCGTCATGTTATAATCGGTAAGCCTCTCCGGGTTCAGCCACAGGCGCATCGCGTATTGCGAACCGAAGGCCTCGACTTCTCCGACTCCGGGTATGCGCGCAAGGACCTTCTCGAGGTTAGACGCCGCGTAATCCTGAAGGTCGTTGCCGTCCATGCTCCCGTCTTCCGAAACCAACCCTACAAGTATCAGGTAGTTCTTAGTTGCTTTACTTACCTTTACGCCGGAGCGCTGGACCACATCAGGGAGGCTCGGCATGGCAAGCTGCAGCTTGTTCTGGACCTTGGACCAGGCCAGGTCCGGGTCGGTCCCAGGCTTGAAGGTTAATTCGATGCGGGCCGAGCCTGAAGAATCGCTCGTTCCTGAGATATACAGGAGGTCGTCAAAACCCGTCATCTTCTGTTCGATGATCTGGGTAATGCTGTTCTCGACCGTCTCTGCCGATGCACCGGGATAGCTGGCTGTAATAGCGATCGAAGGCGGCGCTATCGGAGGATATTGCGATATCGGAAGGTTGTATATGGAAAGCAGGCCCATGGCCATCATTACTATCGCAATGACCCAGGCAAAAACCGGACGTTTCAGGAAAAATTTAGATAACATTTATCGCCCCCGTTTATTGTGCTTTCGCCGTTTCAGGAGCGGCGATCACGACGGGGACGCCGTTACGCACGCGCTGTATCCCCTCGATTATTACGCGGTCACCGGCAGAAAGCCCGGACGAGACAAGCCATTTGTCCCCTATAGCGCGATCGACCGTTACCATCCTCATCTCGGCTTTACCCTCGGCATCGACCAACCATACATACGGTTGCCCTTTCTGGTCGCGGACCACCGCGCTTTGCGTCAAGAGTATGCCTTTATCTATATATCCTTCGGTAAGAATGGCCCTGACGAACATGCCGGGCAGAAGCATGCTGTCCGGGTTCGGGACGACGATCCTCAGGACGACGGAACCGGTCGTCGGGCTGACGGTCACATCGCGGAATTCAAGCATACCCTCTATAGGATAGACGGAACCGTCCTCTTTTATTATCTTTACCTTGCTCTGTCCGGCGCTATCGGCCTTGAAAGTCCCCTCTTTCATCCGCCCCTGGAGCTTCAGCATCTCAGCGGTCGACTGCGTGACATCCACATAGATAGGATCAAGTTGTTGTATGGTAGCGAGCGGCATCTGCTGATACTCTACGACCATGCTGCCTTCGGTCACGTTAGAACGGCCTATGCGGCCGGATATCGGCGCCTTTATGGGAGTATATGAAAGCTTTATCTCTGCTATCTCCATGGCAGCCTTGCTGACCTCAAGCTGCGCCTCGGCCTGCCTAAGGGTAGCAAGCGCGTCATCGTATTCCTGCTGGCCGATGGCATGGCTTGTGACAAGTTCCTTATATCTCTCCACGCGCGAACGTACAGCCGGCAGGTTCGCTTCCGCCATAGAGACGGCAGCCTTGGCCTGGTCATAGGCCGCCTTATAATGGACGGGATCTATCTGGTAAAGAAGGTCGCCCTCGTGGACGAACGAGCCTTCCTCGAAAGCACGCTTAATTATGAGCCCGCTTACCTGGGGCCTTATCTCCGATACGCGTGAGGCTGCGGTCCGGCCGGGCAGCTCACTCGTCAGGACAACACGCTCCGTTTCTATCGTAAAGACCTTTACCTCCGGCCCTTTCTGCTGCGCCTGCTTGCCGGAACTGCGCGCACATCCCGATACCAGTAAGGCAGCGGCAAAAACCAGTATGTAACTTCTTTTTAAGAAACCGTAGTGCATGAAACAGGTACTCATTTTATTGTCCTTTCACTCCCATGCTTTTCCATAAAATATGGAGCTGGCGTTTATAATGATAATCTCGGTGCCCGCAGCCGTTGAACCGGACTGACAGGAACGTCCCGAACATTATTGCTGTCAATGATACCAGGATATCTTCCCCATCCGATTCCGGGGGGATCTCACCGTTCTTTCTGGCCGATGAGATGCATCTTTTAAGCCACCCGCCGAAACATTCATCCGGCGTATTCTCGATGCCTTCACAACTCGGAAATGCCAACTTCTTCTCAACGGCAGATATCTCCACCCACTTGGGCCTTTCGGTCTGCCCCAGGAGGACGGAAAGTATCTGGCAGGAAAGGTTGCTGTTCTCCCATTCTTTTGAGACCTGGGCAAAAACGGTCTCTATCTTTGCGAGGCATCTGCCCGCAACTGAGTTCCTCTCCGCGGCCCAGATCATCTTCGCCATAGTCAAACGAAGGTAATAGGCGAGGACATCTATCTTTTCCGGGAAGTAGTTAAAGAACGTGCCCTGCGCGACCTCTGCGTCTTTGCAGACCTTTATAATAGAAATACTTTCGAAACGGTCGCGCTTCAACCGTTCCATGAACGCTCTCATTATCGCGAGTTTCGTCCTCGCGTGCTTAGTCGCCCGTAAAGAGTATTCTTTCCTGTTCATTATCACCCTACTGTCATATTTTTAAAGTAGACTACATAATTATAGCATACTTTATAATTTTGTCAAGGCCCAAATTCTTTACCCGTGAACCCCCGGCAATGTGTTACCGCTTGCAAAATAGCGCCGGAAAGTATATCTTATTACCAATGTCCGCCCATAATAAAAACCATCATTTCATTGACGCCCTTAAAGTAGCCGATATACGCCTGTTTATAGGTTCTGTCGGTTTCTTTACACTGGCAAGCCGGGCCCTTGCGGTTGTAATAGGTTTCCAGATATACCAGATAACGCACAGCGCCCTCTCCCTCGGATGGCTGGGCCTGATTGAGGCCATACCCGCCATATCGATAGCGCCTTTCGGGGGCTACGTGGCTGACCACGTGGACCGGCGAAGGATCATCCTGGTAACACGCGCGGTCTCTTGTGCGTGCACGGTGCTGCTTGCCGCCATATCCTGGCAGGCAGGCGTCCACTCTCTCCCTGGCCTTTACGCGATGATATTCGTAGCGGGGGTCGCCCGTGGATTCGCGGACCCGGCCAACACCGCCTTCGAGGCACAAGTTGTCCCGAAGCGCCTGACCGTGAACGCCTCTTCGTGGATAAGCAGCACGTGGCTAAGTTGTTCGGTCATCGGGCCGGCCGCGATAGGCTTTATCTTTGCCGCTTGGGGCGCGCTCGGGTCCTACATCGTCATAACAGCGGGATTCATACTCTCATGGCTGCTTACCCTCGCAATCCCCCCTAAACACCAGGTAATGCCGCAAAAGAAAGACCCTATACTCAAAGGCATCGCCGCCGGCTGGCGCTTCCTTTTCAGGACCCAGCCCCTCTGGGCCTCAATGGCACTGGACCTTTTCTCGGTATTCTTCGGCGGGGCAATAATACTCTTGCCGATATACGCCAACGACATATTGCATGTCGGCGCCAGGGGTCTCGGGCTCCTGAACGCCGCGCCGTCGCTGGGAGCGCTGATAATAACCTTGATGGCAACCCGCCATCCCCCCATAGGCCGCGCCGGGCGCAACCTGCTCCTCGCCGTAGCGGGATTCGGGGTATCGATAATAATTTTCGCGTTCTCCAGGAATTTCCTGCTCTCTATGGCCGCTTTATTCTTCAGCGGCGTATTTGACGGGATAAGCGTCGTGATAAGACGATCCGTACTCAGGCTTCTCTCCCCCGAGGAATTGCGCGGGCGCATCGCCTCGGCAAGCGGTATATTCATATGCGCATCGAATGAACTGGGGGCTTTCGAGAGCGGTATGGTTGCCGCGTGGATAGGTACGGTACCCTGTGTCGCCGCCGGCGGGATAGTTACATTGTTGATAGTAGCTCTTACTGCAGGATTTGCAAGGCGGTTGAGGAACTTGAGTTTCGACGTCCACACAATGGAACAAAGAACGGCCGAGCTTAACCCCTACGTATAGAATAAAACCTTTGCCTTGATAATTAGCTGATCGGCTTAAAAATTAAAACTTGCCTCGAAACCCAGGACAAGGGCATTGTTTATATCGGAGAGCCCGCCCGGCTTTATGATATATTGCAAGTCCGGGGTGATATAACACCACGGCGTCAGTTGGAACCTGTGGTCGAGTTCTATGATCATCTCTTCGGAGCGCCCTTCCATCTCATTACTGAAATGGCCGATGACAAAACACAGGGCAGTCACATCACTGCTGCGTTTGGGCGGCAACCCCTGGTAGACAAGGCCCGCAGCGGCCTGATACGTCTGAGGATTTATCTCATCCCGCGGAGCATACATGCCTGCGCCCCATATACTCAGCCCTCTTTGAAAATCCTCCCTGTATATCATCTTGTCCGCAGTAGCATAAAACCCGTAATTGCCGCGGCACCGGACATTCGGGTCCGAGAGGTACGCAAAACTGCTTGATTCATAATATCCGCCGAACGATATCCCCCCGGGAGCTTCAGGGCTTTCTTTCTCCTGCCCTCTCCTGTAGTTGACCTGCCCCACGGCAAGGTAACCTTTATCAGTCCTGAAGCTGAAATCCAACCCGTTCTTACCGGGATCTGCCACGCCCGGGTCTGCATTATAGATACCGGTAATAAAACTCCAATCTTCCTTCGGCCGGAAAGTCGCCCTGGCGCCCCACGCGGCAGTACGGTAATGAGGGAAAAATATGTCCGATGGTATGGCGGCCAACCTTCCGTCCACGGCACTTGTAAGGTAATACTGGAACATCGGAGAGACCGCGAACACGTCCCCGGCAAACAGGCGTCCTGCCTCGAGGTTCAATTTATCGTCGAACATCGATTTGGAAAGATCCAACACGCCGAAATAATAATCGCCGGAGGTATAAACCTGCTGCGGGCTGTAGTAAGAGCCGATGGAAACGGATATATCGCGTCCGCTCGCGAGGTAGTTTCCGATCTTAAGCGACAACCCGTCTATGGATAATATCTTTTCGAGGTCCAGCACGGTTGAAAGCGACAGGAACCCTGAATACACGACAGTCCGGTCAAGGCCGCCTGAGGGGTTCCCGCTTATATCGGTAGTATAATTCAATGAGATATCTACGCCTGCGTCACGAAGGGAATCCCGCAGGCCTGACCAATCCCCTGCATATAAGGGACCCGATAAAAACATCAAAGACAAAAAAATACAGGTCGCCGCGGCCCTGCCCCGTATCACCGCTTAAAATATCCCCTTATCTTAGATATATCGCCTTTTTCCTTAGCTATAGCAAGCATAAGAAGCAGTCTTGCCTTGGGTCCGGCCAAGTCGCCGCCCAGTATAGCGCCGTCTTTTTCCAGGGTTTCCCCCCCGCCCTGGTCTGCGTACATCGGCCAGACACCGCTGTGGCATACCCTTGTAGTTACCACTATCGGTATGCCTTTGGATATCGCATATTTTATGGCTTCATATACGGCAGCATTCACGTTACCCGCACCTACAGCTTCGACTACAATGCCTTTTGCGCCGCGGTCCGCCGCAAAACGGACGAATGAGCCGTCATCGCCCGCATACGTGCTCAAAAATGCAACGTCGGGCAGTTTATCCGGAATAGGCAATTTCTGAACGGGCGGGGCGTTGTTATAGCGGATGACCCTGCCCATGGCTATATATCCGAGATAACCCTTCTCCCCCGAGTCAAAAGTCTGGACATTGGTCGAATTGGTCTTTACGACGTCCCTGGCGGAATTTATATACTCATTAAGCGTAACGGTGACACCCCAGTCCCGCGCTTCCTCGGAACATACCTGGGTAACGGCATTGAGTATATTGGCCGGGCCGTCGGGCGAAACTTCGGAAGCATCGCGCATCGCCCCGACAAAAACCACGGGCTTGCCGCTCTTGAGCGTGAGTTCCAGGAAATATGCCCCCTCGGCCATGGTATCCGTGCCGTGGGTAACGACAACCCCTTTCACTCTGGATCCGGCAAGATGTGTGTCAACGGTCTTGGAAAGCTGGGCCCACATTTCGGGCGTCATTTGGGAGCTGTCTATGTTGCACAGGTTCACTACCTCGATCCTGGCGATCTTATCCAATCCGGGAACTGCGGCAATAAGGTCTTTACCGGAAACGGCAGGAACCGCGCCGCCCGTCTTGACATCTGTCTTCTCGGCTATCGTCCCGCCGGTAGTAACGATGACCACAGTCGGCAGTTCCGCGAAGGAGACCGGGACTGATAACGCTAAAAAAACCATACAACATAACACCGCGTACCTGGCCGTCTTCATATTCCCTCCTTTGATAACGGTTCACATAAGGTTTACGATAATAGTGCCCCAGACAGTCAAAAGAACGTTCGCGAACGCGTAAGGCGCGGCGTAGCCCAATACCGCCAACGGACTCCCGGAAGCCTCTATGACCACGTTTAGCGAGGCAGTACAGTTATGCGAACCCGTCGCAGCGCCTAATAATAATATGGGGTTAACCTTGAGGACTTTCAGGCCAAGCAGCATGACAACAATGACAGGCAGAGTGGTTATGATCATCCCGCCTATGAAGACCGACAGGCCTGTGGTCTTTATCGCGTGGAAAGCTTGAGGACCAGCAGTTACCCCGACACAGGCCACAAAAAGGTTCAACCCGAGGTCCCCCAGTATCCATTGTGCGCCGCCGGGTATCTGGCCGAAAGTGGGATGCAAAGACCTGAGCCAACCGCATAGAAGCCCGGAGACGAGTATGCCGCCGCCCGCCCCAAGCGTTACCGGGATACCAAATACGGGAACGACTATAAGGCCTATGAGAGTACCTGCGATACAGCCGACGGCTACGGTGACAAGGTCCGTAACGGTAGTGGGCCTCTCGGGATATCCCAGAAAAGATATGGACTTCTCTACGTCTTCCTTGGCGCCTGTTATCTGGAGTATATCGCATTTATGTACCGTTGTACCGGGCATTATCGGGATATCGTGGCCCTGCCTCGTGATCTTGCGAAGGAACAGTCCATGGGCAAGCTTCAATTTCCCGAGCTCACCGAGCGTCTTTCCCGCCACATTTCCGTTGAGCACACACACATCCATGACCTCGCCGGTTATATCTGTAACGGCAGCGCGGTCTATCTCCGGCCCGATGAGTTCTCCGGCGTTCACCAGCCGGGAAGTCGGTCCCAATACCAATAATATGTCATCGCGCAAGATGATCGTTTCCGGGACAGTCTCGATAACCTGGTCGGCCCTTTTGATCTTATCAACAGCGACCCGGTCGGGTAAAAGTTCTTCTATCCCGGAGATACTTTTCCCGATTACCGCGCCGTTAAGGGCCCTGAAAGCCCTCATATCAAGCCGCTGCGTCCAAGAGAACGTCCCCTGGCTCTCTTCATCATCAGACTGTGAACCGCCCATTTGCTCCTCGAGCTTCCTGACCTCGGACTTCAGGTCTATCCTGAATATCGCGGGCGAGAGTTTTATGAGTATTATCGTGCCGGCGGTGCCGAATATATATGTGATGGCGTATGCCACCGCCATATTCGAATCGAGGGTCTCTTTCTCTTCCGGTTTCAGGTCAAGATGCTTTACGGCGTCGCTGCCCGTACCGAGGGCCGCCGAAGTCGTCATGGAACCGGCGAACATACCCACGGTAGTCCCTTTGTCAAGATGGGCGATCTTGCCTATAGCGTAGGCCGTTATCAACGACGTCAACGCCACCGCTATAGCAAGCCAGAGATAGTTCAAGCCGTCCCTCTTCAAGGAACCGAAGAACTGGGGGCCAACCTTGTAACCGACAGTAAATATGAACAGGCCGAAACTTATGTTCTTAAGCAGCGGCGGTATGGCGATACCGACCTGGCCGACCAATATCGCGGCAAGAAGCACTGATGCCGTCGAACCCAGGGTAAAACCGAAGATCTTGACCCTTTTCCCGGCGAAATATCCTATGCCAAGCGCCAGGAAAAGCACCAGCTCGGGATTGTTGCGCATAATCTCCAGGATATCATGCCACATACAGGCCTCCTACTTTTTGGACCCTTTCCAGGTCATATAATAGTCCTCGAGCAGTTCGCTAATTCCCTTGCCTATCTGCGTATAGTCGCTGTCGTCGAGGTTAGCCAGCGAGACCCTTACCGACATATTAGGGGCATCAAAGCCTCCGCCGTCCATAAGCACTATTGATTTCTCTTCCGCCAAGCGCCAGACAAAATCTATCGGCTCGAAATTTCCGGTCATGTAATCCGCGAAATCCGCCCCGTAGCGGGCCCCGGCCAGTTCGGGTATATCGATAGTCGTATAATAACGTGCGTCATATTCATCATCCGGCGCCTTTACCCCGAGAGCGGAATAAAGGGCCTCGAAGCGTTTTTTGACAATATCCTGCGTCAGCTTCTTGTAACCGTCTTCCTTATCCATAAGGCAGTGCAAAGAGAACATCACCATCATCACCTGCTGCGGCGTAGAAAGTCCCGCGGTATGGTGTAAAGCCACGGAACGCGAATCCGCAACCATACGGTCGATAAGCTTCATATTGTCCGGGTCGAGCTCAACGGTACAATAACGGGCATGCAGCTCTTCCTTGTCGTAAGCCGGAAGCGCGGCTATCTGCTTATCGAAGACATTGTCCTCGTGTATGCCTATTACACCGAGACGCCATCCGGTGGCCCCGAAATATTTGGAATAAGAATAGACCAGGATCGTATTGCGCGGGGCAGCCGCAGCCAGGGACCTGAAACCGTCAACAAATGTGCCGTATACATCATCTGTAAGTATTATCAGGTCTTTACGGCGCGTCTCCACCAGTTCCGCTATCTTTTCGAGTGATCGTTTCTGGACGCTTACGGATGTCGGGTTCGAGGGGTTTACCAGGAAAAAGGCCTTTACGGAAGGATCGGCCAGCTTCTCGATCTCCGAATCGGGATATTGCCAGTCCGAATTTTCGTCCTGTTTTATCTCCAATTCTACAAGCTCATAATCGTTAAGCCTGGGTATCTCAAGATAAGGGGTGAATATCGGGGTACCCAGAGCTATCTTGTCGCCTTTATGTATGAGCTTGTTCTCGGAAAGGCTGGTGAAGATATAATCCATCGCCGCGGTACCGCCTTCGGTGGCAAACAGGTCGAACCTTCCGACAGGCGCAAAACCCAGCATCTCCTGTTCGAAGTACTTGTGCACTATTTTTTCACATATCTCGAGCATCCTGTCAGGCGTAGGATAGTGATCGCCGAGGATGGCATCCACCATCTCGTTCAGGAATTCGTCGCCGCCTATCTTCATCTCCTTGACGACATATTCGAACGCGCCGGACAGGAACCCTATACCCGGCTCCCCTTTCTTGCCGGCAAGGTAACTCTTGAACCTGTCTGAGATCCCTTCTTTCTGCGCGACCGTCCCCAGCCCGGGCCTGTGAGGGGAACGCTGGGACTCGGATAATGCAAACATGCCGAATTGCAGGAAACCCTCTCTCGGCGCTATCGCTACCCAGTTTGGATTGCCCCTCCCGGCATTCAGCATGATCTTTTCGCGGTTCGTCTCGGCCATACTGATCAGCTTATTCTTTAATTCAAACGGGCTCAGGGCCTCATAACTCTTTTCCTCTTCCGAACGCTGCATAGCAGGCTCCTTTCCTATCAACAAGCGACCCTTAACGCATAATAATAACCATCCTTCTTCTTTATCTCAACGGGGACCCGGAACAAGCGGGATATGTTCTTTTCGTTCAATACCCTGTCCTTCGGCCCGTCTTCCAGCAATTTCCCGTTCCTCATAAGGACGACCCTGTTTATCTCCGGGATGATATCGTGGAGGTTTTGCGTGACCAGGATTATACTGACACCGGACCTGGTTATCTTGCGTAGTATATGGCTGAATTTATATAACCCGTGAAGATCAAGGCTATTGGAAGGTTCGTCGAGTATAAGCGCCCTGGGGTCATGGACCAGGGCCCTCCCGATAAGAAAGCGCCTGGCCTCTCCTGATGATACCTGGTCCATCCTGGCCTCCTTAAGGTGGGAAAGTTCCAGGAAATCTATTACCTCTATGGCCTTCTTCTTCATCCCGGCGGTTACGCGCTCATGATACAGCCCGACGGAACTGAAGAAACCCGAGATTACCGTCTCAAAGCCGGTCATGTCCTGCATAAAAACATACTGCAGGTCATTGGAGACTATACCTAAAAGTGAACGCAGGTCAAAGATATTCCACCTCTCCTGCCCCCATATCCTGAATACATAGCCGCTCCTGCCCTGCACCGGGTAGTACTGCCTGGTGATAGTCTTGATCAGGGACGACTTTCCGGCGCCATTTGGTCCGAGTATGGCAATGTTCTCGCCTTCATCTACGGCAATTGAAAACGAATCCAGCACCTTCTTGTTGTCCCCTTTTATTACAGTGACGTTCCTGAATTCCAATAACCGGCTCATTTAACTCCGCCGTAAACGGAAAAGTAATAGCGCTTGTAAACGACATCGATATCCCTGAATCCCGCCTTGGCAAGCGTCCCGAGTTCCTCCATAAGAGCAGCGGGACGGTCCTCCCTCTTATGGTTCCTGAGCGTCCTCTTTATTTCGGCCGGGGAACAACCTTTACGAAGGAAATCCACCCACTTTTCTATATACATACCCTGCAAATATCCGTTCGAACCCTGTGTTATATCCGAGTTATAGAATACGCCGCCCTTCTTGAGGCAACCGTAGATCCTCTTATAGAAACGTTCTTTATCTCTCCCCTCGAAGTGGTGCAGGACAAGCGAAGAGACCACCGCATCGTATTTGCGCATGAACTTATAGTCGCGCAGGTCTCCCGTATGGAATTCAACGCTCTTGAACCCGCCGAGCTTGGCTTTGGCAAGGGATATCATCTTCTCGCTCAGGTCAATGCAACTTACGCGGGCATTCGGGTATTTTTTAAGGACCGCCGCGGCTATGTTGCCGGTCCCGCAGCCGAGATCTGCGATACTTATCCTGCTGCCGCTGCGAAATGGCATGGCAGAAACGAGGGCTTCTATCGCCTCTTCGTACCCCGGCGCGAACCTGATAAAATGCTTATCGAAGTCCGCGGCGGCCCGCTCAAAATGCTCCTTTATTACCGCAAATCTTTTATCCATATGGAAATAATTATATAGCTGCCTCCTGAAAGAGGCAAGAACTATCTGGTAAAGCCCGTGACCTCCGACAAGACCTTGCCCGTCCAGACGATCCCGATAACGGCTGAAGTTATATCGGTAAACAACCTGCCCCAAAAGACACCTGTAACACCGAAAAACCTCGAGCCGAAATAGGCCAACGGGACCATCAATACTATGACCCTAATACCGGTAAGTATCGCCGAAGAAGCCGGCTTATGTATGCCTGTCATGCAGAAAGTGGCATAACGGTGCACTTCGAGGAACCCGTAACCGAAACATGTTATGTATATATACCTTACCAGGATATTTATGACCTCGGCGTCCGACGAGAACAGCGCGCCGAGCGGCCGCGCAATGAACAGGAATACGAAAGCTGCTGCAAAACCGAAGACCAGAGCAAAGAGCATGGCGCCTTTGCGGACGGCCCTTATGCGGTCGAAACGCCCTGCCCCGTAATTCTGGGCTATGAACGGCACCAGAGACATGCCTACGGTCATCGGTATCATGAAGGCGAACATCTCCATCCTGCCGGCGACGCCGACCGCGGCTACCGCGGCCTGGCCGAACCCGGAGACTATCTTTATGACAATAGCCGCCGATATCGGC
>CAZAEH010000034.1:0-12107 GCA_964484255.1 uncultured Planctomycetia bacterium
AGAACGCTGTCGAAGTCTTTCGGCCGCCATTTGCGTGCGAAGACTATATATGACATTAAAATAATATCCTTTTATGAAATCAACGTTTAGATTCTATTCCTAAACGCGGATTAAGTCAACCAATAATTTTGCACCTTCCGGAAACCGGTTCCATGCCCCTTTGCGGCATGAAAAATACCTCAAGACATGCAGATCGCGCCGGTCTTCCCGGGCCATTGTCAACCCTTGAGCCGTTGCCATATTTTCTTCACTTCTTCGGCCGCCTGAGAACAAGGGCCTTCGGCTATAGTCTTGCCGGCAACCAACGCCTCTACAACGGCTTTGTCAAAAGCTATCTTACCTATGACCGGGATATTCCGCTGCCTGCAGAATAATTCGATCTTTTCCGTCATGGCTGTGTTAAGGTCGCATTTATTTATTACGAGATCGACCGGGATACGGAAATGTTCCGCGACCTCCATGACCCTCTGCGCGTCGTGCAAGCCGGAAAGCGTGGGCTCGGTCACTACCAGCGCCAGGTCGGCGCCCGACAGTGACGCAATGACCGGGCATCCTATCCCCGGCGGGCCGTCTACTATCATGTAATCAAGCGATCTCGCTGCCGCGATCATGCCGGCCGCTTCCTTTATCTTTGCGACCAGTTTCCCGGAATTCTCCTGCGCTACTCCCAGCCTGGCATGCACGAAAGGCCCGTAGCGCGTATCCGAGATGAACCACTCCCCGGAGAGGTTCTCTTCCATGCGGACCGCGCCGTAAGGACATATGTGTCCGCAGAGGCCGCATCCCTCACACGAAACATCCCTGACCCTGAAGTCACCGCAGATGGCCTCAAACCTGCAGGCAAGAATGCATTTCCGGCATTTCACGCAAAGTTTTTCATCGATAACGGCGGTCATGCCGCTCCTGAACTCACGGCGCTCCTTTACCTGCGGATGCAGGAGCAGATGGAGGTCCGCGGCGTCCACATCGCAATCCACCATTATCTTATTCTCGGACAAAACCGCTAAGGCGGCGCTAATGACGGTCTTCCCGGTCCCGCCTTTCCCGCTAAGAACGACTATCTGTTTCATCCTTCACCTTGCAAATGTCCAGGTACAGGCCGGTGAACTTCTCCCTGTATAAAACGTCCGCATCCACGATCGGCACGCCTTCGGAATAATTCGCGGCTATCTGCCTGCTGAAAGGTATCTTCATCAGGACCCGTATGCCCTCTTTCCTGCAATACCCTTCCACTTTACCGTCCCCGATATCGCAACGGTTGATGACCACCCCGAAAGGTATTCCCAGTTTGCGCAGCATCTCGACCGCGAGGGTAAGGTCATTAAGCCCGAAAGGCGTCGGTTCCGTGACCAGTACGCAAAAATCGCTTTCCTTCACTGCGGCAATGACCGGGCATGATGTTCCCGGAGGGGCGTCTATTATTACCGTCCTTGCCGGGTCCATGTATTTTTTTACCTGCCGGATCAACGGCGGGGCCATCGCTTCGCCGATGTTCAGGCGGCCTTGCACAAACTTGACTTTACCGGCCCATCCCGCCTCTATAACGCCTATTTCTTTCTTTACTTCCGTTATAGCGCCTTGCGGGCAAAGCATGCTGCACGCACCGCAACCGTGGCAAAGATGCGGGAAGACAAGGACACTGCCGCCCTTGCCTTCTTTACCCGGTAATACTGCGATAGCGTTATAGGCGCATACCCGGCGGCATTCGCCGCAATAGGTGCATTTTGACCGGTCTACCTCGGGTATCGGTTGGCAGGCCTTTACGGCATCCCGTATGATTGGCTTGAGGAAAAGATGGGCGTTCGGCTCTTCTACGTCGCAATCGAGGAACTGGACGTTATCGAGAGACAACGCGAGGTTGACGGCCATGGTGGTCTTGCCCGTTCCGCCTTTTCCGCTGGCTATTGATATGATCATATCTTTTAACGGCGGGCCGTCAGGATCTCCTGGTATTTCCCGCTTTCCATGGCGGTCCTGAAACCTTTTCCCGCCAGGTATACCCCGACATCAGAGAGAGACGTCTTGCCGGTTTCATGCTTTCCGCCTTCGCTCGCATGGATCTTATCCATCAGGATGAAACCTTCCCTGGTGAAATCGCTTATCACGAGCTTACCTGCGTCCGAAAGGATACGGATGAACTCATCGATGACCTTATACGGGTTGGAAAGGTGGTGCAGGACATTCACGGAAAGTATCGTATCAAAACTCTTGTCCTTAAAGCTGAGGTTCTCTCCGTTCTCGATGCGGAAGTCTACCATGTTATCCAGCCCGAAATAGCGCAGGTTGAGCTTCGCGAAACCCTGCTCTGTCTCGGAAATATCGAAAGTAGTGAACCTGTAACCGGCCCTGGCAAGTTCAAGCGCAAAATGGCCCTTGCCCGTTCCGGCCTCAAGGATATTGCCTTTAAGCGGCTTGGCCTTCTCCAGGACAAAGAGCCTGTCCTTATCCATATCATAACCGAAACTGCTGTATAAGGCCTTGCGCTTCAGGTAATTTTTATGGTTCTCCAGGACTATTTTTTCCAATATTTTTCTATCGCCTCTTTTACCGTCCCGGAGGCCCCGGTAATGACATCTATCCCCGCGGCAGATATGACCTGCTGCGCGTTAGGGCCCATCTTCCCGGTAAGGACCGCGTTGACCCCCTTGGATACCATAAGTTGGCCGGATTGTATCCCGGCGCCTCCCTGGAGCTGCGTGTTGGGGTTTTCCTGCGCCTCGAATTTCCCCGTATCCGTGTCAAAAAATATGAAATTCCTGCATCGACCGAAACGCGGGTCAACATTGGAATCCATGGTCTTGCCTTCCGATGTAACGCATATCTTCATATCATCGCCTGTCCCTTAATGACAGCCTCCTTCATGGCCATGCTCTTGGCACGTGTCAAGTCCGCCAAGGGTATCTTTCATCAGGCCGTCAAGCGCATCCCTTACCCTGCCTGAAGAACCAAATACCTTCACCCCCGCCTGAGCGAACTTTTGCTGGGCACCCATTCCCATGCCGCCCGCAATGACGTGTGTTATTCCATGCTTTAATATCTCATCTACCGCGACGCACCCTCCGCCGCCGTGAGAAGCGGTGTTAGGGACAATGCGTGTATTTATAACCGCCTTTTTGCCCTCATCGATTTCCGCAAGCAAAAAATATTTACATTGCCCGAAATGCGCGCAAACGCTTCCATCCATTCCGGTTTCGTCTTCCAGCACCACCCCTACCTTCATTTGGGACCCTCCTTTCTGTATCCGCGTCCGTATCTGCCGGACGGGCGCAATAACCTCTCCTGCCGCCTGTCATCGGTCCCTCGCCTCTCGGCCCCGTTCCGTCAAAACCCGGCATCTTTACCACTCTCCTTTCTGCATTTATCGCATAACCCGTAAAATTGGATAACGTGATCTTTGATCTTAAAATCATACTTCTTCTCCAAGCCCTTTTCCGTCTGCCTCAAAAGCTCTATCTCTTCATCTATGAAATCGGTATAATCTATCACCTTGTTGCACCCGGTGCAGATGAGATGGTGGTGATGGCGTGCGCCTTTCGGCCCGTCGGCCAATTCATAACGGGCCCTGCCGTCCCCGAAATCCAGCTTGCATACCATTCCAAGGCCGCACAAGACGTCCAGCGTCCTGTAAATAGTGGTGAAGCCGACGTTCGGGTATTTTGAATGGACTTTTATGTATATATCCTCGGCGCTCAAATGGCCTTTGGAGGCGGATAATACATCAAGGACCGCTTCCCTGCCCAGGGTGATCCTGTACCCACAGCCCCTGAACTTGCCGTGCCACCAACCCTGTCCCCTGCATTGACCCCTTGGCATGTGACTCCTTATTGAAAATGGTTTTCATTTTTAATTATACCTCTCTTTCCGCATTTGTCAAGGATAAATTCCGGCCTTTTTAATTTTAAAAATTGACCTGGGCCCTCAAGCCCCCTATAAATATACCCTTGGTATTTTCCGTTATATCCTTTCCAAACGGGTCCCATATATACTGGATATCCGGGCTTACGGAAAGATAATCGTTCACGTATATATTATAATACGCCTCAAGGTGCCCTTCTGTCTTAGCGAGAAGGCCTTCATTGGCTTTTTTATAATCGTCCGACGGCATTACCTGGCCTGCCGCAAAAGCAAAAACATCATTCTCCCTTCCCCACGGCTTTCCTTCGACCTGGAAACCCGCGCTCCACGACTGTTCCAGCGAATACGGGGAATCATCAGCCGCGGCCATATCCGGGTTATAAACTTCCGGGTCCTGCCATCCGTAACGCGCGAAGAGCATGACGGCATCGTTTACCTTCTGGTCGAAGCTAATGCCGAAACCGTAAGCGGACTCCTTCTCTTTCTCCGGCTCAAGCCACCTGGTATGGTTGGCGTTGCTGGCCCAGCCGTAAAAGCGGTAATTACCGGGAAGGCCGAAAGGATCGGCCCTGAAATGCACCTGACCGATATTGAACAGGTTATCGCCGATCTTATCCCAATCCCCGTTGCCGTCAAAAACGCCGTAGCCTAATTCGAGCCATTCGAGCGGCACGCAGGCAATGCGGACCCCGGCGCCGTTGTCCGGGAACTCCAGGACAGGCGAGTTGCGGAATATACTGCCAAGGAACTGGGCAGTCTCATCGTTAGCCGCCTCATTCTGGTCAAAATAGGCGGTAGGGTCAAGCTTGCCGAAAGTAAACGCCGCCTTGTCGCTCAAGAACGCCTGTTCATACCACAACTCCGTCAATTCGGCCTTAGCCTCGCTGTCACCGGCATCCCGGTTGACCCCGGAATAGAGGATAAGATCGTTGTCGAGCCCGGCGCCCTGGCCCGCTTCAAGGTGTAAAAACGCCTTTCCGCCTATCCCGCCGAACTCCTTGGATAAAGTCAGGTCCGCCGAATATGTGGCGTCCGCGCGCGACCCTCCGTCCGTCCTGCCGTCATCATTGAGATTGATGTTATTCGCGCCCTGCACGATAACCGTCGCGCCGGCCCCAAGCTCAATACCGCCGATAAGCTGTATCGGCTCGCCGGGGACCCTGTGGAGGCTCTCCTCCGATCCGGCGGCGCTTTCCTGCGCGTACGCCGCTGCGCAAAAACCCAACAGGACCAAAAAAACAAAAAACCGTCCGAATAACTTAAGAGACATCTTAAAGCTCCTTTCGCTTTATACGCCTCCGGTCATCCGGTCGGTCTTGATCGTTTAACTGTTTTAGCTCTGCCCGCGCAGACGCTTTCTAATGTCAAACCGTTTCTTTTCGCTTCTTTCCACCTGCACTATCTCGGAATCATGTACGGTAATGACCACCTCCCCGAAATTCAGTTGTTTTATTAATGAAACTATTTCTTCGAGCTTTTTCTGTTCTTCGTCCATCGCCTATACCCCCAATCCCAATAACCTTCCGCCCTGGTATACCAGGAACGAGGCGGCCCAAGCCATGACGGTTGTCCAGAAGATCAGGAATAGCGTCCATTTAGAGCTTGAACCGGACTCACGGAAGAACACCGCCATCGCCACGAAACAAGGCAGGTAGATCAGGCAGAATATGAGAAAGGCCGTTGCCTTCAACGGGCTCCAGGAAGGATCGTTTTGCATCGCTTCCTTCAACGGTTCGGCCTCCTCAGGGTCGACTTCACCCAGGCTGTAGATAGTCCCCAGGGTGCTTACCACGACTTCCTTGGCCGCGACACCCGCCATCAGGGCTACACCTCCCCGCCAATCCATTCCAAGCGGTTTTACCGCCGGTTCAATGAACTTCCCTATTCTGCCGGCATAACTTTGCTCCATTTGCAATGCCGCGGCCGCCTCTTCCCCTTCGCCTTCCCCCGCTTCCCTCTGCGGAAAAGTGAATCCCGCCCAGATGACTATGGAGATAAGCAGTATGACCGTCCCCGCTTTCTTTATATACAACCATCCTCTTTCCCACATCTTCAGCAGCAATCCCTGGATGGTCGGGACCCGATAAGGGGGAAGCTCCATGACAAAATGGGACGTCTCTCCCTTGAAGACATACTTCTTCAGCACCAGCGCGGAACTAAGCGAGATAACTACGCTCAGGACATACATAAGGAACATAACATTGGCTCCCTGCTCCGCGGCGAAGAACGCGCCTATGAACAACGCGAAAATAGGCAGCTTTGCCCCGCATATCATGAAAGGGGTTACCATCATGGTAATAAGGCGGTCTTTTTTATTATCGAGAGTGCGCGAAGCCAGGATCCCGGGGACCGCGCAGCCGTTGGTTGATATCATGAGCGGCAGGAAAGATTTCCCGTGCAGTCCGAACCTGCTCATTACCCTGTCCATGATAAAAGCGGCCCTGGCCATATAGCCGGAATCCTCGAAGAACGCTATTGCAAAGAACATGAAAAGGACCAGCGGGAAGAACCCCAGCACCCCGCCTACACCTCCTATCAGCCCATCGACCACAAAAGACTGCGCCAGGCCCTCGGGGATGATCCTTGCCGATATTTCACCGCACTTTTCGAAAAACATCTCAAACCATCCCACCACCGGCTCCGAGAAAGTGAAGGTGAACTTGAAGATGGCATACATCACCAAGGCGAAGATAGGCAGGCCCAAGAACCTGTTAAGGACCACCTTGTCGATCTTGTCGGACAGGTCGCGCCTCTTCCCTGCGGCCGGCTTGAACACCTGGGCGCAGACCCCGCTAATGAAGCCGTACCTCTTATCCGCTATAATGACCTCGGTGTCATCGGCAAAATGCTTCTTCAGGTGAGCTGCACTTTCCCTGACCTTCGAGAAGATCTCGCCGGCCGCCACGGATCGCGCGACAAGCTGTGCCACCCATGGGTCGTTCTCCAGCAACTTTATACCTATCCATCCTGCCGGATATTTTGCCGAGAGGACCGGGTCTTTATTCACGACAGCGGATATTTTGCCCAGTTCTTCCCCTATCTCCTCCCCGTAGTCCACCGGAACGCTCTCAGACTTCAAACTGCCCTCATGCATGCCCACAACGGCATCGAGAAGCTCCCTCATTCCCTTGTTCTTGTTGCCCACCGTCGCGACAACCGGCTTTCCAAGGAGGCCGGAAAGCGCCGCATGATCTATCTTCTGGCCTTTGCTTTCCGCGACATCGCTCATATTCATGGCCAGGATAACGGGAGCCCCAAGCTCCTGAAGCTGGGTATACAGGTAAAGGTTGCGCTCCAGGTTAGAGGCGTCAATGACATGCACAACGGCATCCGGCCTGCCGTTGATTATGAAATCCCGCGCTACAACCTCGTCCTCCGAATTCGCGGAAAGACTGTATGTCCCGGGCAGGTCTACGAACGTTATCTCATAACCACCGTAAACGGCCTTCCCTTCTTTCTTTTCGACGGTCACGCCGGGATAATTCCCTACATGCTGGCGCGCGCCTGTCAGGTTATTGAATATCGTGGATTTACCCGAATTCGGGTTCCCTGCCAGGGCTACTGTCAACTTATCTTTAGCGGACATCTATACCTCCCTTACTATTATTTTTCTGGTTAAACCGTGACCTATGGATAATTTCGAGCCTTTAATACAGACCGTAACGGCCCCGCAGCCGGGATTACAGAGCATTGTCAGCCTCTCGCCTGGAAGCATTCCGAGCTCAGCCAGCCTGTGCTGCGCGCCTATACCGCCGTTAATGAACACTATTGCCGCAGACTCGCCCGTCTTGATATCGCCTAAATTTTTCATTTCTTTGAGACCTCAAGATACACCTGCGCCGCCTCTTCCATCCTCAGGGAGAGGTTATAACCCCTTACAACCACTTCCATCGGCCCGCCAAGGGGGGCGATCCTCAAAACTTCTATTTCGCTGCCAGGCACTACCCCCATGTCCAAAAGCCTCTTCCTTAGCCGGCCTTCGCCGCATATCCGTGACACGCAGCCGGTCCTGCCGGGGACCAGATCACTAAGCTTTAAGATAGTTCCCATCTTCACTCCTCGTCCTTGTTAATTTGTTAGTCTAAACTAACATTTTTCACAAAAAAAATTACCCCTTACCCGCTTTCCTGACGAATCCGACAAGTTTCTTGACCGTAGTCGCGCTCATCAGGTGTTCTATCCTGCATGCCTCTGTTTGCGCCACAACCTGTTCTACCCCAAGGATCTCATGGAGGAACTCATAGATAGCGTCGTGCCTGTTCTGCACGTCCTCTGCCAACCTCATTCCCTTAGGGGTAAGTACCACTGTACCGTATCTTTCGTGGGTCACCAGTCCCTTGCGGACAAGGTTTGCTACGGCAGCGTTAACGCTGGAATTCTTTACGCGCAGGAACCTTCCTATGTCGCTGACCTTGGCCGAGCCCTTGCCTTTCTTGAGATATGCAATGGCCTCAAGATAATCTTCCAAACTCGAGCTCAATCCGGTACGGGCGTTCTTCATGTTAGTTGAGACTAACATATTATTCCGCGCTTGTCAAGTATTTATTTTGCTTCGCATGTGGAGTACTTCTCTTCCCTTCCCAGCGCGCGGCGTATTTGAGAGGTCTTTTCGGAAGGCATGAACCGGGGATGGCAGGTAGTCCTGAACTCATAAGGCACGCCGGCAGCCCTTATAAGGAGCATGCTGCAGCGTATATCGTAATCGTCGACTTCTATACCGCAGGCGCGCGAATAATCCGGGCCGAACGGCGCCTTTATGTCCATGGCTACATAATCGAGGTGCGGGAGTATCTCCGCGAGCATTTCGGGACTGCTGCCGTTGGTATCAAGTTTCACGGCGAACCCCAAATCGCGGACCTTGAGTATCGCCCCGGGCAGGTCTTCCTGGATAGTCGGCTCCCCTCCGCAGAATACCACCCCGTCCAATAAACCTCGGCGTTTTTTAAGGAACTCCAATATATCATCGAAATTTAGCGGAGCGGTAAATCGTTCGGGATAGACCAAGTGGGGGTTATGGCAATAAGGACAGCGGAAATTACACCCCTGGGTGAAGATGACCGCGGCCACTTTCCCCGGGAAATCGATAAGGGAGCTTTTAACGAGCCCGCCTATCCTCATGCGCTGACCTTATAGGTCTTCCTGAGCTCAAACTCCGCCTTCTTACCGTTGTTCCACTGGCTTACGGGACGCAGGTAACCGACTATCCTCGAATATACCTCGCAGGCCTTGCCGCATTTCGGGCACTGCTCGGCCCTGCCGGAAATATACCCGCAATCAGGGCAGACGCTGAAGGTAGGCGTCACGGAAAAATACGGGAGCTTGTAATTACCGCATATCTTCTTCACGAGGCTCTTGACCGCCATGCTGTCCTTGATCTCCTCGCCGACGTAAAGGTGTATGACGGTCCCCCCGGTGTATTTCGTCTGTATCTCGTCCTGAAGCTCAAGCATCTCGAATATATCGTCGGTATAACTGACCGGCAGGTGGCTGGAATTCGTGTAGAAAGGCACGTCACCGCTATAGCTCATGCGAAGGTCCGGATATTTCACCTTGTCTATCCGCGCGAGCCTGTAAGAAGTCCCTTCCGCGGGGGTTGCTTCGAGGTTATACAGGTTTCCAGTCTCCTGCTGGTACTCCAGGAGCTTCTGGCGCATGAAATCCATCGTCCTCAACGTCAAGGCCCTGCCCTTTTCGGTCCCGATATCCTCGCCGATAAGGTTCAGGCACATCTCGGTCATACCCACTATGCCGATGGTGGAGAAATGGTTCTTCCAATACTTCCCGAACCTCTTTTTGATATCCCTCAAGTAAAACTTCATGTAGGGGTAGAGGTTCTCTTCGGTAAAGGATTCCAGTATCTTCCTCTTTATCTCGAGACTCTCCTTTGCCAGGTCCATAGTCCTGCCGAGCTTCTCGAAGAAATCATATTCATCGTCCGACGTATGCCCTAAGCGCGGCATATTGACCGTAACTACGCCTATCGAACCCGTAAGCGGCGAAGATCCGAAAAGCCCCCCTCCCCTGCGGCGCAGCTCCCTGTTGTCTATCCTGAGGCGGCAGCACATGCTCCGGGCATCCTCGGGATTCATGTCCGAGTGGATAAAATTCGCGAAATACGGCAACCCATACTTGGCCGTAACCTTCCAGAGTATGTCCAGGTTGGGATTGTCCCAATCAAAATCCTTCGATATGTTATAGGTGGGTATCGGGAACGTGAACACCCTGCCCTTGGCGTCCCCCTCGAGCATGACCTCGAGGAACGCGCGGTTGAACATATCCATCTCGGCCTTGAATTCCTTATAGGTCTCCTTGCGCGCCTCGCCGCCGATGATGACGCCCTGGTCGGCGTAATGCGAGGGGACGGTAAGGTCCATCGTTATATTTGTAAAGGGCGTCTGGAAACCCACGCGCGTGGGCACGTTGACGTTGAAAAGGAACTCCTGGAGGGCCTGTTTTACCCCTTTGTAATCGAGCTGGTCGAAACGGATGAACGGCGCCAATAGTGTATCAAAATTCGAGAACGCCTGGGCCCCGGCCGCCTCGCCCTGAAGGGTATAAAAGAAATTGGTCACCTGCCCCAACGCGGTGCGCAAATGTTTCGCAGGCCTTGACTCTACCTTGCCGGGCGCCCCGCGGAAACCTTCGATGAGCAGGTCGTGCAGGTCCCAGCCTACGCAATAAGCGCTTATTATCCCGAGGTCGTGGATGTGCAGGTCGCCTTCAAGGTATGCGTTCTTTATGTCTTCCGGATATATCTTATTAAGCCAGTATATCTTGCTTACTTCCGATGAGATATAATTATTCAGGCCCTGCAGGGAGAAACCCATGTTGCTGTTCTCCTTAACCTGCCAGTCGGCCTTCGAAAGGTACTGGTCTACAAGGTCTACGTTGAACCTGGATGTTATCTCCCTGACGCCTTTGCGCTGTTCACGGTAAAGGATGTAGGCCTTGGCCGTCTTCTTGTAAGGCGAGACCAGGAGGACTTCCTCGACGATATCCTGGATCTGCTCGACCGTAGGCATATCACCCAGTTCGAGCTGCGCGGCAAGCATCAGGACCTTTATGGTGAGCATATTTGCGATGTCTTCCCTGAACTCACCGGTAGCGTTCCCGGCCTTTGCTATGGCATCGGTTATCTTGCGGGCATTGAACTCGACTTTCTTGCCGTCCCTTTTGGTTATATAACTGATCCCTTCCTTGACAAATTTCTCCATGTTCACCTCCGTATTTTTTTGGCCGCTTCCATAAGATTGCGCAGAGATTCCTTTGTTTCGGGCCAACCCCTTGTCTTTAGGCCGCAGTCGGGATTCAGCCAGAAGTTCTCTTTCGGTATCTTCTCGAGCGACCTCTTGACGATATCGAGCATTTCACCGGCCGAAGGCACGTGAGGGGAATGTATGTCCCATACCCCCAGGCCGATCTGGCGCTTGAAATCTATCTTCTCGAAAGCCCTTATCACGCCGCCCTTGCTCCGCGAGGCCTCTATCGTTATCACGTCGAAATCCAGGCGGTTTATATAATCGATGATCCCGCCGAAATCCGAATAGCACATGTGGGTGTGTATCTGGGTGCGAGGATCGGTATTAGTGGCAAGGTTGAAGGACCTGACTGCCCAATCGAAATATTCGTCCCAGCCGCGCTTTTTGATGGGGGCTTTTTCCCTGAAGGCCGGTTCGTCTACCTGGACTATCTTTATGCCCGCTTTTTCGTAATCGATTATCTCGTCTTTCAGGGCAAGCGATATCTGGTATGCGGTCTCGGATTCGGGGATATCCTCGCGGCAATAGCTCCAGGATATGATCGTCACCGCCCCCGTCAGCATCCCCTTTACCGGCTTCGTGGTGATCGCCTGCGCATATTCTATCTCTTCAAGGGTCATGGGCGCCGCACGTGAGACATCCCCGAAAATGACCGGCGGCCTGTAGGCGCGCGTCCCGTACGATATTACCCATCCCTTCCGGGTAGTAGCGACGCCGGAAAGCTTCTGGGCGAAGAACTCGACCATGTCGGTCCTCTCGAATTCCCCGTGCACCAGGACATCCAGCCCGAGGTCCTCCTGCAGCCTTATAAGTTTTTCTATCTCGCCGTGTATGAATTCCTTGTAGGCCGGAGCCGTTATCTCCCCTTTAAGGTAAGCGGCCCTTTTATCCCTGACCTCGGCCGTCTGGGGAAAACTTCCGATCGTGGTGGTCGGGAAAAGCGGCAGGTTAAGGCCGTCGTCCTGCGCCTTACGACGCTTTCCCAGCGGGGTT
>CAZAEH010000034.1:12207-14834 GCA_964484255.1 uncultured Planctomycetia bacterium
CGTTCTTCCATACGTTCCGGCCGTCAACCAGCCCCGCGATAAGGGTCTTGTCCGAGGGAAAACCTTCCTTCAATATATATTCATATCCCACGGCCCCGCGCACAAAATCCAGCCCTATCGCAGAGACCGGCAGGGATAACAATTCTTCCATGAAATCGACGCAGTCATAATAGGTCATTAGGGTTATCCTGCTGTTCGATCCAGCCAACACGCGATAACCCTCTTTTATCAATTCAACCTCGGGCCCTTCCAGGTCCATGACAAATGCCGGCTCATCTATCTGCACCTTCTCATAACCGCCGAGGATTTCCTTGTAGACCCCGGCCAAAGACATGAACATGTCCGCGAACCTCTTCCCATCGATGCCCTTGGACAATTTCAGGAAAGTGAACGGCCCTATAAAGGAAGGATAATTGCGTTTCTTGAAGAACAGGTTCGGATTATCGATATTGGCCCTGAAGGAGGACGCTTTGCCCGCGCTCAGGTCGGTCACGAGGTAATGGTAATTCGTATTGAACCACTTGGTCATCTCAAGCGCCCCGGCCCCGCGGCACAGTTCGTAATATTCCGCCAGGTTCTTAGGATCGTGTATGCCGCAAAGAATGGCCGTATCCAGCATTGGGTCGTAAAAAGACATCTCCCCTTCCGGGAATACATCCACCTTGCCTGCGTATACAGCTTCATTGTCGCGTTGGATCCCGGATAATGCGGCGGTAACGTCGATCTCGCCTATCTTTCTTTTCCAGAGACCTTCAATAGCCTTCTTATATTCCCTGTTCCTGCCTATCCTCGGAAAACCGTAAGCGTAAGTCCTCATCCCTGCTTCTCTGCTCCTTTATCAAAAAGACCCGAAAAATAAAAAACCCAATCTCCGATATAGAGATTGGGTAAATAATCTTTTGTTAAAGACTATTTCGGCACCTCTATTCCCGGAGGACTTCGAGTTCTGACTCACAGGCCGTAAATGCGCCTGCATACAGTTGCGGGTACAGTTCCGGGCTCTCACCGGATTCCCTGCGAAATGTGGTTCTATTAGAACATACTATCTATCGCTTGTCAACTTCCGCTTTAAGTTAAAATGCAAATATCCTATAGCGATCAATCCAAACCCGGTCAAGACAAGCACTAACGGCCAGCCTAAACTATCCGCGAAGTATTCCCCGGTGATCTTGAAGATATAGGCAATAAGGTAAAGCGAACCGAAAGTAAGGAATGACCTGCTTTTCAAATGGACACTTAGGAACATTACGCCAAAGACCAGCCCGGGGAAGGCCAGTTCCCAGAAGATATTTTGATCGGGTTTCCAGGACCCGAGAGCCAGCGCCGCTCCAAGAAAACAAAAAACACCGAATCCATATAAAGCGCCCGTAAGGGCCCGGTGCGAAGTCTTGGCAAAATAATATCCCATCAAAGCCAGGGCGGCCCCTGTGCACAGGAAGCGGTAGGCGCTGAATTCCCATCCGAATCCGGGCCGATCGCCCACTAAAAAACCCGTGAAAGCAAAAAATAACCATACGCCAAAAATGATGTCGAAAAGCACAAATACTGTCTTGCGTTCCGCAAAGTATGATAAGAGGAATGTGGCGAGAAGTATGCCGGAAACGACACTCTGTATGCCGGGGCTTCCCGTATCAAAACCCGCAACATAAAAAGTCACGTGAAGCCCTAACGGCATGACTAAAGCCGCTATGAAATAGAAAGCCCGGCCGGCAAACTCAAGGTTATTGTCGCGGCTGAGAAAAACAGCGGCAATATAAGCCGCGATACCTGCGCCCAAAGTGCTCAATATCTTTGTCGGCCCGCTAAGCGCGTTCCAATGCTGGCAGATCAATACCGAGATCCCAAGGAAGACGATGGCGCCGCCTACATAATACAGGATATGGGAAATACCCGCTTGAGGTGAAAAGGGTCCTTTTTTATTGCCCGGCCGGGTTGCGGCATCAAAAGCAGAGGTAATATCGTCTTTAGTTATGACTTTCCGCGAGGCCAGGTCCCGGATATGGGACAATAACTCTTGTTTATCCATCGCTCCCTCCTATCGCAGCCAACCGAGAAAACGCCTGTTACGATAGTAATATCGCCCGTCGCTTGACAGCTGTAATTTCAACTTCCTGTTCGTATTATGGCCCTTCAGATACATTGCATCATAATTAGAGCCGTCATAGAAAAATGGGAAGTACCCCCAATGGTCGCTGCCATAAACAACCTCATATCCGTCGGGAGATTCCAGCATCGGGTCTAACTTCAACTTTTGGGCTTCTTCAAATGCGATCTCCCGGTCCGCATTCTTTATGACATCATGGATAAACAGCCTGACATCCTTAGGCATGCGGCCTTTCGGGCACTTGACCTCATGCTTAACCAACATGTCATTTTCCACGGTAAACTGGAAATCCGAACCGCAGCTGTCTCCCATGACATAGAGAAAATTGAACTGCGGCGCCGGGGCAAAAAAAGACGGCAAATAAATACTTGCCGCGATCAATATTACCATGAAGACCGGGATCGAGATCCCTATTATGAGCGAGATATTCTTTTTAAGGTCCATATTTACCCCCTTTATTTCAAAAAACTGGCGGTGCGCCTATAATCGTGTTCGAATGCTTTTTAGCGCACCATCGTAATTT
>CAZAEH010000035.1:0-12763 GCA_964484255.1 uncultured Planctomycetia bacterium
GGAAGCCCCTATAGGGGCTTCCTTCTTGACGCCCCGTATCTAACCTGGCGGAGAGGCAGGGATTCGAACCCTGGGACCCGCTTTTGGGCAGGTCAATCGCTTAGCAGGCGACTGCTTTCGGCCACTCAGCCACCTCTCCTGAATTCCGCTATAGGTCGTTACAATTCATGCCGCTGAATGCGTAAAAATTATGGTACAGAATTTTGACGCGTCTATGAAGCGGCGTCCCGCTATCGGGGCTTACTTCCTCCCCTCACTTCTCTTCTTCCTGAAAAATTCCGTTAACAGCGACCCGCACTCCTGCGCAAGTATGCCGCCTGTCACCTTTATCCTGTGATTCAGCTTCTTGCAATCGGCAATGTTAAAGACCGAGCCGCATGCGCCCGTCTTCGGGTCCTTCGCGCCGTAATAGATGCTCTTTACCCGCGCGAGCACAAGCGCTCCCGCGCACATCGAACACGGTTCTATCGTCGCGTATATCGAGCAATCAGCCAGGCGTTCGCTCCCGAGATACGCGGCCGCCTGCGTTATGGCTATCATCTCGGCGTGCGCCGTCGGGTCTTTTAGCGTCTCTACCTGGTTGTGCGCGCGGGCTATTATGCGGCCCTTGTGCACTATGACCGCCCCTACGGGCACCTCGTCCTTCTCGAACGCGTCGCAGGCCTGTTTAATGGCCTCGGACATGAAAAGATCGTCTGTCTTGCTCATCGGCATCTTTACCCAACCAATAGCGGGAGTTTATGGCGCGCCCGGGGCGGGTTGAACGCCCAACCTTTGGTTCCGTAGACCAACGCTCTATCCAATTGAGCTACGGGCGCACTCAAACAACGAAATTATATCACAAAAACGGCTACCTGTAATTGGTGAATTGCAGGGGTAACGGGAATTCCGCGGCGCGCAAGTGCGTTATGACCGCCTGCAGGTCGTCTTTCTTGGGGGAGGAGACCTTTACCTTCTCGCCTTCGATCTGCGTTTGGATCTTGGGGTTAAGGTCTTTTATGAGCTTAACAAGGTCTTTCTGTTTCTCCCTGGGTATGCCGCAATTGAGCTCGACCACCTGCCTGAATGTCCCCTCGAACGCCTTCTCGGGTTCCTTGTAAGTAAGGGCCTTTATCGAGATATTGCGTTTTATCATCCTGCCGTTGAGTATGTCATGCAGGGAACGCAGCTTGAAATCGTCATCCGCAATAAGCGTTATCTTCTTCTCCTCGCGATTAAAATCTATCGAGGACTTGCTCCCCCGGAAGTCGAACCTCTGGGAAAGCTCCTTCTTGGCCTGATTAACGGCATTATCGACTTCCTGCATATCAACTTCCGATACTATATCGAATGAAAAAACCGCAGCCATGTCTCTACTCCTTGTCTCTGTCGGCGCGCTTGCGCGCCAGCGTATCCAGTATCTTCTTGCGCAGGCGGATGCTCTTGGGGGTCACCTCCACGAGCTCGTCGGGTCCGATATATTCGATCGCAAGCTCCAGGGTCATCTCCCTCGGGGGTGTGAGCACTACCGCTATGTCCGAAGTCGAAGACCTCATGTTGGTCAATTTCTTGGTCTTACACGGGCTAAGAGGCAGGTCCTCGCCTCTCGGGTTCTCGCCGACTATCATGCCTTCATACACGTCCACATTCGGCCCTATAAAAAGTTCGCCGCGCTGCTGCGCGTTCTCCAGCGCATATGCGGTGGAAACGCCCGTCTCTATGGCGACCAGGGAACCTCTCGGTTCAACGTTGAAGGCCCCGGCCTCTACGGGCTTATATTCATCGAAGACGTGGTTTACTATCGCCATGCCCCTGGTCTTCGTCATCAGGGCGCCCTTGAGGCCTATTATGCCGCGGGTAGATATCTGGTATTCAAGGTGGAGGGAGCCGGTCGCGCTCTGTGAAACGTGCTTCAGCTTGCCCTTCCTGCGGCCTATCTCTTCTATAACGGCCCCCTGGTACTCGGCGGGGACCTCTATCGTAAGGAATTCGTAAGGCTCCTGCCTTACGCCGTCTTTTTCATGGTAGATGACTTCCGGCTGTGATACCTGCAGTTCAAACCCCTCGCGGCGCATCTGTTCTATAAGTATGGCCAGGTGAAGCTCTCCCCTGCCGGAGACCAGGAACGAATCGGAAGCGGAGGTCTCGTTGACCCTGAGCGACACATTCGTCTCGGTCTCCTTAAGCAGCCTGTCCCTTATGTTGCGGGATGTCACATACTTTCCCTCGCGGCCCGCGAAAGGGCTGGTATTGACACCGAAGGTCATCTGGACCGTCGGCTCATCTATCTGCGGAGGTGTAAGCGGCCTGGGGTCCTGCGGGTCGGTCACGGTATCACCTATGCCCACATCCTCAAAACCCGCAATCGCGACTATCTCACCGGCTAAGGCGTCTTCGCGCTCGATGCGGTCGAGTCCCTCGTAGGTAAGTATGGCTGTCACCTTGGAAGTCTCTTTTGAGCCGTCCCTGTGTATAAGCGCCGCGTTATCGCCGACCTTAAGGTGCCCGCCGGTTATCTTGCCTATACCCATCTTACCCTTGTAATAATCCCCAAGGAGCGAAAGTATCAACATCTGGAGCGGCGCGTCAGGGTCGACCGTCGGGGGGTCTATCTTCTTGAGTATGGTGTCCAGAAGGGGGAATACGTTCTCCGAGACATGGTGCATGTCCAGTGTCGCGGTCCCCTGTATGGCCGAAGCATATACTATCGGGAAATCCAGCTGTCTGTCGCTCGCGTTGAGCTCAACGAAAAGGTCGAAGGTCCTGTTTACCACGTCATCGACCTGCGCGTCGGGAAGGTCTACCTTATTGACCACGACTATGGCCTTCAGGCCGAGTTCCAGAGCCTTGCGCAGGACAAAGCGGGTCTGGGGCATCGGCCCGTCCTTGGCATCAACAAGCAACAGGACGCCGTCGACCATGCGCAGTATCCTCTCTACCTCGCCGCCGAAGTCCGCGTGGCCGGGAGTATCTACGATGTTTATCTTGACGCCTTTATACGTGACGCTCGCGTTCTTCGCGCGTATGGTGATACCGCGTTCACGCTCAAGGTCCATCGAATCCATTATGCGTTCGCCCATATCTTCTATATTACGGTGGACCCTCGTCTGCCTGAGTATGGCGTCTACGAGCGTGGTCTTGCCGTGGTCAACATGGGCAATAATGGCTATGTTCCTAAGGTTTTCTTGTTTTATCATTGCGGAAGGACGTATTATACCTTATTTGGCGGGCATAAGATAGAAGAAAATGAACGTATCTTCGCTCAAACGGGCCCGTGTAGAGTCTTCGTTTATGTAAACCGTGCCGCAAACCTTTATTTTTCCGGCAGATGCGATATTTGTGTGCGCCATTGGCGGTATCTTGAACGAAACATCCAGGTCGCGGCCGGCGTGCGTGTCAACCACCACCGGCATTTCAAGGACGGGTACCTTTTCCGCATCTGGCCATTCAAGCATTACGCCGAGCTCCAGTATATTCTCCTTGCCGGGGTTTGAGATATGGGCATGAAGCATTACTTCAGAACCATCTGTATATACCTTTGCCGCATCCTTGACTTCAACAACCGCCTCCGGGGGCACTTCCCTGAACCGGAGCTCTTTACCCCCAAAGACCATGTCCCCCCCGCTCGAGCTCACCGAGACGCCGTCCTTTTTCCTCTCAATGGCCGCATCATCCGTTGCCCATGAACCCTGCGGTTCGGCGCTGTCCTCGCGGAATAAAAGCTTTATCCCCGAGCCGTCGGAAATTTTTTTACCGTAAACGGTCAGGTAGCGGCCGTCTGGCGACATTTCCATGCGGTCAAAAAGCATCGGCGCTCCAGGGGTGTAAACCCATGCCGGTTCGGACGAATCCCTCCGGAATAGTATCACTTTCCTGCCGCAAGCCGCGGCGAACTCCCCGTCACCCGATATGGCAAGGCCCAAACCGACATCCGAGCCGTCCTTGAATATCCATCTGGGCTTTCCGCTGCTCTTCGTAAAAAAATATATCTCCCGACTGCCTGCCGCGACGGCTGCTACCACGCTGTTGCCGTCCGCCGATATGGCGACGCGCGAAAATTCTCCTCCCTGTTCCGGGCACGGAAAATCCCAAGACCGGTAGGAGCTCTCCGCCATAACAGCGCAGGAAGGCAAAAGGAATAACGCCAAGAAAAGGATACGGATGGTACGGGCTCGCATCACTTCTTCTTTTTCTTCTTGACCCTGGATTTGTAGACCGTGCACAGCACATCCGCGTATTCCGAGAGCTTGCCGTCCTCGTACGGGAATTCTATGCAGGTCCTGGGCTTGAGGGAATAATCGACTTTATGTATCGAGCAAAGTCCGTCCGGGTCAAGGAAGGTACACTTTTCATCCTCTATGCTGGTCCCGATACGGTATCCGGACGGGAAACTCTTATCCTTTTCCAAATGGAAGAAATCACCCTTGAGCCCGAGCTCAAGTATCTTCTTCGCTTCCTCGAGGTCTATCCAGGCCCCGATCTTGCAACAATCGGATTGACTCTTGCACTCCAGGCAATTTATGCTGTCTGCAGACTTACATTTTTTGCGTAAAATATGTTTTTTAGCCATAAAAGATTATACCATTAACGGCGGTAAAAAGAAATATGGCGGAGAGGCAGGGATTCGAACCCTGGGAGCCCTTTAGGGGCTCACACGCCTTCCAAGCGTGCTGATTCAACCGCTCTCACACCTCTCCGTGAGGCAATATCTTACCTCATTATCGACGGTAAATCAATAGGATAAACGGCAAACAGGTCCACAGGAGTTCAGGCTTGACAAAGCAAACTTCCGGGAGTAGTCTCTAATTACAAACGCTTAAAAACCTGAAAAGGAGAAAATTATGGGCAAAAAGAACGGTTTTACCCTTATGGAGCTCCTGGTGGTCATGGCTATAATCTTGCTGCTTGCAGGATTACTTTTACCGGCGGTCGGCAAGGCAAGGGATATGGCCAGAAGGACCACATGCGTAAATAATTTAAAACAGATATACCTGGCTTTGGAGATGTATGCTGCGGACCATGACGGCAACTACCTTGGCAGTGATATCATGACCCCCGGGGAATTCATGTACGCGCTAACCAATGACCCTACTTACATAGACGATCCGTCGGTGTTCACCTGCCCGAGCGCTTTAGCCGCGAACAAACCAAGTTCGAACACATATGAATATAATATGTTTTTAGGACCGGGCTCTCCCGGCACCACGGTCATGGTCACGTGCCTGGGCCACGGAAGCCGTCCAATAGTCCTGTATAAAAACGGACGCATTAAAAACCAATAAAAACAATGGCGGAGAGTGGAGGATTCGAACCTCCGGTCGACTTACGTCGACAACGGTTTTCGAGACCGCCGCATTCGACCACTCTGCCAACTCTCCGCAAACTCTATCAAGAAGAAGTGAAGCGGACTCCGAGGATATATTCCGAGGAGTAGTTGCTTACTTGCTTCTCTTATACTTACCCGTCAACTCCGCCTGGCCTAAAATACGGCCCTGCATCGCCTGTTCGATCGCCGCGCGTTTCGCGCCCTCGGCTAATCCAAGCTTCCTGTCAAGCGCATATACCTTAAAAACATATCTGTGCGTCCCGCTTGGCGGCATCGGGCTGACATAACCGATCTCTCCGATAGAATTCAACCCAAGCTTGCCGGGAACACTGTCCTCTTCTATCCTGCCGGTAGCAGGGATATCGAAGACCACCCAGTGGGTAAATGTCCCCCGCGGTGCGTCGGGATCGTCCATTATTAGGACAAGGCTTTGCGTCCCCTGCGGTATCCCTTCTATATTTAAAGCGGGATTTATCTCCCGGCCGTCCGCAGTGAACTTTGCGGGAAGGTTACCGTTATCCGTAAAATCCGGTGAAGTCAATTTCATGGAAACGCCTCCTTCCGGAGCGGCTGAAGATATGGCGGAGGAGAGAGGATTCGAACCCCTGGAGGGCTTGCACCCTCAACGGTTTTCAAGACCGCCGCATTCAACCGCTCTGCCACTCCTCCGTCCGCTCTATTGCCCTTTATGGCGTCCGCGTTCCACCAACCTAAAAATTGAACCGGAACCTCGGGCTGAGCGAGAACATCTGCTTCCAGAGCCAAATATATATCCCCTTGCCCGTCTCGTAGGCATTCAGGGCATAGCTCTTGAACGAAAAATCCGCGAATACGAAATTCAATATAAGCGCCGCTATCGCAAGGTTTATCAAATATATCAGCACTATCGAAAAAAGATAGCCGCTCTTTATCAGGTCCGGCTGTTTCGTCTTCAGGAACTCAACGGTCATTACGAAATGGAACGTGAGCGTAAGCCCCACTGAAAAAAGGAATATCGCTATATAATCCCTTATATTCCATATCTGCCTGGCGATATGCCAGATGAGCATTATTATAAGGGTATACGTCGGGAAAAAATAAGGCGCCAGGCTTATGAATATGTTAGACTTGGTGCCTTTGACCTCCCCGCCCTTCTTCGATACCTTGAAACTTTTGACCTTTCCGGCCGAGATGAACATTGCGATCGCATGCGTCAGCTCATGTCCGAAAATATATACCACGTTCGGTTTAAAAAACACCGTATGTATTATCAGGTATATGACCGCGCCCAGGATAAAATAACCCTGGTTGCTGTCAAGCGAATATATCTTGCCTATCTCGCGGTAAAGGGCATATGAAGACGATATTACGAAGGGGATCGCGAGGATCGAAAACACGAATTTCGCTATACGGCCCATCACTTTTTAGGTGGTAATATCCGGTCCCTGCCGTCCATGTAATGCCTAAGGACTTCGGGTATGGTTACGCTGCCGTCCTCGTTCTGGTAATTCTCCAGTATGGCGATGACCGTCCTGGCCATGGCCACACCCGAACCGTTAAGCGTATGCACGTATTCGGACTTGCCCGTCTCTTTAACCCTGTATTTAATATTGGCGCGGCGAGCCTGGAAATCCTCGAAATTAGAGCAGCTCGATACCTCGAGCCATGAATTAACGCCCGGCGCGAATGCCTCGAAATCATAGCATTTTGCGGCCGAAAAGCTCAGGTCCCCTGTGGAAAGCATAACGACCCTGTATTGCAGCCCGAGTTTTTGGAGGACGGTTTCCGCGTCCCCTGCCAATTTTTCCAGTTCATCGTAGGAAGACGCGGGCTTGACAAACTTGACCAGCTCCACCTTGTCGAACTGATGGACCCTCATAAGCCCTTTCGTCTCTTTGCCGTAAGAACCCGCCTCTCGCCTGAAGCACGCGGTATAGGCCGTATAATATACAGGAAGGTCCCCTTCGTCGAGGATCTCGTTCATGTGCAGGTTAGTAAGCGGGACTTCGGCCGTAGGCACCAGGAAAAGGTCATCGTCCTTGAGCCTGTACATATCCTCTTCGAACTTTGGAAGCTGTCCGGTCCCTGTCATTGCGGCGCGGTTGACCAGGAAAGGCGGGAACACCTCCCTGTATCCGTGCTGCTTGGTATGCAGGTCGAGCATAAAATTTATCAAAGAGCGTTCAAGTTTTGCGCCGTCACCCTTGAACAAGGGGAAATTGGTGCCTGATATCTTTGTCGCGCGGGGCAGATCGAGTATATCCAGATATTCACCGAGTTCTACGTGCGTTTTCGGTTTGAATGAAAACTTCCTTTCGGCGCCCCAGGACCTGACAACCTTGTTAGCCGAGGCATCCTTCCCGACAGGAATGGACGTATGCGGTATATTCGGGATATTGTAGAGCGCCGCCTGTATGTCTTTCTCGATAGCGCGGACCTCTTCGTCAAGGGCCTTCTCCTTTTCGGAGATGGCCTTCATCTCGGCGATCTTCGCCTTAGGGTCCTTCTTCTCGCGTATAAGCTGCGCGATCTCGTCCGAAGCGATATTCTTGCCGCGCTTGATCTCTTCGGATCCCTTTAAGGCCTTGCGGCGTTTCTCGTCAAGAGCCAAAAGCCCGTCGACATCCGCGGGTTTTCCGCGGTCCGCGCAGGCTTTCTTGACTTTATCCGGGTTATCCCTTATGAATTTTAGGTCGAGCATATCTCTTGAGCAAAAAATTGGTGAGCCGCCTGAGACTTGAACTCAGCACCCACGGCTTAAAAGGCCGTTGCTCTACCGGATGAGCTAGCGGCTCACTTGCTATATCTCTGTTATCTCTTTTTCTTTCGCAGCAAGCAACTCTTCTATCTTAGCTATATACTTATCTGTAAGCTTCTGCACCTGTTCCTGGCCGTCAAACTTATCGTCTTCCGTTATCAGTTTGTCCTTCTCTATTTTCTTGAGATGCTCTATCGCGCTGTGGCGGACATTACGTACGGATATCCTGCCGTCTTCAGCCATTTTCTTGACAATTTTCGTCAACTCAACGCGGCGCTCTTTCGAAAGGTCGGGTATGACAAGCCTTATAAGCTTTCCGTCATTCACCGGGGTTATCCCGAGCTCCGACTTGAGTATGGCTTTTTCTATTTCGGCATTGGCCGACACGTCCCACGGCTGTATCACTATGCTCTTGGCGTCAGGGGTGGAGATCGCCGCGAGCGACTTTAAAGGCGTCGGGGCGCCGTAATAATCCACCCTTATGCCGTCGACAAGCGAAGGTGACGCGCGGCCGGTACGAACAGTCGAAAATTCATGAGCCAGCACGTCTGCGCTTTTTTTCATATGCTCTTCCGCATCGCGCATTACATCTTTGACCGTATGACCGGTAAAACTCATCTCTATCCGCCCTTTCTCGATTATGAGACGATCGTGCCGACCTTTTCACCCATGCAGGCACGCTTGATATTGCCCTTAACGTTAAGGTTAAAAACGACTATGGGGAGACGGTTGTCCATGCAAAGGCTTATTGCGGTCGAGTCCATCACCTTAAGCCCCCTGCTGATGACCTCTATATATTTCAGTTTATCATATTTCTTCGCGCGCTTGTCTATTACGGGATCTGCCGAATATATACCGTCGACCTTCGTGGCCTTGAGTATCACGTCGGCACCGACCTCTATCGCCCTGAGAACCGCGGCGGTATCCGTCGTAAAATAGGGGTTACCCGTCCCGGCAGCGAATATAACGACCCTGCCCTTCTCCAGGTGCCGCATAGCCCTGCGCCTTATATAAGGCTCGGCGATCTGCTCCATCTGGATAGCGGTCATCACCCTTGTAAAACAACCGAGCTTCTCGAGGGCATCCTGCACTGCCATGCCATTGATCACGGTGGCAAGCATGCCCATATAATCGGCTGTCGAACGGTCCATTCCTTTGGTGGCGAATTTCTCTCCGCGAATTATATTGCCGCCGCCTATGACAACGGCTATCTCTATGCCGAGATCCTTAACTTCTTTTATCCTCTCGGCTATCTCGGAGCAGGCTTTGGGATCTATCCCGTACCCGTCGTTGCCGCTCAAAGACTCGCCGCTTATTTTAAGAAGGACCCTCTTAAAAAGCAGCTTGCCCGTCTTAGCCATTATTTACGCCTCTTCGCCTAACTGGAACCTTATGAACCTCTTAACGATAATATTCTCGCCGGTCTTGGCTATAACCTGCGTTACGTAATCTTTCATGGAAAGCGAAGGATCTTTTACAAAAGGCTGCTCGAAAAGACAGAGCTGTTTTACTTCCTCTTCGGGTAAGTCCTTCGGCGCGTCTTCCTTCTTAAGATACTTCGGGCTGGCCGACGCCACCTGGAGCGCCAGGTCCTTTACCAGTTTCTGGAAATCCTCGGTCCTGGCCACGAAATCAGTCTCGCAGTTGACTTCCACGAGAACGCCTATCCTTGAGTCGTGATGTATGTAAGAATGCACGGCTCCGGCCTTTGCTTTACGCAGGGACTTCAACTCTGCGGTCTTAAGGCCTTTCTCCTTGAGTATCTCTATAGCTTTCTTTGTATCGCCGCCGGATTTCGTAAGCGCTTCTTTGCAGGCCATCACACCGGCGCCGGTAGATTCCCTGAGCTTCATTACGTCTTCTGCTTTTATCATAGTCGACATATTAAACCTTTGTTGTTTTTTTCTTCTTTGTGGCAGGTTCTGCGGGCGCGGTCTTCTTTCCCTTTAGGACCTTCTTTTTCAGTTCTTCCGCGGCATCTTCGTCAACCTCAACGTTCTCATTCTCTTCTTCCGCGTGCCTGGCTTCTTCTGCGGCTTTATTGTCAAGGTAAGCCTTACGGCCTTCTGAAACAGCGTTAGATACCAGCCCGGAGACCAGCTTGATGGAACGTATGGCATCATCGTTCCCGGGTATCGGATATAATATCTTATCCGGGTCGCAGTTGGTATCGATAAGCCCTACAACCGATATCCCGAGCTTGTTGGCTTCGGCCACAGCGATCTCTTCTTTCTTGGAGTCTATTATGAATATCGCGGCCGGAAGCTTGCCCATATCAATAACACCCTCCAGATCGCGGTTGAGCTTTGCGAGCTCCCTGCCCAGCTTGGCAGTCTCTTTCTTCGAGAGCTTTTCGAAGGTGCCGTCTTCCTGCATCTTGGTTATCTCTTTGTGCCTCTTTATGGACTTCTTTATGGTGGCAAAGTTGGTCAGCATACCTCCAAGCCACCTTTCGGTCACGTAGAACATGCCGCAACGCGCAGCTTCTTCTTTCACAACATCCTTCGCCTGCTTCTTGGTGCCTACGAAGAGGACCAGTTCGCCCTGTGAGGCGACCTCCCTGAGGAAGCCAAGTGCCTTCTCCAGGGCTTTTTCGGTCTTTTCGAGGTCTATTATATAGATCCCGTTCTTTTCGCCGAAGATGAACTTTTTCATTTTGGGGTTCCAGCGCTTCTTCTGATGCCCGAAGTGGACCCCCGCTTCAAGCAACTGCTTAATCGTCTGTGTAGCTGCCAATTCAACTTCCTCCTTTATGTTTTCCGATTATTTGGGCTAAGGAACACTAAACCGAGTGATTTTATCACAAGTGGGGGGTTATTTCAAGGCTTTTTTGCCTACTTTTTGACCGATTCCTCGAGGAATTGGAGGTCGTAAAGGCGCCTGTATAGGCCGTTGGCGCGCAGGAGCTCTTCGTGGGTACCCGACTCTACTATCCTGCCCTTATCCAGGACTACTATCTTTGTGGCAAACTTGACCGTGGAAAGCCTGTGGGCTATAACAAAAGCTGTCTTGCCCTTCATGAGCTTTTCTATGGCGTCCTGGACCAGGGATTCTGATTCCATGTCAAGCTGTGAAGTGGCTTCATCGAGTATAAGTATAGGCGCGTCCTTAAGGACAGCCCTTGCTATGGCTATCCTTTGGCGTTCGCCTCCTGAAAGCCTGTGGCCGCGTTCGCCGACTATGGTATCGTAGCCGTCGGGCAGGGTTGAAATGAAATCATGGGCGTTCGCGACCTTTGCCGCTCTAACGATGTCTTCGTCGGAACTCCCCGGCCTGCCGTAAGATATGTTCGCTTTTATCGTATCGTGAAAGAGTATGGTCTCCTGGGTAACGATGGCGATCTGCCCGCGCAGCGATGAGAAAGTAACGTTCCTTATATCGGTCCCATCCACCGTAACCGCACCCTTGCCGGTATCGTAAAAACGCGGTATGAGGTTGACTATCGTGGACTTGCCGCTCCCGCTGGGGCCTACTATGGCTATTATCTCACCTTTCTTGGCTTCTATATTTATCCCCGAAAGGACATCCTCGTTCCCGTATGAAAAAGATACGTCTTTGAAGCGGATATCCCCTTTTAAAGGAGCCAGGGTCTCGGCTGCCGGCTTCTCAAGCACACTGGACCTGGCATCAAGGATCTCGAATATCCTGTCCGCGGCAGCCAATGCCTTCTGGTTTATGGAATTTATCTTGCCAAGGCGGCTAAGCGGCCTGGCTAAAAGGAATACAGCCAATATGAACGCAATGAAACCGGCCGGGTCGGCCGAGTTCATTATTATCTTCCGGCCGCCAAGCCATAGGACGAATGAACCGCAGGCAACGCCTATGAACTCTATCGCCCAATCCAGTAACCTCTCCCTTTTTGCCGCCCGCATGAACATCTTATAAAGACCCCGGTTCTGCGAAGAGAACTTCTCTTTCTCCATCTCTTCCATTGAGAAGGCCTTTACGATACGCATCCCGCTTATCGTCTCGACAAGTGTCGTAGTAACAAAACCCATCTGTTCCTGCGTCTGCCTCGATATCTTCCTGAGTTTTTTTCCGACGCGTATTATCGGGAACATTATGAGCGGCAGGATGATAAAACCAAGGACCAGAAGCGACCACTGGATATCATACATTTCGCGCAGGAAGAATATCATGAATATCGATACCGTAACCTGGGAACTCTGGTAAACAAGGTCCGTTATCCCGTCGGTAATGGAATTCTGGATAACGCTCGTGTCGTAAGTTATCCTGGAAACGAGCACGCCGGTATGGGCCTTGTTGTAGAAATCGAGCGAAAACTCAAGTAGTTTATCGTAGACCACCCTGCGAAGGTCGGTAAGGACCTTTGTGCTCACGTCGGTCATCAGGTAGGACTGCAGGAAAGCGAACAAGCCCCTGAAAAAGAATGCGGCGACTATGCTTATTATTATCCATGCGAAAAGGTCTATCTGGGGGACGGAGTTTATACCGGTCATAATGTCCTTGATGAATTGCGGCATCTTGTCCGGAACGCTCATGGGGGCATTGCGAAGAACGTTGTTAACCACCGGTATAACCGCGGTTATCGAGACGACACCGAAGACTACGCTGTTGATTATCATGCATAAACTCGCAAGAATCAGCGTATTAACGTGCGGCTTTACGAATTTTAACAGTCTAAGATATAGTTTCACAGTTAGAATTTATACTTTATGTCAGCCCATCCTGTATGGGCGGTGAAGTCTTCCTTGTACTCG
>CAZAEH010000036.1:0-12041 GCA_964484255.1 uncultured Planctomycetia bacterium
CATAGGTTACGATATAATCAGGGAATCGCTCAGCCAGGCAAAAGAGGCCAGGCAGACCATCTTGGGCAAGATAGCCCAGACCCTTGGCGAGCCGAGGAAGGAACTATCCCAGTATGCACCGAGGATAGTCTCTTTTAAGATCAACCCCGATAAGATACGCGATGTCATAGGCCCCGGCGGAAAGGTCATACGCAAGATCATAGAAGACACCGGCGTGACCATCGACATCGAGGATGACGGTACCGTGAATGTTGCTTCGGCAGATGGTATCGCCCTTCAGAAGGCCATAGACATAATCAACAAACTGACCGAAGTCCCGGTGGTAGGCAAGATATATATGGGCAAGGTCAAGAGGATAATGCCGTTCGGCGCGTTCGTCGAGATCCTCCCGAACCAGGAGGGCTTGGTGCATGTTTCCGAGCTGTCCGACCAATACGTAAAGAACGTGGAAGACGTCGTCAAATTAGGCGATGAGTTCGAGGTGAAACTCATGGAGATCGACGACCAGAACAGGCTCAACCTCAGCCGCAAGGCGACTCTTCCCGGTGCTGAGAACGCCCCGGAGAGGCCTCCGAGGGAGCGCAGGGAGCCGAGAGAAGGAAGGGACGAAAGGAGACGTCATAGGAAGTGAAGCAAGAGAGGATAAACGAGATTTGGGGTGTTCTACTCTTTGCCCTAAGTGTCCTTATCTTAATAAGCCTGATCTCTTATGACCCAAACGACCTTCAAGTCTTTACTTCTAACCCGAACATATATACACGTAACTATGCCGGGTTGCTGGGCGCTTATGTAGCAGCTTTTCTCTTTAACCTTATAGGTTTCAGCGCATACATTATACCTGTCCTTACCGCAACTTGGGCGGTGGGCAAGTTCCTGAATAAGGTCCCGCAGAAGTTCTATTATAAGCTTCTTGGGACCTCTTTTCTTTTTATAGCTTCCAGCGCCATCCTCAGCTTGGCTTCTTCGCCGCAAAGTAATGCAGTAAAGGTACATTATGGCGGACTTCTCGGGCTGTTCTTCTCGAACTTTTTTGTAAGGTACCTGGGCAGCGTAGGTGCATGGGTCATGGTGATAGTCCTCGGAGCGCTTTCTGTCCTCCTGGCCACGGAATTTCTCATCTTTCCGATAGTGATGTCGCTGATAAATGCCGTGATAGAATTATGCAGCGCATTATTCAAAAAGAAGGCTGTTCCCGGCGCAGTTATACGCGAGCGCCGCAATGAAAAACCTGAAAAAGAAACATCACTAAAGAAAGCTTTTGAGCAGATAAAAGCTGAGGTCTCCAAGGGCAGGGAAGTGAAAGAAAGAGCTTATGCTGCAGAGGCAAAAGCAGCCGCCCAGATAAAAGAGCAGACAAAGGAACCGCGAGCCACCATCGTAGATATCAAGAAAGTCATAAAGATAGATGAGCCTAAACTCGCTCCCAAGGTTGTTAAGAAAACAGTCGGTGATTACAAACTGCCTGATCTGAGCCTCCTGAACTCGCCGCCTCCCGTTGAAGAAAGGCAAATCAGCGATGACCTTGATGCCAGCGCCAAGATTCTAGAGGAGACTCTGCGTGATTTCGGCATTGAGGTGAAGGTCGCGGCCGTTGAGAGGGGCCCGGTTATCACCAGGTATGAGTTGGAGCCGGCCCCCGGCGTAAAAGTCACTAAGATAACAAGCCTTTCCGATGATATCGCGCTTGCGATGAAGGCCCAGAGTGTAAGGATAGTCGCGCCGATACCCGGCAAAGCAAGGGTTGGTGTCGAAGTCCCAAATTCGTCCAGCGCCCTTGTTTACCTTAAAGATATACTGCAGTCGACTGAGTTCCAGGACGCTAAATCAAAGCTTACGCTTGCACTGGGCAAGGATATTGCAGGCGTGCCGGTGGTCGCCGACCTTAGTTCTATGCCTCACTTACTGATAGCAGGGACTACGGGAGCAGGAAAGACAGTCTGCGTCAACGCCATTATCAGCTCGATGCTTTTTAATGCTTCGCCTGACGAGGTCAAGTTCCTCATGGTAGATCCCAAAATGGTGGAACTGGCTATGTTCAATGGCCTGCCGCACCTGCTCTGTCCGGTCGTTACCGACCACAAGAAAGTATCCGGGGCTTTGAATTGGGTAGTCAATGAGATGGAGTCACGTTACAGGCTTTTTGCAAAGCTCGCCGTAAGGAATATCGAATACTTCCATGAAAAGAAGGGCAAAGGGGAATTCAATGATCAGGAAGACGTGCCCGAGGTCCTGCCTTATATCGTCGTTATAATAGATGAACTGGCGGACCTAATGATAGTTTCTGCCCAGGAGGTCGAGAACGCCATAACCAGGCTTTCCCAGCTTTCGAGGGCGGTAGGCATACATATTATACTTGCTACCCAGAGACCTTCAGTTGATGTTGTTACCGGAGTCATCAAGGCCAATTTCCCTGCGAGGATATCTTTCAAGGTCGCTTCTAAAGTTGATTCCAGGACAGTTCTTGATGTGAACGGCGCGGATAAACTCTTGGGTAAGGGCGATATGCTCTTCATGAAACCCGGTGACTCCAAACCTACCCGCGCTCAGGCGTGCCTTGTCAAGGATGCCGAGATCGAGAGGGTTATAAAATTCATCAAGGAACAGAGATCGGCGGAATACGACGAAGAGATACTTAAGGAGCAGGACAAGAAGTCCCACGGAGGCAAGACCTACGAAAAGGACGAGATGTACGAAGAGGCGGTAAAGATGGTCATTGAGACCAAGCAGGCCTCCGTATCGATGCTCCAACGCAGGTTGGGACTCGGATATACCAGGTCCGCCCGCCTGGTAGATACTATGGAAGCCGATGGGATAGTCGGCCCTTATAACGGTTCAAAACCCCGCGAGATATTGATCGATAACATGGAGGCCGTAAAAGCCAAATGGAATCAATCGGGTCGAGATTAAGATCCGCTCGCGAATCAAAGGGTATTACTCTTGACCAGGCGCAAAGGGACACGCGAATAAGCTCAAGGATACTTACGGCCCTTGAGAACGACAGGATCGCCGAGATAGTATCCGGGCCGGTTTATATCAAGAGTTTTATAAAAAAATATGCCAATTACCTCGGCCTCAACGGTACCGACCTGGCCGAAAGTTTTACGGGTGAAAAACCCGGATTCAAGGACCAAATATCGGTGTTATCCAGGGACACCGGTCCCGGGCAATTCCCCGTAAAAAAAATAATTTTATGGATCGTCGCGGCGATCATGCTGGTACTCGCCGTAAAACTGGCCGTTTTTGCCGTATCCAAGACAACGGCATTCTTTAAATCAAGGCCTAAGGCGGTGAAGAAGGAGCCTGCCGCGCCGGCCGCTAAGCCTGCGTCCAAACAGGAAAAGGCGGTCGAAAGGCCCGTTGTTAATATCCCGAAATGTGATATTCTGGTCCTGACCGTCAGGTCGCGCGCAGATGTTTACCTTAAGATCAGATCCGACGGGACCTTGATCTTCGAGGGGACCCTCAAGAAAGGCTCAGAGGAGAAGTGGGAAGCCAGGAATTCTTTCGAATTATCGACAAGCAGAGCCGAATACCTCACTTTGGATCTGAACGGTACCTCGCTCGGTTCTCTCGGCAAGGGTGTCGTAAAAGGTCTCAAACTGCCCAAGTAGCACTATTCCTAATATGATTAAAAAAATTGCCCTGGTCTCGCTGGGGTGCGCGAGGAACCTGGTAGATTCTGAACTGATACTTGGAACTTTAAAAAAGTCCGGTTACAAGATAGCCGGTTCGCCATCTTGTTCTGATGTAACCATAGTCAATACCTGCGCGTTCATCGAAGATGCTAAAAAAGAATCTATCGAAGAAATACTGGAGCTTATAGACCTTAAGGAGGGGAAAAAGCTTAAGCACCTGTTGGTGGTGGGATGCCTTCCCCAGAGGTATGCAGGGGTACTCAAGAAGGAGTTTCCCGAGATAGACGGTTTTGCAGGTGTTGACGCAGCGCAGGTCCTTCCCGGAATGATAAAAAAGCTTGCCAAGGGCGGAAGACCGGATATAATTATAAATGAACCGCAATACCTCCATGATGATAAAAGCCCAAGGCTGGGGCTGACTCCCTTGCATTACGCCTATGTTAAGATCTCCGAAGGCTGTTCGCATAAATGCTCGTTTTGCATAATTCCCAAAATCCGCGGCCGCCACAGGAGCAGGAACCCCGCTTCGATAATCAGGGAAGCGGAGAGCCTGGTTACCCGCGGGGCGAAGGAATTGAACATAATAGGCCAGGATACGACCCTGTATGGCAGGGACCTTCCGGGTAAGTATAATTTAGCGGGTCTTCTCAGGGACTTGTCCCGCCGGAGTGGCGCTGAATGGATACGGCTGCTTTATACGCATCCGGCCCATTTTACGGATGAACTAATCTCGGTCATTGCGGAGGAAGAGAACATTTGTAAATATATCGACCTTCCTATACAGCACATAAACGACGGGATACTCCGGCGAATGGGCAGGGGCTCAACCGGGACGGGGATCAGGAAACTGATATCGAATATCAGGTCCTCAATACCGGGCGTAGCGCTGCGGACCTCCGTGATAGTCGGTTTTCCCGGAGAGAGCAGGGAAGATTTCCGGGAACTGCTTGGTTTTATAAAGGAAGTGAAATTTGAAAGGTTGGGCGCTTTTGCCTATTCGGTTGAAGAAGGGACTGCGGCATGCAGGTTCAGGGGATCCGTACCCGCGGACGAAAAGGCAAAAAGGTGGGATATGATAATGGACGCCCAAAGAGATATCTCGGCGGGGATCAGCGCAGCGCTTGTAGGCAGGCAGACGGACGTTCTTATAGACGAGAAAGTGGCCGGTGAATGCAACCTGTTCACAGGCCGGTCATATATGGATGCTCCCGAGATCGACGGAAATGTATTTGTAAATGGAAATGGTATCAGGCAGGGCGACATGGTGGCGGTTAAGATCGTGGATGGTTATGAGTACGATCTGGTCGGAGAAAAGGTTAAAAGGAGGCGGTAATGCGCGACACCAGGAGCGGTATCGAAAGGGAAAAGAGGATACGTGAGATAGCCGAGGCCGTATATGCCGAGAATAAGAAGAAAGGCATGGCTGCGGACCCCATGAGGGATTGGAAACAGGCGGAGCAGATATACGACGACAAGACCATATATTACGGATGGTGGCTGCCTTCCAGGTTCATCAATAAGTATTACTATAAAATAATCGCATTTGCGGTGACCATAATAGTCTTCCTCTTCGCCTGGAACGTCAAGAGCGGCCTCGACCTTAAGGAGGTTGACGTCAGGCCTTATGTCACGATAAAGATCATAGATCCCATACAGATCAGCGATAACGGAACAAATAGCGTATATTTTGGAAATTACATGATATTGGACAACAACGGCAAGACACCGGCTGCCAACGTTACCGCAAAATATATCCTTACGACCGAACTTGAGAAACAAAAACAAAGCGGACAAAAATGGATTGACGAAAGGCAGGAAGGCATAGGTTCGCTCGGTTTTATCTCTCCGGGAGGCATGATAAAGGAACCGGGTTTCAAGTCACTGTCCCCTGCGGCTAAGTACTACTATTTCGAAGCTATCGTATCATACCAGGGGTTGTCTTCGCCCAAGCGCTATTGGACCCGCGTAAGGAAGGTATTTAAGATGGACAAAACCGCCGGCAAGTTCATCGAAGCGTTATCTGAGAGCGAATGGGACAATAACAGGGTTTTTTCTGTTCCGCAGATATCCGGCGACGGGCAGATCCGGAACCTCCTCTCGGCCATGGATAAAAAATGAACATCTCGAATGCGCTTACAGTATCGCGCATATTCCTGACGTTCATTTTCATGTATTTCCTGTTCGCCGGGTTTGCCGGAGCAAAGTATATCGCTTTTCTCATATTCCTGATCGCTTCGCTGACGGACTATTATGACGGTTACTTTGCCCGTAAAAGCGGGAAGACCACGGACTTCGGAAAGCTTATGGACCCCATAGCGGACAAGATTTTGGTCCTTTCGGCCTTTCTGGCTTTTGTCGAACTTAAACTTATACCTGCCTGGATGGTCCTGATAATTGTAGCCAGGGAGGTAACCGTTACGGGGCTCAGGATCTTTGCCCTGTCGAAAGGAAAGGTGATTGAGGCCGAAGAGGCCGGCAAGCATAAGACCGTATCTCAAATGATAGCGATATTCATGATATTGATATTCCTTATGTTCAAGGAGGCCGGCGAATCGCTCTATTTCTGGAATTCGGATACCGAGATGTGGTTCAAGAACCTTATATTCATAGTAATGTTTATAACGGCAGCGCTTACGCTTACCTCCGGGATATCATTTTTTACGAAGAATAAGAGGCTGTTCTCTTGAAAACTTTGGTAAAGCTTGCCAGCACGTTCTTTTATGCCGGGTTCTTTCCTAAAATGCCAGGGACCGCCGGTTCTGCGGCCGGGCTTTTATTGGCAGTGCTAGTCAGCGGTAACTTAGCGGAATATCTGGCAACTTTGGTGATGCTTGTCGTTCTTTCCATCCTGGTCATAAAACCGGCAGAGGTCCTTTTCGGCAAGGAAGATTCCGGGCATATAGTAATTGACGAAGTGGCAGGAGTAATGACCGCCCTCTTGTTAATACCGGTCCGGCCGGTGCCTTTAATACTTGCTTTCATGCTCTTCAGGGCTTTTGATATACTAAAACCTTTTCCGATAAGGCGCCTCGAAGGAATTCGTAGTCCGTTCGGGGTCATACTCGACGATATCGCAGCCGGTATCTATGCCAATCTTATAATGCGTGTGGTGCTAATCTGGCTTTGAAAAGGGGAGTATAGGAAGGTCCTGCCGGACCGAGACGGCTTTCGAACAGGATAACACGATCTATATTACTTTGCGAGAGGCCTGAGAAAGTCGAGGAATCGACGGCCCTCCTTAATCCATCCAGTTTATCAGTCCCGCGGACCCTCCCAAGCGTAACATGCGCCGAGAATTTCCTGTCTTCTAAGGCTATGCCGAGATCTTTTAGAGGGCCCTTCAACGCAACGGCTAACTTTTCGCAGCTGTCCATGCCCTCTTTTACGCCTGCCCATATAACTTTTGGAGAAGACCTGTCGGGGTAGGCTCCGATACCCTCAAGTCTAAGTTTAAAAGCGGGGACTGATGCGGCTATGTCACTTAATACGCCGCTGATCGCAGAGACCGTAGGGGGATTGATATTGCCCAGGAAGCATATGGTCAGGTGTATACAGCCGGGGTCGGTCCATTTTACTTCTGCTCCCGAAGTTTTAAGTCCTGCCTGGGCAAAAGAAAGCTCCTCAACCGCTGCAGGTGAGAGTTCAACGGCTATAAAGGCCCTTATAGCTTTATCCATCGCAAGGATTATACATTATGATTTGACTTTAATCAACCCGATGGTATAATCCTAAATATGCAGAGATCGGCCTATCTAAAATTCTGGATAATGCCTGTCGGGGGCAATGATACCAGCCAGATAATAGGCAGGGAGATAGAAGAATTCGAGAAGTTGCATCCGGGTATCAAGGTCGATCTTTCGGTCATACCATGGACACAGGCGTGGAAAGACATTATAACTGCGGCAAAGAGAAGACAGCTTCCTGATATATTCCAGATCGGCAACACCTGGACAAAGACCCTTACATCCATAAGCTCACTGGCAGACCTTACCGAGCTGGTTTCTGAAGACAAGTTAAAAGGCAAGTTCCATCCGGTATCCTGGTATACATGCGAGGACGAAACAACGGGAAATGTTTTTGCCGTCCCCTGGGGGGCGGAAGCCAGGATGCTCTTCTACCGTAAGGATATATTCAAAAAAGCCAAACTTTCCATAGAAGATGTTTCGACCTGGGATAAATTCTATAATACCTGCAAAACCATAAACGGCTGTGACGGCGGGAACGGCCCCATAGGGGCCCTGGGTATACCGGATATCAAAGATCAGGGCCTTGTCCATGATGTGGCCCCATGGGTCTGGTCAGGAGGAGGCGACTACCTTACCAAGGACGGGCTTTATGCGGCTTTCAACAAGCCCGAAGCGGTTAAGGGCATAAAACTGTATTTTGATCTCATGGACAAGGATTATGCTCCTATAAGGGACAGGAAGGTCCCCGGTTACGCCGTATACGATTTTTTCGTTTCAGGGAAATACGGAATGTGCATCGCGGGTGCATTTGTTGCCGCCGGTTACCTGCCTGGTTTCTTCGGGACATCATTATCGTACAGGAGCCAGGAGATGATGGAGAAATTCGGTGTGGCCGCCTTGCCTGCAGGTCCTGGCGGGAGGTTCAGCTTCCTCGGCGGCAGTAACCTTGCAATATCGAACCATTCAATGAATAAGCACGAAGCCTGGCAATTCATTAAATTCCTTACCTCAAACGATACCCAGATAAGGTTGTATAAGAACATCGGTGCCTTGCCCTCCGGGATAGAACCTTTTGCGTCGCTATTTTGCCAGGGGACGGAGCAGGAGAAGATTTTAAAACAGACTTATAGCGATTACGGCAGGAGTTACAGGCAGATAGATTTCTGGGGCGGCGTTGAGTTCATAATATCGGAACTTTTCGGCAGCCTGATCGATTCCGTAAAATCCCGTAAATACGACGAGAAACTGTTATCTACGGAGATAGCCAAGTACGCGGGACAGGTGGATTATATACTTTCTTTATAGGCGGGCTTTAAGATGGATATATCCGGCGGACAGGAAAGGTTCCAAAAACACTTGAGGATACTTCAGGAGGCCGTAAGGGCTTTTTTCCAGTTTGAGATAGGCCTCGATGAAACGCTCAAGATAGGCCTGAAGGCCCTGCTTGACGACATAGATTTTGACTCTGTATACATATTCCTCTATGACGAACCCAGTGTATCCCTTGAATGCGTCCAGGCAAGGATGAAAGGTAAGGGTATAATCTCCGGAGAAAGCAGGATAACGATAAAAGAAGAGGGCGGGGGCATACTTAGCGATGTATTTACCGGCAAGAGCAACTCTGCGGTATGGGACGACGGCTTGCAGGTCTGCCTGCCTCTAAGGACTTTCGATGACAGGATCGGGGTCGTTATAGCGGATAAACTTATCAGCCGCAATAAGATAACCGACGAAGAGATAGATATGCTTTCGGATTACGTCAGGGAATTCAGCCGCGGAATAAGACATATAAAGGTATTCCAGACAAACCTGCGCAAGATCGATATGCTATTGGCATTGTCCAAGATCAGCGAGGCGATGGCCAGCGCCATGGAACTCAATCCCGTATTGGAGATCATATTAAAGAGCGCGGTCGAAGTGCTGCGTTTCGACAGGGCAAAGCTTTACCTTATAGACACGGATAACAACCTTTTAAAGGGAGTTGCGAGCGCAGATATACGTAAAGTTGTCAGGCCTATTGAAATGGAGCAGTATAAGATCGAAAAAGGTGTAAACAGGATAGTCTCAGCCCTATTTGACGAGAATACTTCAGCCTCAGGCGTACACGGGACGGATGATCTGTTCCTGTGCATCCCGCTTATGGTAAAAAAAGTGAAGATAGGGGTACTGGTAGTGGATAACGTTTTTAGCCAGCAGCCGATAACCGCAGAGGACAAGGAAAATCTCGATATACTCGCTAACCAGGCGGCTATCACTATAGAAAAGGCGAGGCTCTACGAGGAGGTGAGGGAGCTTTCGATACGGGACAGTTTGACCGGCCTGTTTGTGCATAATTTTTTCCTGACGAGACTTGAAGAGGAGGTCAAGAGATCCGGCCGTGAAAAGAAAAGCTTCGCGCTGGTAATAATAGATATAGACGGGTTCAAAAGGTATAACGATCTTTACGGGCACCAGGTCGGCGATACCGTCATAACGACCCTTTCACAGATACTCAAGCAGAACATCAGGACTTTCGATGTCAAAGGAAGGCCGATCGATGCCATAGGCAGGTACGGCGGGGACGAGTTCGTAGTCCTGCTTACGAATTCCGGCAAAGAGAGCTCTTGCGTAGTAGGTAAGAGGCTTAGGGATGCCGTAAAGGCGCAAAAGCTTGAAGTAGGAGACAAGCCCGTTACATTCACGGTGAGTCTGGGCATATCAATATATCCGCAGGACGGTTCAACCCCGCATCAATTGTTCAAAAAGGCAGACGACGCTCTTTATTGGGCCAAGCAGCACGGTAAGGACCAACTCTGCTTTTCCGAGGACGTCGGGAAGGAAACTTCTAAAGAGATACTCTGATAAGGTCAAGGGCGGCCTGGGACGCTTTCGATCTTATGGCGTTTCGGTCACCCCTGAAACGGAATTCCCTGCAGGCGGACCCCCGAGGGCCGGCCAGCGAAATGTAAACAAGGCCGATCGGTTTATCCTTTGTGGACCCGGACGGTCCGGCTATTCCCGTTACGGATAAACCGAATGAAGCTCCTGTCAATCTCATGACTCCCGCTGCCATCTCCCCGGCTGTTTGCCTGCTGACAGCCCCGAACTTTTTAATTGTAGAAGATTTTACGCCCAGGACCGAGGTCTTTATCTCGTTGGAATAAGCTATAATCGCCCCCTTGAAATATACGGAACTGCCGGGGATATCGGTAAACCTCCCTGATATAAGTCCTCCCGTGCAGGATTCTGCCACTGCAACGGTCTTTCGCGCGGCCGTAAGCTTACGCCCGACAACTTCTTCAAGCGTTTCTTCATCCCTGCCGAATATGTGACCGCCCAAGAGGGATGATATCTTCCTGTCTGCCTTGTCTATCATCCTGCCGGCGAGGCGTTCATTCCGCGCCTGGGCAGTTATCTTAAGTTCAACGAGAGAAGGCTTGGAATATATGCCTACCGTAAGCGGGGGCGGGTTTTTCAAGAGGGATCTTACCTTAATGTCAACTTTTGACTCAGGCAGGCCGACGACCTTAAGTGTCCTTGTCCTTATGACCCCGGAAGTTTTGAATCTCCGCTTAAGGAAAGGCATAACCTTGTTCTCGAACATCGGGTTGAGCTCTCTCGGAGGCCCTGGCAGGGCAATGACAATTTTCTGTGCGTCCTCAAACAGGTATCCGGGGGCAGTCCCGACATAATTCTCGAAGGTTCTGGCGAATCCCTGAGGGAAAAGGCTCGATATTGAAGAGAGAGTTATGTCATCAACGGTGGGACCAAGCCCTCCTGAAGTGATGACTATATCCGAGCGCAGCAGGCCGAGGGTTACCGCCTCGGCAAGTCTTTTAGGGTTATCCCCTACGGTGGACTGGTAGTATACACAGATACCGCACTCTGCGATTTTTTGAGACAGCCATTGCTGGTTGGTATTCAGTATCTGGCCCAGGAGTATTTCGGTGCCTACGCAGATTATCTCAGCCTTCATAGTGGAATTATAGCACAAATGGCTTGCCTTATGGTAAGTATTCGGATATCATAATAACCTATTGGGGGATGTACAACTCAGGAGGAATGGATGTATAAGTTCATCGCGCTCTTTGCCGTTCTGGCCGTGTTTTTGTCCGTCACTCAACCCGCCTTTGCCGATAAGGCATGGAAAGCTTCTGCTTCTACCATTGAAGATAAATTCGAGCCCCAGCTTGCCATAGACGGGGACCTTTCTACTCGCTGGTCAAGCCAATTTGCCGATAACCAATGGTGGAAAGTCGATTTTGGCAGTCCTGTAAAGATCAAGAAAATAACGATAATCTGGGAAGATGCCTATGCCGTTGAATACAGGATATTGTATTCAGCGGATGGTAAGCAGTGGCAGCAGGTATTCGAAAATACACAGGGCAAGGGCGGTTGCGAAACGTTAACTGTCCGGAACCCGATAGAGCCCCGCTATATAAGAATAGACTTTGTGAAAAGGGCGACAGAATGGGGAAATTCCATAAGGGAGATAAGGTTCAATGATCCGGACCCGATAAAGGCAAAGGCGACTGCATCTTCGGGGGATTCCGATTACAGCGCGGATAAAGCTATTGACGGGAGCATGCAGACTCGTTGGTCAAGCAACTTCGATGACAACCAGTGGTGGCAGGCCGAGTTCGATACTTCTCACAGAATATGCGGTGTCATACTGAAGTGGGAAACCGCCTTCTCCGAGATATATAATATCGAGGTAAGGGATGCCTCGGGTAAGTGGAAA
>CAZAEH010000037.1:0-11119 GCA_964484255.1 uncultured Planctomycetia bacterium
GTTGCGATCACCGGGAACCTGCCCACGAACTCAGGTATCATGCCGAATTTCAAGAGGTCCTCGGGCTCTACCTGCGAAAGCACATCGCCGAGCTTCCTGGCTTTTTCTTCCTGGGCGCTGAAACCTATCGTCTTCCTTCCTGCGCGGCGCTCGATTATCTTGTCCAAAGTAGAGAAAGTCCCGCCGCAGATAAAAAGGACATTAGATGTATCTATCTGTATATATTCCTGCTGGGGGTGTTTCCTGCCGCCCTGCGGAGGCACGTTGGCTATGGTGCCTTCCAATATCTTCAAGAGGGCCTGCTGTACGCCCTCGCCGGAAACGTCCCTGGTAACCGACACGTTGTCCTGAGTCTTCCCTATCTTATCTATCTCATCGATATAAATTATACCGTACTGGGCGCGCTTGACATCGTAATTGCATGCCTGCAACAGGCGCAATAATACATTCTCGACGTCTTCGCCGACATATCCGGCTTCCGTAAGGGGAGTCGCATCGCAAAGCGCAAAGGGCACATCCAGGACCTTGGCAAGAGTTCTCGCAAGGAGGGTCTTGCCGGAACCCGTAGGGCCGATGAGCAGAACGTTCGATTTCTCGAACTCCACGTCACGGTTCTGGATCTGGGTGACTATCCTCTTATAATGGTTATAAACGGCCACGGAAAGCTGGCGCTTGGCGCGCTCTTGGCCTATGATATACTGGTCGAGTTGGCGCTTGATCTCGGCAGGTTTTAGAAGCTCCTTGACCTTGTTCTCGCGCTTTAGCTTAAGCTCTTCTTCCTCGTCACTGGACAGTATCTGGCTGCAAAGCCTGACGCAACTTTCGCAAATATAAGCGCCTTGGCCCGAAAAAAGTTTTTTGACTTTTTCGCGGGATTTCCCGCAAAACGAGCATCTTTCTGCCATATTAATTTTCTCGCACTGGTTGCCCGGTGAGGATTCGAACCTCAACGCCGAGATCCAAATTCTCGTGTGCTACCTTTACACTACCGGGCAGAAGAATTCAAACTATAAGGGCTAGACCTTGCCCTTAAGTGAAATGGGCAAGCCTATCCCTGTGGGATTAGTCCTCTTCTTCTGCGTATTCTCCCCCTCTGACAGGGGAAGGGCCCTTTTTCTTCTCTACTTCGAAAGCATCCAGGACCTTCTTCTGGATCAGCTCCCTGAATTCGAGAGTTATTGGATGGGCTATATCTTTATGTTCTGACTGACGAACAGAAGCTTCCTCTTCCGGGGATTTCGCGACCGGACGGGCTATGCCATCGAGGCTGCTTCCGCAATTATTGCAATATTTTGACCTTACTACGTTCTTGAACCTGCATTTCGGGCACGCCTCTTTCATCTTCCTGGAAGGCATCGCCACAAAAAGCCCCTTCTGCCCTTCTATTACCTTTATATTCCTGACGACAAAACAGTTGTCGAAAGTCACGGTAGCATAAGCCTTTAACTTCTTGTCCTGGCCCTCCTTAAGAAAGACCCTTACTTCTGTGATAACCATCTCAACCGCTCCTTTTATGCATAGACGAAAAGCGGCCGGCTTATTACCACAATGTTGTCGCGATAAAAGCCTGCCAGCCTTCTCTAAGAACGAGCTTATTTTTGGCGTCGAGCGCTTCCTCTCTGCTCGAAGCTGCGCCAAAAACAGTGGGCCCGCTTCCGCTCATCATAACAACTTTAAGCCCGGATCTGATTATTTCAGATTTGATCTCGGAGATGGCACTATGCAAGCGAACTACCGGGTCTTCTAAACTATTAAAGACAAATCCCTTAAGCGCATCAAATTTGATGTCCTTAAGGCAGGCAGGGTCAATTGTACTATGGGCCAGAGTGGGTGTCAAGCCCAAATTTAGGCCCTGATAGGCGTCTTTTGCAAGGACCGGGAAACCCGGGTTGACAAGAAGATACCAGAACCCCTTTCCCTGGGGTGCTGCCTCCAGGACTTCGCCTCTTCCTTTGCCAACGGCCCTGCCGGCATCCATAAGGAAAAAAGCCACGTCGGCGCCTATGGCGCTGCCTATCTCAAAAAGTTCTTCCTTACTGACTTTCAAGCCCCATAATTGGCTCAAACCACGCAGGGCATAGGCACAATTAGAGCTCGCTCCTCCAAGGCCTGCAGCTACGGGAATATTCTTTTTAAGGTTTATCTCGACCCCTAGTGAAGGTATAGCGTACCTTTCTTTAAGCATCTGGGCGGCCTTGTATACCAGGTTGCGTCGGTCACAAGGGACTTGTGGGTTATCACACTTGATCACAATTTCATCGGCTATGGCCTTAAACGACAGCTCATCGCAAAGGTCGATACGCTCGAATACGGTCTCTATATCGTGGTAGCCGTCAGGCCTCTTGCCGAGAACCTTCAGGTAAAGGTTGATCTTCGCGGGAGATTTCAGCGTGACTTCAGACATCACTTTTTCAATTTCAGGACTTCAAGGGCAGCCGCAGTTATACCTTCGGAACTAAGGCCGAAATACTTCATAAGGTCCCTGGCCTCCCCCGATTCACCGAAACGGTCTTTCATTCCAACCATCCTCACGGGGACCGGGAAATTCTCGGCAAGCACTTCAGCTACCGCGCTTCCCATGCCGCCCACTACCGTATGCTCCTCGGCGGTAACTATTGCGCCTGTTTCTTTAGCGGCCTTTACAACCGCATCCTTATCTATGGGCTTGACCGTATGAAGGTTGATGACCCTGGCCGATATGCCCTGTTTCTTAAGTTCCTCGCAGGCCTTCATGGCCTCTTGCACCATTATGCCGGTGCCTATTATAGTCAGGTCCGAGCCTTCCGCCATAGTAACGGCCTTGCCTATCTTATAATCCCCTTTATAACCGGTTATGACGGGGAAAGGTTCGCGCCCCAGTCTGAGATATACCGGCCCTTTATAGGAAGCTGCCGCAATGGTAGCCAATCTGGCTTCCTCGGAATCGCATGGTACTATAACGGTCATGTTGGGCAGCACACGCATAAGCGTTATCTCCTCAAGGGCCTGGTGCGAAGCGCCATCAGGACCTACCGAGATGCCGCCGTGGCTGCCGACTATCTTGACATTAAGGTTCATGTAGCAAACTGACAACCTTATCTGGTCCCACGCCCTACCCGAGGCGAATATCCCGAACGTTGCCGCAAAAGGTATCTTGCCGCAGAGGGCAAAACCCGCTGCGGTCGACATCATGTCCTGTTCGGCGACGCCGAAATCGAAGAACCTCTCGGGATATTTGTCCTTGAACCAGTTTGCCCTTACCGAGGAGGTAAGGTCGGCCGAAAGAACGACGACTTCCTCGTTAGTCTTGCCGAGTTCTACCAGAGCTTCTCCAAAACCGTCACGGGTTGGTTTTAAGTCTGCCATATATTTATAGACCCTCTTCTATCTCTTTTAAGGTTTTCTCAAGGTCCGCCTTCTTGGGCGTTGTCCCATGGAACCCGACCGAGTTCTTCTCGACGTATGAGACTCCCTTGCCTTTTACGGTATGGGCTATTATCACGGTGGGCTTACCCTTGATCATCTCGGCTTTATCGAAAGCATCCATAAGTTGTTTGAAGTCGTGCCCGTCAACCTCGAGGACATGCCAGCCGAAAGCCGCCCATTTGTCCTTAAGCGGTTCAATATTCTTGACGTCGCTGAGCCATCCGTCTATCTGCTGCTTGTTATAATCAACTATGGCGCAGAGGTTGTCTATCTTGTAATGGGCAGAGGTCATCGCCGCTTCCCAGACCTGCCCCTCATCCTGTTCTCCGTCTCCCATAAGGCAATATACCCTGTAATCCTTGAAATCCAGGCGCCCGGCAAGAGCCATTCCGTTTGATATCGAAAGGCCCTGGCCAAGAGAACCGGTGGATGCCTCGCAACCCGGCGTGCTCAAACTGGCATGCCCCTGCAATATCGAACCGCGCTTCCTCAAGGTCATGAGCGCCTCGCACGGGAAGAATCCCCTGCGCGCCAAGACCGCATAAAGCGTAGGGCACGTATGCCCTTTGGAGAGCACGAACCTGTCCCTCTCAGCCCACTTTGGGTTCTTGGGGTCGTTCTGCAATTTATAGTAATAGAGCGCTACAACGATCTCGACGCAGGACAGCGAGCCTGATGTATGCCCGGAGCCCGCTTCCGAAAGCATCGTCAGCACGTCCTTCCTTATCTCTTTCGCAATATCCTTAAGCTGGTCTACACTGGGTCTGTTCATCTATTTGTCTGCTCTTTCGGCTTTTTCGAGCTTCTCTTTTATCCCTTTCTGGTCAGGATCAAGCTCCAGGGATTTCTTCCAAAATTCTTTCGCCTTGTCTGTTAACCCCTTCTTGTAATACACGTCTCCAATGTGGTCGAATAACACCGGATCTTTACCATAGATCTCTATGGCTTTCTTCAGCTCTATCTCCGCTTCATCGACCATACCCTTACGGTAATAGGCCCATCCCAGGCTGTCTATATAAGCCCCGTTGTTCGGGCTTATCTCCAGGGCGCGTTTTATGAGTATTATAGCCTCGTCGAGCTTAACGCCGTCCTCGGCATACATATACCCGAGATAATTAAGCGCATCGGCATGCTTCGGGTTAAGCTCTATGGCCTTCCTGAGGTTCTCTTCCGAAAGCTTGCGCTCCCCCTGGCGTTCGTAAGCGGCACCCAGGTAAAAATACCCTTCCGCGTCTTGCGGGGACAACTCCACGGCCCTTTTATAGGAAACAAGGGCCTCTTCCTTCATCTTTTTCTGAGAATATGCCATTCCCTTGACGATATATATTACGCTTATCTCTTTTACGTCCTTCAATACTGCCGCCTTGTCGAGGACTTTTATCGCCTCGTCGGGCTTTTTGTCGTCAAGGTACAGATAAGCCAGGTCAAGGTAACCGTCCGCCTTGTCCGGCTCAAGGTCTATAATAAGCTTGAAGGTCTTTATCGCCTCGTCGGGCTTTTTGTCCCTGTAATAGGCATGGGCGAGCAACTTGTATATCTTAATGTTAAGCGGCTCGGAATCGAGGATCTTCTTGTAATCCTCTATCGCCTTCGGATAGTCACCCCGCAACTCATAGAGCACCGCCCTGCTTAAGCGCGCCTCGGTATAGTCAGGATCGAGCTTAAGGGCCTCGTTGAAATGTTCGAGGGCCTGGTCGTATTTCTCGAGCTTGCTGTAAAAGATCCCTAACGTGAAATGGATAAGGCTTGTATCCGTGCCCTCTTTGAGGATGTTCTCGTAGACCTGGGCGGCTTCTTCTATCTTTTGCTGTATGACATAAAGGTCGGCCAGGGAAGCGAGCGCTTTTATGTCATGCGGGTCCCTTTTTACTATCTCTTCGTACTGGGCCGCAGCCTTGTCGGATTCCTTGTTTATTGTATAAAGAAGGGCAAGTATAAAACGCGCCTTGGTGTCGTCGGGATCTATGGATATGGCCGCATCGAGATACTTGGAGGCCTCGGCCGTATTATTGATCCTTATGTAGTCAAGGGCTATCCTCGTGTTTGTCGTAGAGGATGCCGGATCAAGCTTAAGGGCAAGCTTGTACTCATCCAGGGCGGTGTCAAATTTCCCCTCTCCGTCGAGAACAGTACCCATAAGGAAATGGGCATATGCCTTAGCGGCGGAGTTCCCTTCGGTGGACCTGGAATATAGAGGTGACCCTTTTATCATGACAAAAAGGGCCACCCCTATCACAGATAAGACTAAATACCTTTTCACGTGATAAAAAGTCAGGTTCACAGGAAATTGCTACTTCTTCTTGTGCCTGTCCCTGCGGAGTCTCTTCTTCCTCTTGTGCGTACGTATCTTTCTTCTTTTACGCTTCTTGCCGCACGGCATCTTTCGACTCCCCTCCTTTAGTATATTACCTTGTTAAGCGGATATTCTATTATGCCCTCCGCACCGGCTGATCTCAATTTAGGTATGAGCTCGCGGACCTGTTTCTCATCGATGATCGTCTCGACGGCAACCCACCCTTTTACGCTCAAGTGGGATATGGTAGGCCTGCGCATGGCTGGGAGCGCCTTGAGGACCTTGTCCAGGTCGTTCTCGGAGACGTTCATCTTAAGCCCGACTTTTTCTTCCGCGGCTATGGCGCCTTTCAACAACAACGCTATCTGCTCTATCTTGCACTTCTTCCAACTGTCTTTCCAGGACTTCTTATTGGCGATAAGCTGCGTGGTGGAAGTGCAAAGGGTATCTACGATCTTAAGGTTATGGGCCCTGAGCGAAGAACCGGTCTCCGTCAGCTCAACTATGGCATCTACAAGGCCCGAATAGACCTTGGCCTCGGTAGCACCCCATGAGAACTCTACGTCTGCCTTTATATTCTTCTTTTTAAGGTATGCTTTAGTGAAGTTTACCAGCTCCGTGGCTACTCTCTTGCCGTTAAGGTCCTTTATGCTGCGGATACCCGAACTTTCAGGGACCGCCAGGACCCAGCGCACGGGGTTCAGGCTTTGTTTTGCATAGGTAAGTTCGTCGACGCGGACGACGTCGGAGCCGTTCTCCAACACCCAGTCGTTGCCGGTTATGCCGCAATCGAGTATCCCTTGCTCCACGTAACGGGACATCTCCTGGGCCCTGAGCAGGACAGGTTCAAGCTCTTTATCGTCTACGGAAGGGAAGTAAGACCTTTCGGAGCCGGACAAGGAAAACCCGGCCTTTTTAAACAGTTTAAAGGTAGCCTCTTGCAGGCTACCCTTTGGTAGTCCTATCTTTAGCTTTGACATGGCCCCTATTTTATATTCAAAGGGGCTAAAAGTCAATCATATTTTCGCCGGAATCGCAGGTGCCCAGAATGACTATCTCATCGACAAGCTCGTCGTTGGTAAGCGACGAGACCGAATAGAGCCCCGGGCCTCCCCTCATGGAGAATATGATGCTGAAACCGATGACCGTGACCGCAACGGAAGCAGTAGCGAGAGCGCGCTTGAACTCGGCATTCCTTAAGACCGCAACCATATCTTCGATAGCTTCAAATACCGCCGAGGGCAGGGAAATCCTCTTCTTTTCCGCGGAATTAAGCCTGGTGCCAAGTTCCGCGTCAAATTTCGCCCAAAAACCCTTGGACATCGCGGGCGCCTTCCTGGCCTTCGATATCAGATCGATAAACTTTTCGTCAGTCGGCATCTTAACCCCCTTACTGCCCTGAAAAGGTGGACTTTCGCGGTAGATTCACTGCACCCGACCACCCGGGCGATCTCATCCATCTTCATCCCTTCTATGTGCCTCAATATAAATACGGACTTCTGCTTAGCCGGCAACCTGTCGACAGCTTCACCTATAAGACGCCTCGTCTCCAGGTCAAGGACCCTGTCAGACGGGCCAGGAGAAGTATCGACTGCCTCTATGGCAGGTTCCTCGCCGTCGGACCCTGGCAGAGGATCGGAAAAAACCCTTTTTCTTATCCCCCTCTTACGGAGAAGGTCCTTGCACTGGTTCACCAGTATCCTGTAAAACCAGGTATAAAAACTTGAGGACCCCCTGAAATTCATGACGCCAATATACGCCTTGACAAAAGCTTCCTGAAGGGCATCCTTGGCGTCCTCGGTATTCCCGGTGAAACCAAAAGCAACGGAAAACGCCCTTTCCTTGTAAAGGTCTACAAGCAAATCGAACGCTTCGCGATCGCCGTTCCTGGCGCGCTCTATAAGCCCTGGTTCCGGGTCCACTTGGTTATACCGTTATTTTACCGGTTCGGCTTCCAACTCCCTGCGCAGAGAAGATATGTTGTCCTCGAGCATGTCCATCCTTTGCATGACCTCGCGGAACTTATCCGGGTCCCGCTTTTTAAGGTCGGTAAGACGTTCGCGTATCTGGTCCTTCCTTTCGGCCATCATCTCCTTCATGTCTTCCGGACGATTCTTCGCAAAATCCCGGAAGCGGTGGAACCTTTCGGCCTTGCGCATATCGGGCATCATATCGCCGCCGGGCAGCATCATAGGACCGCGCTCACAGGCCTCCCTGAATATTGCCCTGCGGGCCTGCGTCTTACCTATGGTAAAACCGGTCGCCCCCGCTATCAAAGCCACCGCCAGTATAAGCACAACAGCCAATACTGCCATATATCCTTTCATAGTACCCTCCTTTTACCATATTAGACGGCTCCAAAGGCAAAAGGTTTACCTCAAAATGGGATTGCCCGTAGGAGCTTTTCTTGTTATAATACATCAAATTCCCTCAAAGGAGAACCAAAAATGCTCAAACAAATAAGAGAAAACGCGAGAATACCACTTTACATCCTTATAGCCGCCTTCATAGGACTTTATGCTATAAGCAGTCATGAGACCACTCCTCCGGCGGGAAGGGTTTTCGGCAAGAACATATCTATGGGAGATTTCCAGAACGCCTACGTCGCCACAAGGACCCAGATGATAATGAGGTACGGCGAGCTCCCGCGCAGCGAACAGTTGGAGGCTTCGCTTCAGGAACAGACCTGGGACAGGATAATACTGCTCTATGAGGCAAAAAAGGAAGGCATAAAAGTAAAGGACCGCGACATAGCAGGCTTTGTCCAGGCAATGGGTGTCTTCAATGATAAGAACGGGACTTTCAGCAGACGTCTCTACGAGGATATACTCAAATATAACTTCGGCCTTACGCCGGTACAATTCGAGGATATCATAAGGGATAACCTGAAGATCGAGAAACTTATAGACAAGAACATCAAGGACGTCTCCGTCTCGGATGACGAGGTCCTCCAGCAGTACAAACTGGCGCACGAAAAAGCTAAAGTAGACTATATACTGGCGAAGAGTTCCGATTACCTGAGACAGGTATCCGTTACAGATGAAGAGATAACGGCGTTTTTCGAAAAGAACGCGGATATGTTCGTCGTTCCCGAGCAGGTCAACGTCGAGTACATAGTAAAAACTTTTCCCGATACAAAAGATGAATCCAGGGAAAAAGTGCGCAAAGAGATGCTTGACGTCTCTTACGAGCTTGCAGGCAATACCGACCTGGCTTCTGTCGCTAAGAAATTCTCCCTCGAAGTAAAAGAAACGGGCTTATTCAGCAAAGAAGCTAACATCCCCGGGGTCGGTTTCGACATGAAATTCGCGGGCGCCGCTTTCGCGCTCGATGCAGGAACATTGAGTAAACCGTTCGAGACGGACAAAGGGGTCTACATCATAAGGGTAAAAGAGAAGGTCAAAGAAAAAGCCGCGGAATTTGCCGACGTAAAAGACAAGGTCCGCGCCGCCGTAAAAGCGGAAAAAGCCGGCGATGTGGCAAAGGCTAAGGCTGAAGAGGCCCTTTCCGAGGTGAAAAAGGAGAAGGCCAAATTCGATGAAGTGGCCAAAAAACTTGCGCTTACCGAAAAGAAAGCCGGGCCTTTTACACGCAGCCAGTATATCGAGGGCATAGGCATATCCAATGAATTCGCCGACGCGGCCCTTTCAATGAAAGAAGGAGAGATATGCAACCGGGTGATCAGGGTCCACGACGGGTACACGGTTATAAAGCTGGACGCCTTGATACCGATAGATGAAAAGAAATTCCAGGAAGAAAAAGATAAATTCAAGGAATTACTGCTGGCACAAAAGCAGTTCTACGCTTCAATGACCTGGTATAACGAAATAAAGAAAAAAGCCGGCCTGAAAACTAACCTATCCGCTCGCCCATAATATTTACCGGCTGGAGGAACTCGATCTCGAGAAGCTTCCAGCCGTCTTTTTCTTTCTTAAGCTTGAGCCTGAACTTGGCCTATCCCCCGCTGAATATGCCGCGGGCAAGATTAAAACCGAAATAGACGACGGTCAGTAGAGTTTCTTGTCCGGAATGGCATTGAACCTCCTGAATAGCTCCAGGCATTCTTTTCGCATGAAGCCTGCGGTTATCTTTATTTTGCTTTTCCCGATGGATTTAAGCTGCCTGTCGGTTATCATGAGCTCGTTGAACCCTATCTTTTTCGCGTCTTTTGTAGAAGTCCCGAAGATTATCTTACCGATGCGCGCCCAATGGATAGCGGAGAAACACATTGGGCAGGGTTCTGTGGTAGAGTATATCTCGCATCCGGATAGGTCGAACGTCTTAAGTTTGCGTGAGGCGGCTCGTATGGCATTGATCTCGGCGTGGCATGAGGCGTCGTTCTTAAGGACGGTATTGCGGGCTACAACGACCATCTTTCCGTTCTTGACGATGCACGCGCCAAAAGGCCCGCCCTCCGGTTTCTTTAAGTTCTTCGCCGCTTCCTTGACGGCAAGCAGCATGAATTTCCTGTTCATTTGTCCTTGAGGGAGATCCCCACAAGCTTGGCGCAAACACCGGGGATAGCGTTGAGTTTCTTCGTCAAAGCGGACGCGTCCTTGCCGCTTCCGGCCAATTCAAGTACTATCAGGCCCGTATCGGAACAGCTGCCGCCGACGCCGTCATGGATGCCCAAGCGGGTCTTTACTATATAACCGTATTTCGTCAGGACCTTCTGGAAACCTATCGCCGACTTGCTCCTTGTCCTTAAAAGCGCTATCAGAATGGACTTCTTCATGCATCCCCCTTCTGTATCTTGTAGAGGTAGGCATCCACCTCCTCTATGCTCTCAAAGACTTTCATGGTAGGAAGCGCCTTGACTATTTCGAAAACCTTCTTCACCTGGGGCTGTATATTGGTCATCATGAAAGTCCCGGAGGCCTTATCAAGCGCGCGCTGAACTTTGAATATGGTATTTAAGCCCATACTGCTGACATATTCAACACCGTCCATGTCAAAAATGATGACTTTAGCGCCGGAACTGAGCAACGGGCTGACCCTGTCATCCAGCTCTTTATAAGTATCGGTATCTATGGACCCGTGAATGCTGAAGACAAAGACATCCCCGGGTTTCTTATCAACGTTTATTTTGAGCGACATCTCTTCCTCCTCCGGTTACCTGTCACCAAAACATGTCCCTACCGCCCGGGCCGAAGTAACGAGCGGATGGTCCTTCGGGACCAGTCTCTTGCCGTCGGCGACTTCCTTCAACGGGACCTTGACGAACTCATTGTTGCGCACGCCGACCATATGCCCGAACGCGCCCTTATCAATCAACTCCATTGCCGAAGTGCCAAGTTGCGTGGCCAGGACCCTGTCGAAAGGCGTAGGAGATCCCCCGCGCTGCAGGTGGCCCATGACAACCGTACGCGTCTCTATACAGGTCATCTTTTCTATTTGGTTGCCGAGCACGAAACCGATGCC
>CAZAEH010000038.1:0-9502 GCA_964484255.1 uncultured Planctomycetia bacterium
GTCCGCGGCGAAGATGCTTAACCGCCATCCGCACGTCTTCGGCAGGCACCGGGCCAAAAACCCGGATGACGCCTATAAGCATTGGCAATCAAGAAAGATAACCGAAAAGAACTACAGGGACCGCAAGAACATACTCGACGGCGTCCCGAAGACCCTCCCTGCATTGATAAAAGCCCAAAAGATATCGAAGCGCGCAGCGCATGAGGGATTCGACTGGCCGGATGTCTCTTTCGTGGTAGACAAGGTCCATGAGGAACTCGAGGAAGTGAAGGCCGAATTAAGGCACGGCGGCAAGCGCCGCCTGGCTGAGGAGATAGGCGACCTGCTCTTCGCCGTGGCGATACTCTCCCGCTTCGGCGGAATAGACGCGGAAGAGGCCCTGCATAAGGCCACGAGGAAATTCGCCAAACGTTTCGGGAACATCGAACGCGCGGTCAAGAAGCGCGGCAAGAAAATGAACGAATGCGGCTTCGGGGAGCTTTACCTTCTCTGGCGCAAGCTAAGATAAGCGGGAGGACCTACAAAGTATCCCTGAACCATCCGGAAATAAGCTCTTTCATCCTGTCCGGATACTGCTCGATGAGCCTCTCTGCGTGGAGCCCGTCGCTGAATATCTCAAGCCTCTTTTCGTGCGCCGTAGCGGAGTTGAAGAGCTTTTTTGAATGGTAATCCTTTATCACCCAGTCCTTGGCGCCGTGCACGAACAATATCGCGACATCCTTTACGGCGGATATGCGATCTATGGGCCTGTTCTTTTCCATGAAGACATGGTCCATCCTGGCGCCCTTGCCTTCCCAATTGCAATCCATGTTGGCCTTGAGGTCCGAGAACATCTCCGGCTGCCAGAAGCTAAAGTTAATGTCCCAGAAACTGTAAGGCGCGCTTATCAGGACCATGCTCTTTATATCCGGCCTTTCGGGCGCAACGATGATAGAGACTGCGGCCCCAAGTGAAAATCCCATGAGACCGGTCTTCTTATAACCGCAGCCGGCCGCATAATCGATAACCGCCTTAAGGTCGAGCGGTTCCTTCGCCGTCCAGGTAAACTTGCCGCCGCTGTCGCCGTGGCCCCGGAAATCGAAGATTATGACGTCATGCAAACCCAGGACAAGGTCTACGGTCTTCCTTATGGCGGGGTTCTTTTTGCTGTTAAAAAATCCCGGGCATATTATCACTACGGAGTCTCGGCTGCGTCCAAAATGTTCGTACGCTATCTCGACCCCGTCATCCGTGGCAATGCGGCCGCTCTTTTCCATTTCGTCAATCCAGCCTGTAATCCACAGTCCCGCCGAACGCCTTATTAAAATCGAAGACATCGCTGAAATCATCTATCGAGTCATTATCGGTCTTTGACAGCAATTTAACGCCGATAAGGTTAAAGACTATATTGCCGAAGTCCGAGGTCTTCGCCACTCCCCAGCTCTCAAGGACCGTTAAAGCAAGCGGTCCGTATTGGTCTACCGCATAGATGCGCAACCCTTCGGAAAGTTCCTGGCCGGTCACATGGCGGGGCTTCTCAAGCCCGGAGACCGTGTGGTTCAAGCCGTTGAGGACGAACAGGTAGGCATCAACTTTATAACGGGGGTCTTTATCGGTCACGCTTTCAAGTATATCTATCACATCAAGCTGTTTTTTCATGCCTTTCCGGCGGTAAGCAGCAGCGCGATTATCGTCTTGGCATCCCTTATCTTCCCCTGCCTTACATACTTAAGGGCATCCGATACTTTTACCACCCTGACTTTTATGTCCTCATCGAAATCCGCCGGAAGCTTTGACGGCTTGAGCCCGGTAGCTTTATATATCACGACGAATTCGTCGGTAACCCCGGGCGAAGGGTAGAATATATCAAGTTTCTCGAATTTACCGGCGGCGTAGCCTATCTCCTCCTGTATCTCCCTCCTGGCTGCGGAAAGAGGCGCTTCACCTTTGTGGAGTGTCCCGGCCGGTATCTCAAGCAGCCTCTCCCCTACTGCATAGCGGAACTGTTCGACGAGGACGACCCTGTCCCGGGAAAGAAAAGGGACTATGCCGACAGAGCCGATATGGTGGACCACTTCCCAGCGGGCAGGCCTTCCCCTGATAATACCGTCGCTGACGACGAGCCTGACTATCCTGCCGTCATAAACAAGCGTCTTCTTCTTTACCTTGAACTTTGCCATGGCCCGTATTGTACACTTTTGCCGTATAAAAAACAAGGCCCGGTCCTTCCGGACCGGGCCGTTATGACGATTTATCTTAATTAGAGCTTAACCACGTTGGTCGCCTGTTCACCCTTGGGACCCTTCTCGATATCAAACTCGACTTCCTGTCCCTCGGTCAAAGATTTATAACCTTCACCCTTGATGGCGCTGTGATGGACGAAAACGTCCTTGCCGTTCTCAGGGGTAATGAATCCGTAACCTTTCTGGTCGCTGAACCATTTCACCTTGCCTCTGGCCATTAATTTGTGCCTCCTTTCCTTGTGGATTATAGCAAACGATCAGAGAGCACAAAAAAACCGCAAAGGTCAGTGATCATCAACCGTTGCGGTAAACAATCGCTACTCTTTTAGTTGCTACGGATTAAATTGTATCATAGCGGGAAGCGATGTCAAGCATTATTCTTATGCCATTAATACCTTTGACACAAGGGCATGATCTTTTGTATAATTGAAGGAACCAGCCATTAAAATGACCGGCATTTCAATCCATTGGAGCCTCATTAAATTATGATCGCAGATTACGGATATGTTGGCCTCTTCCTGGTTTTCGGCATCATTTTCGTTGCCGGAGCCCTTTCAGTCTCATGGTTCCTGCGCCCGCGAGCGCCCAGCCCCGAAAAGAGCTCCTGTTATGAATGCGGCGAGGTCATAAAGGGAGGGTCATGGATACAGTTCAACGTCCGGTACTACCTTATCGCGCTTATTTTTGTGGTCTTCGACGTTGAAATATTATTCCTCATCCCGTGGGCGGTCATATTCCGCGAACTCGGGCCCGTAGCCTTCATCGAGATGGCCGTCTTTATAGGCGTGCTCATAGCAGGCCTTATCTATGCCTGGAAGAAAGGGGCCCTCGAATGGCAGTGATCGAACGGATACCCGCTTCCGGCCTCATAGAAAAGTTCCCCGGCGGTAACCTCGTGCTTACCACAAGTGAAAGCGTGCTGAAATGGAGCAAGGCGTCCTCCCTGTGGCCGCTTACCTTCGGCCTGGCCTGCTGCGCAATAGAGATGATAGGCACCGGGGCTTCAAGGTTCGATATCGACCGTTTCGGGGCCGGGGTATTCCGCGCCAGCCCAAGGCAATGCGACGTCATGATAGTGGCCGGGACAATCTGCGTCAAGATGGGTGACTGCATGAAGCGCCTTTACGCGCAGATGCCGGAGCCTAAATACGTTATCGCGATGGGGAATTGCGCCGTATCCGGCGGGATATTCTACCATGACACATATTCCGTGGTAAAAGGCACCGAAGCGCTGGGGATACCGGTGGATGTGCTGATACCCGGCTGCCCGCCGAGACCGGAGAACCTCTTATTCGGCATAATGAAACTGCAGGAAAAGATAAGGAAAGAAAAACGTGTCAAACGGTGAGGCTTTCGGACTGATAAAATTGAAGGTGCCCGATACCTCCCTGGAGGAAAAGACCAGGGCCATAGTGATCCCGAGGGAAGGCATCCTCGAGGCGGCCCGCTGCCTGGCCGGCCAGGGGTTTGACAGCCTGCATAACCTTACGGCGGTCGACAATAAGGACGATGTAACGCTTGTTTACCATTTCTATTCTATGAAGAAACGCGCGGGCATCGTATTGAAGACGCGGCTCTTGCCCGACGACCTCACCGTTGAGAGCGTAGAGAGGTTTTGGAGGTCGGCCGACTGGCTTGAACGTGAGGTCTATGACCTCTTCGGCATAAAATTCCTGAATCACCCAAATCTCAAAAGGATCCTTAATCCCGAAGAATGGACGATACATCCCTTAAGGAAGACATAGGCACTGAGGAGTTCTGGGTCAATATGGGACCGCAGCATCCCTCCACCCACGGCGTGCTCCGGCTCGAGCTCAAGCTGAGCGGCGAGACCGTCGTTGACGGCATCGTCCATATCGGATACCTCCACCGCAGCATGGAAAAGATAGCCGAGCGCCGCACATATACCCAGTTCATACCTTTCACCGACAGGCTCGATTACCTTGCGTCGATGAACAACAACCTTGCCTATGTCCTGGCCGTTGAAAAACTAATGGGCATAGAGGTAAACGACAGGGCCAAATACATAAGGGTCATAATGGCCGAGCTGGGCAGGATAGCCAGCCATCTTTTCGGCATAACGACTTTCGTGCAGGACCTTGGCGCTTTCGCGACCCCGTTATTCTACGGGATGCGCGAACGCGAGAAGATCGTTGAGCTTTTCGATGATGTCTGCGGACAAAGACTGACCTATAACTATATGAGGATAGGCGGCGTATCCCGCGACCTGCCTGACGGTGCGGAAAGCAAGATAAAGAGTATAATCAAATACCTGCGCCCAAAATTCGATGACCTCGAGGCCCTCTTCAATTCAAACCCGATATTCATCGCAAGAACAAGGGGCGTAGGTGTCCTTACTGCGAAAAAAGCCGTGAATTACGGGGTCACGGGGCCCAATTTGCGGGCCTCCGGCGTAAAATGGGACCTTCGTAAAGACGAACCGTACCTATGTTACGATAAGTTCATGTTCGATATACCGGTAGGGAATAACGGCGATGCCTGGGACAGGTATAAGGTGAGGATGGACGAGATGCGCCAAAGCCTGCGCATCGCCGAACAGGCGGTCCTGGGCCTGCCCGAAGGGGACCCGACGGCCAAGGCCGGACGCATATTCAGGCCCGAACCGGGGGAGGCCTATATGAGGAGCGAGAACCCGCGAGGCGAGCTCGGATTCTACATTGTAAGCGACGGATCCCCTATACCCTGCAGGATGAAGATACGCTCCCCCTCCTTCTCTAATATAGCCGTATTACCCGATCTGATAAGGGGCCTCAAGGTAGCGGATGCTGTCTGCGTGCTTGGAAGCCTTGATGTGGTCATGGGAGAGATCGACAGATGATCATCCCCGTCCTTACGCTCATAATAATGCTGGTGGTCGGAGCGGTCGTATTGGGTTTCATCGCGGTATCGGCTATGTTCCTTATATGGTGGGAACGCAAGGTGTCGGCGCATATACAGACGCGCTATGGGCCGATGAGGGTCGGCTGGCACGGGGCCCTGCAGTCCGTGGCGGATGTCATAAAACTCCTCCTTAAGGAGAACATAACGCCTTCAGGGGTAGACAGGCTCTCATGGTGGCTGGCGCCATTCTTCGCGGTCGTCCCGGTCGTGATGGTCTTCGTCTGCATACCTTTCGGGAATATATTAGGCATCGAGCTTATCGCGCGCGACCTGAATATCGGCATCCTTTATATTATGGCCCTTACATCCATATGTGTGCTCGGCATATTCATGGCCGGCTGGGGCTCCAATAATAAATATTCGCTGCTTGGCGGCATGAGGTCTGCCGCGCAGATCGTAAGTTATGAGATCCCCCTCGTCCTGGCAATGGTAACGGCGGTCATGTTCTCCGGTTCGCTCTCCATGCAGAAGATAGTCGAAGCGCAAAAGGGGCTCTGGTTCGTCTTTCAGCCCAATATGGCCATAGCGTTCGCGATATTCATCATAGCCGGGACCGCGGAAGTCAACAGGACGCCTTTTGACATACCGGAAGCGGAGTCCGAGCTGGTCGCGGGCTTCCATACCGAATACTCGGGCATGAAATTTGCCATGTTCTTCCTCGGGGAATATACGAACATGTTCGTGATATCTGCGCTGGCGGCCACCCTTTTCCTCGGCGGATGGAGCGGGCCGTTCCTGCCGCCGGTCGTCTGGTTCCTCATAAAAGCCTACGGCTTGGTGACCTTCATGATGTGGATAAGATGGACCCTGCCGAGGGTGCGCGTAGACCAGCTGATGGGTTTCGCCTGGAAAGTGCTGACCCCGGTCTCTTTCGCGAACCTTGTAGTCTCGGGATGGATATTGATGAAATGATAAAATACTTCACCTGCATAATATCGGGAATATGGAACCTGGCTAAAGGGCTTTTCGTGACGCTGAAAAACGTCTTTGTAAAGCCGGTAACGCTCCAATACCCGACGCAGAAATTGGAGATGACGCAAAGGTACAGGGGCTTGGTAGACCTCTACCCCGAGAAATGCATAAAATGCGGGCAGTGCGTAAAGATATGCCCGACCACCTGCCTGGACCTTTCGGTAAAGGCCGGCGAAGGCGCGGATAAGAAAAAAGAGTTCGGGCATTTTAAATACAACATGGAACTTTGCTGTTTCTGCGGCCTGTGCGAGCAGGTCTGCCCCACGCAAGCCATTTACATGAACAAAATATACGAGATAGCCGTATACAAACACGAGAAACTGCATATAGACCTGCTCGACAAGGATAAATACGATGAATGGGCTCATCCAAACGTTAAGTGATATACTGAATAATTACGGGCTCCGCCAGGAGTTCGCGATCCGGGCGTGTTTTTATTCACTTGCCGGCCTGGCGTGCATCTTCGCCCTGGGCGTGGTAACGCTGCGAAACATATTCCATTGCGCCGTCTCCCTGGCCATGACGCTTTTTTGCATCGCGGGCATATACTTGTTCCTTAATGCCGAATTCCTGGCTGCCGTACAGGTGCTTATATATGTCGGGGCTATAGTCACGCTTTTCCTCTTCGCCATAATGCTGACCGCGAAGATCGGCGATCGCTCCATAAGACAGACCAACAGGCAGGTTTTAGTGTCTATGGCCGTGTCGGCGGCTATCCTTTCGCTATTCGCATACATAATAATCGGGTCTCCTTGGAAAAAAGCTGCGGCAGATGGCACGTCGCATCCGGGCATCGGAGAGCTCGGGAAGGCGTTGATGTCGGTATACGCGCTGCCGTTCGAAGCCATATCGCTTATATTGCTTGCGGCCCTCGTGGGGGCCATAGTCATAGGAAAGGCCGGCAAATGATGATACCCCAGAGCCATTTCCTCATGTTGGGCGCAGTGCTTTTCGCGTTGGGACTTTACGGCGCGCTGACGCGCAGGACGGCCATAGGCATACTTATGTCTATAGAACTGGTCCTCAACGCGGCCAACATTAACCTGATAACCTTCAACAGGTTCCTGGGCAGCCCTGACGGCCTCGGCCAGATCTTCGCGTTGTTCGTGATCGCAATAGCCGCTGCTTCCGCCGTTGTAGGGCTTGTGCTTGTCATCGCGGTATACAGGAACATGAAAACGATATTTACGGACAAGATAAACCTGATGAAATGGTAAAATACGCGCATCTTATACCGCTGTTCCCGTTCATCGCCTTTGCGATAAACATCCTTTTCGGCAGAAGGCTGAAAAAGGCAAGCGCCGTAGTATCGATAACTGCCTCGACGGTCTCCCTCGCAATAGCGGCCATTACCTACGCCGGCTTCCTTAAAGGCGAAGGTTCGTATACCGTAGGCAGGTGGCTTTCATTCGGGGGCATCCCGCTCGATTTCGGCGTAACCGTGGACGGGCTTTCGTGCATGATGCTCATGGTAGTAACCATAGTCGGGACCCTGATCCAGGTGTATTCCGTCGGGTATATGCACGACGACAAGCGTTTTTCCCGCTTCTTCGCTTACCTTTCGCTGTTCATGGGCTCCATGCTCGGCCTGCTGCTGTCGGATAATTTCGTTATGCTTTACATATTCTGGGAAGGCGTGGGGCTCTGCTCATACCTGCTCATCTCGTTCTGGTTCGAACGGCCCGCGGCGGCAAAAGCGGGCATGAAAGCCTTTATAACCACAAGGATAGGCGATACCGGCCTGCTTATCGGGATACTTCTTCTGTTCTTCAGCACAAAGACCCTGTATTTCCGCGATCTCGGGCACCTGGGAATAAACGACACTCTCCTGACAGTCATAGCCCTGCTGATATTCTGCGGCGCAATCGGAAAATCGGCCCAATTCCCGCTGCATGTGTGGCTTCCCGATGCCATGGAAGGCCCCACCCCCGTATCGGCCTTGATACATGCCGCTACGATGGTTGCCGCGGGCGTATACCTGGTAGCCCGCGCATACGGGATATTCATCTCGCACCACTGCGCCCTGATATGGGTGGCCTACATAGGTGCGGTGACCGCTTTGATGGCGGCTACAATAGCTACCGTAAATAACGACATAAAACGTATTTTGGCGTATTCCACTATCAGTCAGCTCGGGCTCATGATGCTGGCCCTCGGCGTCGGCGGATACGAGGGAGGGACTTTCCATCTCATGACCCACGCGTTCTTTAAGGCCCTCCTCTTCCTTTGCGCCGGCAGCGTCATACATGCCGTGCATACACAGGATATTTTTAAGATGGGAGGCCTGCTGGGCAAGATGAAAGTGACCGGATGGACCTTCATAATAGGCAGCCTCGCTATAGCCGGGGTGCCTCCTCTTTCCGGCTTCTGGTCAAAAGACGAGATGCTCTCCGAAATATTAAGGGAGGGCCACCCGTTCCTGTTTGCCGTAGCCGTGATAACAAGCTTATTGACGGCCTTTTATATGTTCCGCCTGATATTCGTCGTCCTTTTCGGAAAACCGCGTTCGGAGCTCCATGCTCATGAATCGCCTGCGGTCATGACCATCCCGCTCGCGGCGCTGGCGGTCTTCTCTGTTTTCGCGGGATTCTTCAAACCTGTAAAAGTGGAATACTTCATGCTCGGGGTATCGATGTTCATAGTCATCGGCGGGATAGGCACGGCATACGTATTCTATATATTGGGGAACAAGGTGCTTCCCGCATCCGTGCGCTCGAAGTTCTCGTTCCTTTACAAGATAATACTGAATAAATACTACATAGACGAGATATATGAGGCGGCTGTGATCAGGCCGTGCATGAACATTGCAAAATTTGCCGCCTCATTCGACCTGCGCTTTGTTGACGGGGCGGTGAACCTGACGGCATACCTGTCCGTGATCGCCGGCAGGATACAATCGTGGTTCGACAAATACATAGTCGACGGCGCCGTGAACATGGTCGCTAATATCACCTGGCTCTGTTCGGCCGTATTTCGCAGGCTGCAGACCGGGTTCATACAGAACTACATCCTGATAGCTTTCCTTGGCCTTGCGATAATGATATTAATCAAATTGATAGGAGGTTATTGATGCCTTTCCCATTGTTGACCGCAATAACGTTCATGCCGCTGCTCGCGGGGATCATCATCCTGCTGGTCCCGAAAAACAGGACCGGGCTGATAAAAGGTATCGCCACGGCCGCTACCGGCATTGTCCTGGTGCTGTCAATATTCATGATTGCGGGTTTTGACTACAATAACAGCACGATGCAGTTTTCCGAGAACCTGTCCTGGATCCCGCAGGTAAACATAAATTACCACCTGGGCGTGGACGGGATAAGCATAGGGCTGGTATTCCTGACCGCACTTCTCGGTTTCCTGGCCTGCGTGGGCTCATACGGCATTAAGGAACGCCAGAAGGAATACTA
>CAZAEH010000039.1:0-9226 GCA_964484255.1 uncultured Planctomycetia bacterium
GCAACTTTGAAGGAATGCCCATAACGATTATGGAAGCATTAGCTTGTGGATTGCCAGTGGTTACCACAAACGTAGGCGAAGTAAATAGAGTTGTGAAGAATGGATTTTCTGGTGAAGTAGTTAATAGTTTTGAACCAGCAGTTCTTGCAGGTGCTTTAAATAAGGTTTTATCTAATTCAAATATTTATTCAAAGGAAAACTGCGCGAGTTGTATTCGTGATTATTCACCCGAGAAAATATTACGGCCAGTTTACGAGAAGATCAGTGAACTTTATAGTAATATTATCTCTAGATAATTAAAGACTAATAATATGAAGACTAAAATTGCAGATGTTGAAATTGATAATATATCTATGCAAGAAACACTTGATAAAGTAGAAGATTTTATTAGAAGCAAAACAAACAAGTTTATTGTTACTCCTAATGTTGACCATATAATAAGGCTACGTAAAGATGCAAAATTCAGAAAGTGCTATAAGTCCTCATCTTTAATATTGGCGGATGGAATGCCTATTTTGTGGGCTGCTAGTTTTTTGGGGATGCCTTTAAAAGAAAAAGTTTCTGGTTCGGATTTATTTTTTAAATTATGTGAATTATCCGCAAGAAAAGGGTATAAACTTTTCTTTTTAGGAGGAAGAGAAGGGGCGTCAAAAAAATCAGCCGAAGTGATGAGTAAAAAATTTCCTTCGCTTCGAGTCGTAGGTTTTTACTGTCCTCCATTTGGCTTTGAGAATGACACAAAAGAAACATCGAGAATACTAGAGGCAATCAAAAAAGTTAGCCCGGATATTTTGTTTATTGGAGTAGGTTCTCCGAAGCAAGAAAAGTGGATTTACGATCATAAGGAGGAATACAATGTGCCCGTTTCTATTGGAGTCGGAGCAGCATTTGATTTTGCTTCTGGGGTAGTAAGGCGCTCGCCAATCTGGATGCAAAAGATTGGCCTTGAATGGCTCTGGAGACTTATGATGGAACCCAAACGGTTATGGAAAAGATATCTAATAGATGATCCGGTATTTTTTTGGCTCGTAGTGAAACAAAAATTAAGGTTGCTTAAGTAAGGTAGGTCCAGTGCCCCAGTTAAACCTCCCTGATTTGTCCCAGCCACTGTTAGTATTCTTTATTTGTCCCACTTTTGGAATATATGCATCTTTGTTTTTAACAAATATCTTGCTACCATAAGAGCATAAGATAAGTTGCTGGGCGTTTGAATTGATGTCGAAATAGTTACTAATATTGTCAAAATTGCTTCTCGATTGCCATCCTTGAGCAAAATCAAACTGAAAAAGAGCATCCCAATCTTCCTGCCGAGCGATTGAGGCAAGAAGGACTGGGGTTTCATAAGCATATGGATTGGGATAACAATGATTCCATTCGCTTATTACGTAAGGAATATTTTTTGGTGAATACTTCTTGAATTCTCCGATTATGCCAGGATTGCTGTTAGTGGACATCGGTTTGTTATGCATAAAAAAATCATTCACATCCCATTGTTTATGTGGAAATCGAGGATGGTCCCAGTAGCCATGTATGTCTACGTAATCAAGGCATTCCTGTTCTAATTCCCACTGCGTTGGATTGCAGGCCCCGCCGATACTGATGGGAACCTTAATGCCGATTGCGTGTCGTAAATAAGCATGCATGTTTGTCATATACTTTTTTTCAATTTTGGATAAGGAAATTTTACCGTTCTTAGTTAATTTATTTATCTCGTCTTGGTAATACTTAGGCAAGGAAGCGGTATCATATTCTATAAGAGTATTCTCGTTGGTTATCTCTACCAGACAGACGGCAGGGTCATCGCAGTAACGGAGTTTCGTGTAAGGGTTTAAATGGGTAAGGAGATCTTTGTCGTATTGTTTTTGGAGCTCAATGAGTCGCGCATCGAAAAGCGAAGCTGGTTTGGCTGCCATGCCAAGTTTTTCAGCATCGATCACACCCTCGGATTCCTTAAAAAATCGGGAGACGAGAGTATTTATGTCTACATAGATGCCTCGTTGTTTAAGTTGGAATATGAGATAATCAAGTTTGTCGAGTTGCCGGGGGCTAAGTTTGCCGGGAGATTCAAATATTCCATCTGGCTCTAGAAGCATGTCCATGTGATGTAAGCGCACGGCATTAAAACCGAAGTAGGCAATGCGGTTTGCCATAATTTCAGCGACCTTATGCTCCGGAAAGCAGGCGCCAAAACAAAGATTGGTTCCCCAGAAACGCGCGCGCGTGCCGTCTTCGAAGTAGAAATGCCCGTCCTTGACCTTAACGAAGCCGTGCTTGCCCGCGGGCGGATCCAATACATCTTTCCCTGCATTGAAAGTGGATGCCGGCAAACCCATGTAATCCGGCGCCTTAGAAGGATCTTCGGGGAACCAATAAGGGAACCATCCTTTTTCAGCGTAGGCCGGTTGGGTTACCAGTAGAAGAATAAAAATAAATGCAAGAATGTCTCGCATGGCAATAATATAGCATAATAAATTTTTAGTTCATAGTTATAATTAAATGGTACAATATATCCTTAAAGATGAAAAAATACGTTAACAACGCTATATTTTTCTTGGTTTTTGGTCTGCTGGCAATGATTATAACCCGTCCGTTTTTGGCGTCAGTAGCGCTAAATGAGGCCAAAAAATGCGAAGCGGGATATAACTGGGCCCTTGCCGACAAGAAGATCGCTTTGGCTTTGCGGCTTGATCCCTTTAACGCGGGAAATTATACTGTTGCCGGAAGGTTATACGCGGCGAGGGCGTCGATAAAGGAAGGCAAAATACCTTTTTTGCTGGAGTCCGAAGGCAAGTACATTAAAGCTTACCGGCTCAATCCTAACGATACCGTAAACCTTATTGAGCTTGCCGCGTTGGAAAAAGAACTGTTTCTGGCCGATCCCGTTGTTTACAAAGACAGGCTTAGCCGCTCGGTCGGGTTTTATCGCGGGTCTTTCGGCGTTGATCCGGATAATTACCTGCTAAATTTTGAGGTCGGGCAAAATTTGATCAGTTTATGGATATATCTTGACGATAAAGATAAAGATTTTGCCTTAGAAAGGCTCAAATCCTGCCTGGAACTTGCGCCATGGTACTCGGAACAAGTCAACGATATCTTGCTATATAATTTCGGGAATGAAACGCGAAAACTCAGGAAAAAAGTTTTTGGTGAAAGGGTGCCAAAAAAGAGGATGGCCAGTAATTCCAATTGGTCCGGTAAATCTGACGCGGGGAATAATATTTATTGGAATGGGAATATGTATTGGACGGGGACGGCAAGTAGATTTATAGAACTTCCTGAGGGTGCATATACCATAAAGATCAAAGCGAGAGGAAGCTCCGCGCTTGGCGTTTGGCCATATATGATAGTTGAGTTAGACGGAAGTGAAATAGGCGAGACTTATGTTGATTCCCCGGAGTGGAAATATTATATTTTTAACACAGATACGAAAGGCGGAACCAAAGTCCTTAGCGTTACGTTTACTAATGACGGCGGGGATCCTAAAAGGGGAACGGACAGGAACCTGTATGTGGGAGAGGTAGAAGTGGAAAAGCATGAGTAGCATATCCTATAAGAATATAATGCGCTACGGCATGTCTGCCGTTATGGTCTTTGCGCCTCTTTTGCTTGGCGGAAATCGTTTATTCCCGGTTACCGTTATCGAGCTTTCCGTGCTTGTTTTGGTTTTTATATGGTTTTGGCGTATGAACAATGAGACCGGATGGAATTTTAAAAAGACTCCGCTTGATTTGCCGATATCGGGATTTGCCCTGTTAGGGGTCCTATCCGTCGTCTTTGGGATATATTTGCATGCGGGGCTTCTTTCGTTGATATGGATGTTCACGGTCATTTCCGCATACTATCTTGTGGTGAATAATTTTAGCGAGAGGTCTGCGAGCCGCTTAATACTTGTCGTAATAATTACGGGAACAGTCCTGTCGCTTTATGGTTTTGCGCAGCGTTTCCTGTCATTGCCTCATCCCTGGTGGGCAGACGATAAGTTCATATCATCCACATACGTTAACCACAACCATTTTGCAGGATATCTTGAGATGTCAATACCGATAGCGTTGGGTATGTTTTACGCAAGGAAAAATGTTTTAAGCAGGATCAGTTTGGCGTTCTGCTTGGCGGCAATGATAACGGCGTTCATATTTGCCCAGTCGAGGGGCGCGTGGATATCGCTTACGGCGGCTACGCTCCTTGTGACGTATTGCCTTTCGAGGTCAAAAGTCATAGGCAAATACGCTTTTTATGCGGTTGGATTGCTTTTGATATTGTTTGCTACCGTGATATATTCGGGAGAAGACAGCGTTTCGGAACGCCTTGGCTCCATGACTAATGTAAGAGGTGATGCCTCGATAATGTCGCGCGTACAAATGTGGCGGGGCGCCGCCATGATAGCTAAAGACAAGCCCCTTACCGGGATAGGCATGGGGACCCTGGAGTGGGGATACCCGAAATATAGGCCTTCGGGGTTTTACAGCAAGGTTGATTATGCGCATAATGACTACTTACAGATGGCGGCTGAGATGGGTTTGTTTGTTCTGCCAATTATGGTTTGGATGTTATTTATTATACTTAAAAAAGGTCATTTATTATTGAAACGGCCAATGTATGCCGGGATAACAACAGGGCTCTTAAGCATAATTTTACACGGCTTCGCGGATTTTAACTTTCATATCCCGGCAAATATGCTTTTGGCTGTTGTATTGTGCGCTTTTTTGATGTCCGGAGAGGATAAAATAAATATTTGACAATATTGCGTTTGGCAGGTAAAATATTAGTAAATATAGGTAGCCCAGAGGAGACGTAGAAGATGAGAAACGTGATAATGGTTCTGGTAATGGTCGGGGTTTTTTTCTGCCCGGTAAACGTGAAAGCCGAGGACTTAACGGCAAAGATCGGAGATATTACAGGCAGCGCAAGTGTAGTCAAAGCCGGCCAACAGGGCAGTGTGCCCGCGAAAAAGGGCATGGTACTGGGGAAAGGTGACGTTGTTAAGACCGGCAAGGAAAGCTTCGTTACGGTAAATTTCCTGCCCGATACTTATATTGAGTTGGCTTCTGAATCTGAGTTGCGTGTTACAAAACACGGATTGGATCCGAAGACATCCGTGTTAAATAGCCGCATAGACGTATTGTCCGGGCATATAAGCAAGGCCAACATCGGTGACCTTTCAAAGGGCTCTACATTTGATATCGTCCTGTCTGATTACCTGCCTATGTCAGTCGAGGGATATTCCGAGCCGGGACAGGAGCCGAGCGCTACCGTGACATCATTTTATTCCGGTTTGCCCGAAGGCGGGGATATGGACAAGTTCAGGGCTGTTTTAAGCAATGTAAGAGGCCTGGTTGAAGTTATAAGGCTCGGGACTGTCAAAGCGATACAGGCAGCCAACGGGATGGAGCTCCATATAGGCGATATCGTCAAGACAGGCAAGAACGGTTATGCGATGATATCCTTTACGCCCGATACATTCGTAAAAGTTGCGGATAATTCCGAAGTGAAAATAGTAAAGAACGGCATAGAAGACGGCAATAAATTGAAGTTGCGCCTCGATGTCCTTGCCGGGCATCTTACCGAGGCCTCGGTGAACGGGCTTCCGCCTAAGTCAGATTTTGAGATAGTGCTTGTCGATTACATACCTATGCAGGCCGAAGGTTATACTGCTCCGGAGATCACCCCGGTTCCTACTCCTGTCAATTTCAATCCGGCGAGCGATTCGTAAGAGTTTGCGGTTATGATAATAAAGGGCTGATATCTTTTAGGATATCGGCCCTTTTTGTTATATAATATAACACAATGCTCAAAGAACACACCCAAGTACTTAACAGGATGATGGTATTCGCCGATGCCGTAGTTGCGGCAGCGGCTTTCTTTGCCGGCTACCTCCTGCGTGTTTCTCTTAATGATATTTATCCGATAGGGGCCTATCTAAAACTCCTGCCGTTTTTTGTGGTCATATGGATAGTGTTATTCGCGGTCTTAGGCATGTATAATTCATTCCGCGTAAAACCGTTTTTTGATATTGTATCTATAATATTGGCTTCCGCGTTTATAGGGTTTGTCCTGCTCGGCAGTGTCATATACGTGTTGAAAGAAAAAGAAATAAGCCGCGTGCTCATAATTATGATGTATGGCATTGGGGCGGTGTTCTTTTGCATAGAGAAGGTTGCACTGATAAATTCGTTCAGGTATATGCGCAGGCGGGGATATAATACCCGCAATATACTTATAGTAGGCACGGGGAGGCGCGCGCAGCATTTCACCGAAACCGTAGAAAAACATGATGAATGGGGTTTTAAGGTGATCGGTTACATCGATGAAGACCCTTCCAAGACAGGGCAGGAGATACACGGTAAGAAAGTGATAGGGATATTCGGAGATCTTGCGCGCATCCTTCACGGCAGGGTCATAGACCACGTTGTTTTTGTGGTCCCGCGGCTCTGGTTCGAGAAGATAGAAGACCTGATACGGCTTTGCGAGACAGAGGGCATTCCTGCGAGCGTCGTGGTGGACCTGTATGAGTTGAAATTTGCCCGTTCAAAACAGACGAACTTTTGCGGGATACCCATGCTTACATTTGAATCCGCTCCGGACAGGCTTTGGGAATTGCTCGTAAAACGCTTGTTTGATATATTGGTCTCGGCGATAGGGCTTATTGTCCTTTCTCCGCTGTTTTTGGTCTTGGCGGCAGGCATAAAAGTGACTTCCAAGGGCCATGTTTTCTTTAAACAGAAACGCTGCGGCCTTAACGGGCGCAGATTCGTCCTTTATAAATTCAGGACGATGGTAAAAGGCGCGGAGGAAAAGCTTGCCGAACTGCGTAAGTTCAATGAAATGGACGGCCCGGTTTTCAAGATGAAGAAGGACCCGCGTGTCACCCCCGTAGGGTGGTTCCTGCGCAAGTCAAGCCTCGATGAGCTTCCCCAGCTTTGGAACGTATTTAAAGGGGATATGAGCATAGTCGGGCCGCGGCCTCCGATACCTGCCGAAGTCGATAAATACGACAACTGGCAGCGCCGCCGCCTGAGCATGAGGCCGGGCATCACCTGCCTCTGGCAGGTAAAAGGCCGCAACGAGATAACGGATTTCAACGAGTGGATGCGCCTCGATCTTGAGTATATCGATAATTGGTCATTGTGGCTCGATATTAAGATATTATTTTCCACTATACCTGTAGTCCTTTTGGCGAAAGGAGCTAAGTAGATGTTGAAGAAGATCTACGCCATTGCCGTGTTCGCGATGTTCCCGTTCGCCGTATCCGGTAATTTCGCGGAAGTCGCGCAACCCCGGATCATCGCCCCTACCGGCGCTGTGGATATCTCCGGCAAGGATACGGTTGAGTTCAAGTGGTATTACGACATACGCAGCGCGCAGGGTCAGGGAGGCAGTTACGAGATAGAGATATACAAAGCAGGGATGATGGTACAGGGTAATATGGTATATGAGCAGAAGGTCCCTTTCGGGCGCGATACCCTGCAGGTTGACGCCAAGCTCTTCCAGCCCGGCCAGGGATATTCGTGGCAGATAAGGTTTATCAAATATGATTTAAGAAAGAGCGATTGGGTGATATCGAGTTTTAAGGTGGCGGAATAATTGTTAAGGAATTTTAATACCGAAAAAAAACGGTTAGCGGCAAATTTCTTCAGCCTTTCTACGATAGAGGCAGCAAACTATATTTTACCGCTTATCACGGTACCTTACCTTGTGCGCGTGCTCGGGCCGGCAAAATTCGGGCTCGTAGCTTTTGCCCAGGCCCTTATCCAGTATTTCATAACCTTCACGGATTACGGCTTCCAGCTTACCGCTACCCGCGCCATATCGGTGGCGAGGGATGACGCCGGCAAGGTCTCGCGCATATTCTCTGCCGTTACGCTCACCAAGGCCGTATTCATGCTTGCCAGCTTTGCGGCTGTCTCGGCCATAGTATTCTCCGTGCCAAAGTTCAGGCAGGATGCCCTTTTGTATATCTTCGCGTTCGGGATGGTCATCGGGGATGTCCTTTTCCCGGTTTGGCTTTTCCAGGGTCTTGAAAGGATGAAGTTCATAGCTGCGCTTAACCTGCTTTCGCGGGCCCTTTTCGTGATGGCCATATTCATCTTCGTAAGGAAAGAATCCGATTATCTCTACGCGCCGCTTATTACTTCGGCGGGGACTATAGTCGCGGGTGCAGTGAGCATGTTCGTGATAATCTCGCGGCTTGGCATAAAGTTCGTCCTGCCGCCGCTTCCGGAGATGATCACGCAGATAAAAGAGGGATGGAACGTCTTCATCTCCATGGTATCGATAAGCTTGATAACCACGAGCAACACGTTCGTGCTCGGGCTCTTTGCGCCTAACGAAATAGTCGGCTACTATTCGGCGGGGGAGAAGATAATAAACTTGGTCAACAAGGCGTTCAACCCCATTCTTGTGGCGGTATATCCGCATATCGCCAAGACCGCGGCCGAGGCGCGCGATATAGCCGTTATCAAGCTCAGGAAACTGTTTGTGCTTGTGATGACCGCATCTTTCGCTGTCTTCGCAGGGATATTCGTTTTTAGCGGTTTGATAGTAGCGGTGGTCCTCGGGCCGAAGTTCGGTCCCACGGAGGCCGTTCTCAGGGTGCTGTCCCCAATAGCTTTCATAGTGCCGGTGGCGTACATCTTCGCCAACCTGGGGTTGCTGCCGTTCAAGCTGGACAGGTATTTTGCGAGGATATATATATTCGGAGGATTACTGAACCTGTCGCTTTTGATCATACTGGTATATTTCTTAAAAGCCGGAGCGATCGGCACGGCTGCAGCTGTCCTCATTACCCAGGCAGTTATTACCGCGCTTATGTGGCGGGTCTTGAGCAGGCACGGGATAAGGATCGTCAATATGGATATACCGTCGCTGTTGGCGGTATTTAATAATAAGGCGATAATAGATAATTAAACGGTCCGCGCTTGAAAGGATCGCGTTATAGTGATATAAATATAGCCGGGCGGTTTTGTGAGCGGGAGGAGATATGAAGATACCGGTTCTTGCTTTTATCTTTGCGGTGCTGGCGGTTCCCCCGGCATTTGCGCATCCGCCGTCATTGGTCGATATTTCTTTGACGGACACCGGCAAGGTGCAGGTTATGGTCACCCATGCCGTGGGCAACCCCAAGGAACACTACATCTATAGAATAGAGCTGTTTGTCAACGGCGTGAAGGTAGAGGAAAGGGAGTACACGTCCCAGTTGGGCAACCAGCAGATAGATGTTTTTAAGGTC
>CAZAEH010000040.1:0-5742 GCA_964484255.1 uncultured Planctomycetia bacterium
TTACTGCGTAAGCCCTGGGGTTGTCGCAGACAACCAGCGCCGGCTTAGCCGCCAGCCGCTTCTTGCGCGCGGCGTCGATTATGGCCTGCAGGTTCGTCCCCTGCCCCGAACAGAAGACCGCGAAGTTCATTTAAGGAGCTCTTCCAGTCTTCTTGTTATATCCTCTTTGGATATGACACCGACCGTCCTGGCGGCCTCCTTGCCGTCCTTGAAGAATATCAGGGTGGGGATATTCATGACGTTGAAGCGCGAAGCGGTCTCTCCGGCCTCATCCACCTCTATCTTCGCCACGGTAACTTTGCCCGCGAAATCATTAGCCGCCGCCTCAACCGACGGGGCTATCATCTTGCAGGGCATGCACCACTGTGCCCAGAAATCCACCAGGGCTACCCCCTTTGCCTGGATTATCACCTTATCGAAATCGCTATCATTTAAATGCAGTATATTTTCAGCCATGTTCGACTCCGTTGTTATTATCTAATCGATGTGATAACCGGATATCCTCCACTTGCCGTCCCTGTCCAGCATGGGCACTATTATCTCCTGCGCGTCGGATTTCTTCTTGAATTGAGTATCATATACAAGGATGATATATTCTCCGTCGGGCGCGCCCTGCATCTTGTTCTGGCGCGTAGCCGATACCAGTTTCCTGGATTTGGCCGCTCCAAGCATGTCCCTGAGCGATCCGCATGTCCTTACCCATTCGTCCTTCTGCACGGACGCCTTAAAAAGCGAGGAAGACTCGTCATAGCTTTGGGCATAATCCTTATTATCGAGCAGCTCGAGCCAATTATCGGCGGATTTCTCGGCCTTCTTCTCGGGGCTCGCCGCGAAACATATCCCCGCGCTCAACGCGACAGCGAGGAAAGCTGACAGCAGTTTTTTCATCCCGGTCCTCCTTAATGAGGCCTTTCGGCCTGATTGCGGTTTTCGATATATTTCTGGGCGGAGAACGCGGCGGTCGCGCCGTCCCCGCAGGCCGTGACGAACTGGCGAAGCGTCTTTTTCCTGCAATCTCCCGCGGCAAAGAATCCCGGCCGCGAGGCGGCCATGTCATCGTCGGTTATAATATACCCCTTATCGTCCGTCTCGACAAGTCCTTTTACGAGCCCTGTATGGGGAGTGAACCCTACCGCGAGGAACACCCCGCTGGCGGGTACCAGTTTCTGCCCGGAAGTCTTGACATTCCTGGTCATCACGCCCTCGACGCGCTCCTTTCCCAATATCTCGGTTACCACGCTGTCCCAGACCATCTCGATCTTCTTCTCGGCGAAAGCCCGCTCCTGGAGTATCTTCGTGGCGCGCAGTTCATTCCTGCGGTGGATCACCGACACCTTTGAGCAGAAATGCGTCAGGTGAAGGGCCTCTTCTATGGCCGTATCGCCACCGCCCACCACAACCGTCTCCTTGTTCCTGAACAGCGGCCCGTCGCATGTAGCGCAATATGAGACGCCCCTGCCTTCAAGCTCTTTCTCTCCCGGTACACCCAGCGAAGAGTAGCTGGCGCCCATAGCCAATATGACCGCCGAAGCTCCGAAAGACCCGTCGGAGCATGACAACCGCTTGCGCGGGCCTTCTTCCTCCACCTTCACGACATCAGCGCTCCTTATCTCAAGCCCGAAACGCTGCGCCTGCTTTACCATGTCATCTATCACTTTCGGGCCGGCGACCCCTTCCGGGAAACCCGGGTAATTCTCGAGCAAAGGTGAAGTCAGTATCTGTCCGCCCGGCATCAATTTCTCCAGCAGCAGGGTCTTGAGCCTTGCGCGCGAGGCGTATATCCCGGCCGTAAGGCCGGCGGGCCCGCCGCCGATTATAACTACATCATAGTCAGCCATTGATGTGTTTCTCCTTGAACAGGTAAAGGTCCGCGAAACCTAGTATCCCCGCGGCAACATAAAAACCGCTTACGGAATATAATATCCAGCTCCTGTCGACCGTCTCGGCGAGCATCGATGAGCAAAGCATGAATATCAGGAAAGCCACGTTCATCGCTATGCCGAGGGAGCTGAATATCCTCCCGCGCATGTTCTCGACCACCATCTCATGTATCATGGTGTTCGTGGATATACCTACCGGGGCCAGGAATATCCCAAGGAACATCGCCATGACCGACGCAAAAAGGAAAGACTGTGTCCACTTCAGGAGCATCGTAAAAAAGAACATGGCCAGGCCCGCGGTAATAAAACAGCCGAATATCGTCTTGTGCTTGGAAAGCCTGTGGCCCGCCCGCCCGTAGATGACCGAACCCAAAAAGAAGCCGCCGCCGAGGAACAGCCCCAGGAGGCCCAGGTCGCGCGTCACCGAACCCATAGCTTCCTGTATGAAGACTATTATGACGGCATATGCCGCGCCCGCGCCGGCCATCATCACGAAGAGGACACGGAAAGCGAACCTCGCCTCCTTATGGCCCCTTAGGTACCTCAGGCCGTCGGTGATCTCCGAGATGAGCGACTTCCTTATCACCTTCTCTATCTCGGCAAGCCCGACCGGTTTAGCCGCCTTCCTTTTATGCCCGGCTATGAAGACTATCGCCGCGGCCGAGCAAAGGTATATAAGGCCGTTAAGGTAAAGGCTTCCCCTGACATTCATCATTTCCACGAGGATGCCTCCTACGACGAACCAGAATATGGCCCCTATCATCCCGGTCACGGTAAAAAGAGAGTTTGCCATCAGCAATTTTTCCTTGGAAACAAGGTCGGGTATTATGGAAAGCCTGGCCGGCAGGAAGAAACAGCTGACCGCGAATATCAGGAAGACCGCCGCGTATATCGGCAGCGACGGGGCAGACTTTACGTCTACGAACATAAGCGGTACCGCCAGGACAACCAGCGCGCGCAGCACATCGCAGACGATCATCGTCCTCTTCTTGTCCCACCTGTCTATGAACGCCCCTGCTATGGGGCTGACGAAGAATGAGGGTATTATGGTGAACGAGAAGAACTTTGCCAGCTCAAAAGGCGAACCCGGCGTCCTGGCATAGACTATAGCTATGAGGACCATCTGGTTGAGCCTGTCGCCGAATTGGGAGATTATCTGCCCAAGCCAGAGCAGGAAAAAATTACGCTCTCGTAGAACTTCCCTGAAGTGCGCCAAATTGGACTCTGAATGGTTGTGAGCGGGATTCTATGGAGCTGGCGAGAGGGATTGAACCTCCGACCCGCGATTTACGAAACCGCTGCTCTACCAACTGAGCTACGCCAGCCCAAATGCCTGGATACGGGGAAACCTTTGTTATTTGACTTCTACGACGCAGTTCGTGCTTCCGAACTCGTTGGGCACACAGGCGTCGCAGCTGGGGTCATTCTGCCACGAACCGTCAACGTAGAATTTATACTCATAGCGCCCGGGTTTCAGGCTAAGGGCGGCTGTCCAGTCGTCCTTCCAATCCTTCTTCATCGGTGTAGCGTTGACATCCCAATTGTTGAAATCTCCGGCGACGCTCACACTGTTGGCATAGGGGGCTATCAACTTGAACGCCACCTTCTTTGTCCCAGACTTCTTCACTGCCTTTGCCATGACCGCTCCCTCCTTATTTTTTATATACAGAAATGGTGCCGAGGAACGGAATCGAACCGTTCACGCCGGGATTTTCAGTCCCGCGCTCTACCAACTGAGCTACCTCGGCATAAATTTACGGATTTTTGAAAGGTTTCGATATTATATAATTTCGAAGCCGGTAAGTCAACCCTATTTTCCGAGTATACCCTGGAGTTTTTCACCCAGTTTCTTGGCGGTCTCGCCCGCCTCGCCGCCCAATACCTCCCCTATCTTCTCTCCCGCCTTGACCGGATTCCTTAAAAGCCTGACCACTCCGTCCGTAAAGGCCTTGAGCATCGAATTGCGCAGCGCGCGGACCATTTCATCGCCCCATTTAAAATCAGGCTTGCCCAGGTTTCCCTTTATCTCGAAACTGAAGTTCACGGCGTTGTTCTCGTCCCTGAGGAACTCTATGACATCGCTGGTCTTGATCTCGAAGAGTACGGTCTTGTTGGGGTCGCCGACGGGCTCAAGATCGACATCCTGTATTTTTACTCCGGTCTTAACATTCAGGGCGCCTTTATCGCATGCCGCCTCGGTATCCACGAACAAGTTGCCCTTCCTCACCTTGACCGAAAGGTTATTCCCGTAATACGGCGAGAACTTCGGCAACGGCACGTTCTCTATCTTCACTTTGCCGTCGAAGCTCATCGGTTTCTCGAGGAACTTGCCCTTCCCGTCAACCGAGAAGGACCCCTGGCCCTCTATATTGCCTTTGACGTTTATGCTTGTGATAATGCTCCTGTCGGACAACGATACCGAATTGACGACCTGCCCGTCTATACCCGAGAACCGGGTTATGATCGCCGGAGATGATATCTTCTGGTCTATAAATTGGAGGCTGCCGCCGGTTACCGAGAATTTCTTGAAAAGAAGGTCCTCGGCGCGTCTTGACGGGCCCTTCTCCATCTTCTTCATTTCGGGCAACTTGAACTTCCCGTCCTCACCGAGGGTCAGGATAACCTCCGGGTCGGTGAGCGAGACCGTCTTAAGGACCTGTTTGTTGAAAAGGATCGGTATCAAGTAGAAATCTGCGCTCACTTCTTTCGCCTTGAAGAAGTAATCGCCTTCCCTTCCGGGGTTCAGGACCTTGATATCGGTCAGGACTATCTTCCTTTTGAGCACGCTAAGGTTGCAGTCGCCTATCGATATGTCCAGGCCCAGCCGGTCCTTCGCGGCACCGGTCAGGAGGTCCTTCATGCGCGGTGCAACCATCAACTGCGCAAAAAAAGCCAATATCACCAATACGCCTGCTACTATGAAAAATCTCTTCCAGAACATTATCTCCCCTTATTTTGAAAAGGCCATGTATCCCAGCGCTATCAGGTTCAGCGGAGAGACGAACATCATTATGCAGAGCGCCGCAGAAAGCCCGGTCGACTTGCCTCTCGCAACGGATATCCTGTACCAGACATACGCCATCAGGAATATAAAATATATGGAGTTGAGCATCATCGCCAGCACAAGTATAAGACCGGCAAGCGCGTTTATCGGCGTAACCGCAGGCGGGATAACCAACAGCGCAAAAACAGCTACCGGCAGGAGGAACATCCTGTACTTTATCTTGCTGATATTCAGCATCAGGAATATGTTAAATACCGGAAGCCACGCCATCCAGGCGTTGGCCGTGCCTGTCTTGGCCGCTATCACCTGCAGGCATATCGCAAAATACACATAAAATACCAGGACCAGCGCCGAGAATACCGAAGCTGGTATTGCGAGGGCGGTTGTCCTTGCCTGCCCGGCAAATACTTCCGGAGCGGAAGGCTCCGCCTGTGGAGCCGCAGCAGTCTTGCCCGGCTGATCATCTCCGAATATCTGGGTTATCCCATGCAACGGTTCGCCGAGTTTGAACGGTTTTTTGAATTCCAGCGCGAAGGTGTCGCCTTTACCGCCTGAAAGGACGACTTTATCCTTATCGGCCGAGACTACAGTATACTCCGCGAACTTTTCCCCCTTCGTTACAAAATAGGTATTGCCTTTATAATTTATCTGCACCAGGAGTTTATCTCCACGGGATTCCACATAACCGTTATAAACGAACTCCTGTCCGACCGTCTTGGCCGGCAGCGGTTTGCCGTCCTTGCCCTTCGGCCTGTCTTCCAGGACGACGAAACCTCCCCCTTTCTCCCCGGTCTGCTTCCCGGGCTGGGGCATCGTCAACAGGACGTTGTTCATCACCGCGGCAAAACGGTCTGCAGG
>CAZAEH010000040.1:5752-8854 GCA_964484255.1 uncultured Planctomycetia bacterium
GGAAGGTAGCCGGGCACTTTCTGGAGCACGACCCCGTTCCCGTCGATAAAAAGGACGGTCGGATAACCGGTGACCTTGTAGGCTGCGGCAAGCCTGGCCTCTTTTTCGGCATCGACCTTTACGCACACGAACTTCTCCGAAAGCGATGAGACCCTGGCATTGGAATAGGTATCGGCGTCAAGTTTCTTGCACCAGCCGCACCAGTCGGTATAAAAATCGACCATCACAGGCCTGCCCGATTCACGCGCCGATTTAAGCGCGGATTGAAAATCGGACTTCCAGGTTATGGCGTGGGCGGCGGCGGATAATGCGAGCAGGCACACCGCCAGGACCGCTGCAACGGCTGTATTCCTATTCATAATCGGCCTCCATTTTCTTCCGGAATGATTTTTTTATCGAATGCTTTTTCTTGTTCGCAAGTATCTTCTCTTTCGCCCTTTTGGAACGCTTGCGCTTCTGCCTGCGGATCTTCTCTATCTTGCGCTGTATCTCCGATTCGCGTCCGAGCAGCCGCTCTTCGACCTTGCGCGCGAGTATCTTGCGGGCGAAAACGCGGTTCATGGCCTGGGAACGTTCCTGCGAACACCGGACCTCTATACCGGTCGGCCTGTGCCTGAGTTTTACGCACGTGGATACTTTATTGACGTTCTGCCCGCCGTGGCCGCCGGACCTGACGAATGTCTCTTCTATATCGCGTTCATCGAGTTCAAACATCAATATATGATTATACCTTAAATTTATTTCAACAGGACATTAAAAAGATACCCGGTAAATATTATTCCCGTGCCGACTATCCCGGCGAACGCCAGTATCAGCCGCGTCTTCATCACTTTCTTCAATATCATGAATTCCGGCAATGAGAGGGCCGTGACAGCCATCATGAAAGAAAGCGTAGTGCCCATGGCCACGCCCTTCTCCGTTAACGCGCTGACAAGCGGTATAATCCCGGCCGCGTTCGAATACAACGGTATCCCGATAAGGGTAGCGAACGGCACGGCATACCACTTGTCGCCTCCGGCGTACCTGGCGAGAAAATCGGTGGGCACATACCCGTGTATGAAAGCTCCCGCGCCTACACCTATGACCACATAGAGCCAGACCTTCTTTATGATAAAAGCCGTGTAGGTCCGCGCATACCTGAACCTGTCCGGCCACTTCAACTCAATGTTATCCGTAAGCGGGTTCCTTGACGTTTTCATCTCCATCGGCTCGAGCAGCCTTTCCGGCCTCATAAAGCCGATCGCTATGCCCGAGGCGACAGATACGAACATTCCGCTCAATATATACAGCAGGGCTATCTTCCAGCCGAACATCCCCAGGAGCATTATCAGCGCCACTTCGTTTATCATTGGAGAGGCCACGAGAAAACTGAAAGTGACCCCGAGCGGGACCCCGGCCTCCACGAAGCCGAGAAAAAGCGGTATGGCGCTGCACGAACAAAAAGGCGTTATTATGCCGAGCAAAGACGCCAGCACGTGCCCCGCGTACTTGTCCCTGCTGGAAAGTATCTTCCTTATCCTTTCCGGCGGCAGGAACGACCTGACCAGCGAAACGACGAATATGATGACCGCAAGCAGCAGGAATATCTTTATCGTGTCATATACAAAAAAATTCACTGCTTCCCTTAAGCGAGCGTTGTCCCCGAATATATCCATTTATAATCCTTTATTTTGAATGCTCCCGGAACCATGCCTGCCGCGTTCGCCGTCCCGGCAGCCGCCGCTGAACGCAAGCAAGAAGCAAGGTCTCCGCCTTCGATGCGCCGCGCTATGAACCCCGCCAGGAAAGCATCTCCGCAACCGACACTGTTGCCGGTCCTTATCTTAGGCGGACGGGCAAATATCACGCGTTCTCCGTCAGAGGCTGCCGCGCCTTTTTCCCCGAGCGTAAGCAGTACTGTCCGCGCGCCTTTTTTGCGGAATATCCGCATTATCTTCCTTATATCACTTGTGGTGCGGGGACTTATCCCGCTTATATATTCCGCCTCTTCGGCGTTGGGCTTGACTATATCCGGGCACGCTCGAAGGCCTCTCTTGAGGGCCTCTCCCCTGGTATCGAGGACAGTCATTACACCGGCTTTCCGCGATATCCTTATAAGTTCCGCGTAGGCCGACACACAAAGGCCGTTCGCATTGGCGCCGGAGAATACCGCATAACAGCGCCCCTTGAGGAGCGCCGTAAACTTCTTCTTGAAACCCGAGAATTCCTCCCTTGTAACGGCGGGGCCGTCCTGTATGCCGCGTATTATCCTTCCCTTCGCATCTATGACGGTGAGATTCGTTCTGCTAAGCCCCTTGACCCGCGAGAACCTGCCGTTTATTCCTTCTTTTTTCAACTCCGATAATATGAATTTCCCGGAGGCGCCTGCCGCAAGCCCCGCAGCGATACTGCGCACTCCCATCACCTTGAGGGCGCGGGAGACATTTATCCCTTTTCCCCCGGCGCTTAATTTCACGCGCCGGCCTTTTATGGTTTTGTCTACGGCAGGATTGAGCGTTACGGTCAATACAGGTGCGGGCATATCGCTATTTAGCCACTTCAACATTCAGCTCAAAGGTCTTTAACGGCGGGACTTCTTTTTCCCATACGCGCCGGTAGGCGAGCTTCAATGCGGTCTTGCCTGCGGCCATCGCCTTGAAACGCAGGGAGACCTTTCCCGGAGCGCCGATCATGTTTGAATCAGGGACAAAAGCGTCGTTGCCGGAACTCTGCAGGATGGAGCCGTCCACCGATACCGTCTCCCAGCTGTATCCCGTAGAAGGGTTTCCCGGCAGGTCTACAACAAGGGTGTTGCCTATCCTGAGTTCTACCGTCTTGCCGGAATCTTTCTCTATCACCTTCTTTGATCCCATAGAACATTCCCGGGAACAGCCGGTGAACAAAACCGCCGCGAAAACCGCGATAAAAACGGGAACAAGGACGCGCATGCACCCTCCGTTCAGTCGGGGTTGGTAACGTTCAGGTTTATAAGGGTAGCGTTGCCGTAAAAATCCTCATAATACTTGACCGTAACGTCATCTGATATCTCCAGCTCGGAAAAATCTATGCTGTCGCCGTTCTTTCTCATCACGGCATCGTCCGGAACGGAGATGGTCGTTTCGT
>CAZAEH010000041.1:0-8731 GCA_964484255.1 uncultured Planctomycetia bacterium
CTGTCGCCGTTCTTTCTCATCACGGCATCGTCCGGAACGGAGATGGTCGTTTCGTGGAAGACGTTATCGTCCTGGCTGAGCCACTTGACCGTCATCTTTGAGCCGGCCCAGTCTATATCCGATATCTGCCCTTCTGCGGTATTTACAACACGCTGGCTTTGGTCTTCGCAATGGCCAAAGGCGGGCACGGAAAGCAAAACCAGGGAAAACAGCAGGACGCGCATGTTATTCATACATCCGGACTTCCCCGTAAGGGAAGGTTTGCGTATCATATTCCTCGTATTCATCTATATTTTTTTCGCCTCCGTAATAATCCTTGTCCACCAGGTCTCCTGTCTCGCTATAAAGCTTTCTTTCTTTAAGGCGGCCGTCCTCCCCGTAATATCTTTCTTCCGCAAGCCGGTCCCCTGAATAACGCCATTCCGCCGCGGCCCAGTCATCAACGGGATTCTTGTCAAGCCTGCCGTCCGCTCCGTAATAAGCCTCTCCCGTCTTCCTGCCGTCGGCATCGAATATCTCGACCTTCTGCACCGACCCGTCCGGCCGGTAGCATTTCTTTACCGTAAGCCCGGGACCTATCCCGCCGTAAGCGCCGGCATTCACCGCAAACAGGAGGCTTGTCGCCAGGAACACATATATCGCTTTTTTCACCATTTTACAGAGACCTTGACCACAACCTTACGCAAGGCGCGGTCCGCGATCATCGGGGCATGGGCGTCTTCGGGGAAAAAGACCATGAAAGTCCCGGGTGCATGGGGGACCCATATCTTGGGCATATCGGAATAAAGCTGGAGATCCTTTCCCGGGTCATAACCGCCGTCCTTTACGGAACACTCGGATGCGGGGTTCCAGCCTATCTCGTCAAAACCTGATATGCAATACTGAATATCTATGTTCTGTATGTGGGACTCGAGTTTCGCGGCTTTGCGGCCGTTGCCTTTGCCTTCAAAGATAGTGGCGCAGATACGCTTTCCGTCTATCTCGTATCTGGCGTCGGGAAGGTCGGCAAGGTCGCCCCTGCGCAGGAATTCGAAGGCCTTCTTGAAACCTGCGTGCAGGTTATAATATCTTTCGGAGTTTACAAGCTTGTCCAGGATCATCGCCGGGCCTCACTTGCCCATCAACTCTATCTCTTGGATCTCTTCAAGCAGGCCGTCATCGCTGAAGAACATGTATATCTTCATACCGTTAAAATAATCCGATGAGCCCGGCTTGTAGACCCATTTCTGCCTTTGGGAGAGGGCTTCCCTGAAGGAAACCTGCGGTTTACCGTACTTCTTCAATATATCGTCCCGGGACATTCCCTTCTCTATGGCCCCGCTCTCGAGCGCAGCCTTCAGCTCCTCGAACTGCGCGGTCTCCGCATCATAGGCTTTCTGCGCATTGTCCATGCTGTTGCTGACCTCGATAAGCGAACCGAGGCCGTCCGCGTAGCATAAGGGCGCGCAAAGGAGCAAAACCGGGAAAAGCACGGAAACAACTGTCTTCATCTTCTGCCTATTTTTACGGTGATGTGGTATTCGTCGGTCCAAGGCCAAAGCATGGCGAAAAAGGAATATTCATTGTCCTTCTTGAAATAAAGGACCTGGTCGTCCCTTATCCCGCCGAAATCCTCTATCGCCTGCTGCACCTCGGGCGATACCTTTTTCTTTGACGGGCATATCTTTTCGCCGAAGACTTTGTCCAGCTTCTCTGCCAGCGCGGGAAGATTGTCCCTGAGTATTACAGCTTCAAAATAGTAATAGCTGTCTACCCTGATGGTATCGAACTCGATACCCTTTATGTCTTCCATCAGGTCTTTAAACGTCATAGCGGGATTTTACCATAAAACATCTGTTTGCTCCATATGATAAAATTTATCTTGCGCCGGCCTTGAGAAGCATATCAATTATCGTAGAATCGTCTTTTTCTTCGGCTATTACCAGGGCCGTCTTGCCGTCCCTGTTCTTCTTGTTGACGTTCGCTCCTGCCTCTATCAACATCCTGACTATCCCGGGCTTTCCGCTCTCCACGGCGAACATCAAGGCGGTCATGTTGGCGGTCGCGTATACGGATTTTATGTTGCTCTGCTGGATATTGGGGTTGGCCCTCTTTGACAGCAGTAACTTCACTATCTTCTCCTGGCCTTTCTGCGCCGCGAACATCAGCGGGGTCATCCCGTCGTTGTCCGCAAAATTTACGTTGGCGCCTTTCAATATAAGCAGTTCCGCGACATCAGGGTGTTCGTTCTCTATCGCCAGTATGAGGGGCGTCTTCGCGTTCTCTCCCTTGGCGTTGATAAAGGCCCCGCGCCTGAGATACTTTTCCACCTTGGCCTTATTGCCGGTCAGCGCCGCATTTATGAGCTCGCCGTCCTTATCCGACATCGCGGTAAAACCCGTCGCGCAAATCACCACGCCCAAAAGTGCGGCAAGACACCAGGTTATAGTCGTCCTCATTTTTTTTCGCTCCTCCTTACCAGGCCTATAAGGAACCTCGTCAGGCTCTTCTCCCTCGGTTTTATCTTGACCACCACATCCTCTATATCCTTGCTGGTATCTACCGAGAGCGACCCGGATTTCTTTATGGCCAATACCTGGGACGGATATACGCTCCTGTGCCCCGTTATAAGGAAACTGACCACGCACGCCGCCGTGGCGTATGCCGCTACCTTCGGGCCGAAGAGCTCCACGCTCATGATGCTCGCGGAGATCGGGGTATTTGCCGCGCCGGCAAGAAGGCTCACGACGCCTATGGCCGCGAAAGTAGAGGTATCCAGGCCGAGCATCTTGCCGAAGAACACGCCGGCGGTAGCGCCGATGAAGAATATCGGCGTCACGATACCTCCGCTCCCGCCGAAACTCAGCGTTATGCTGGTAAATACCATCTTGATGATGAAAGCGTACCAGACTATCTTGGCGCCGGTAAGGGCTCCTTCTATGCTGTCAAGGCCCAGGCCAAGGTAATCTTTGGAAAATATGAACGTAAGCCCTATAAGCAGGGCGCCGCCTATGATACCTTTCAGCGGCTCCCAGACTTTTATCTTATCCGACATCCTTTCCGAGAAATTCAGTATCTCTATAAGCAGCGCCGAGCAGATACCGAAGAACATGCCTGCGAGGATGACCTTCAGGAAGAAGACTTCCGAGAAGACCGGGACGAAATTAAGCGTATGGTAGAAATACGTTATCCCGAAGGCCGAGGAGATCTGGTAACTTATGATACCTGCCACGAATGACGGCAAAAGGACATCATAGAGAAGGCTGCCCACAAACAGGACCTCTACGCCGAATATGGCACCTGCTATCGGCGTCCCGAATACCGAGGCGAACCCGGCGCTGATGCCGCAGATGACCAGCTTCCTGCGGTCGTTGTTATCGAACTTAAAGATATCCGCGAATTTCGAAGCCAGTCCTCCGCCTATCTGGGCACAAGGGCCTTCCTTCCCCACAGAACCTCCGGCGGCTATGGTTATAAGCGTCGCGAGAAGTTTGATGGGGACTACCATGAACTTTATCTTCCCCGCGCGCTTATGGATGGCCTCTATGACCTTCTCCGTGCCGTGGCCTTTTGCGTCCGGGGCAAAATATTTTATCATCAGGACGCTCAGGAAGAACGCCAGCGGCATGAACAGGAAATAATACGGGAACCTGTCCCCCAGCAAGGTGCACCATTTCAGGACCTTCAGGAAGAACGTGGTGGAAATGCCCACTATCACGCCTATGACCGTGGCAAGGAAGACCCACTTGACCACGCTTATCAGAAGTATCGTTTCTTCTTCTATTCTTCTTTTCATCTATCAGTATGTCCCCGACCGTTTCATGTGCTCGTCGGACAATCCGAAATAATGCGCTATTTCGTGTATGACCGTTCTCCTGACCGTCTCCTTTATCTCTTCTTCGGTCCGGCACATGCTCTCAATGTTGTTCTTGAATATCGATATCTTGTCCGGCAGGACGTTGCCGTAATAATGCATCCTTCTGGAGAGCGGCACTCCCTGGTATAGCCCGAGGAGCCCGCCGCCTTTGCCTTCTTCTATGACTATGTCTATATTCTCGAGCTTGTCGCGGAATTCTTTCGGCAGGCCCTCTACGGCCGAAATGACGAGCTCTTCGAAGGAGTTGTCATCCATTACTTGCCGCGGCCGGCGCGGACTTTCTTCCACCGCTCAGCATAAAGGAAGAATACTCCCGGCCCGAATGAAAGCAGCATTATCGAGATCCCTGCCGCTATCCCGACAAATGTCGAGAACCCGGCGCAGCAGTAATCCCTGCTCCTGGCTATGATATGCGTAGGCACGGCCACCAACAGCTCGAGCGCGCTGCCTGCCAGCAGGAACTTGCACTGGCGCTCCACGAAAGTCTTCGGTTTAAGTTTCCTGCCCTGCCTGTAAAATACGACCGCCCAAAATACCCATATCGCGATAAAGCCTGCCGACCACAACCAGATGCTTCGCTCCTGTAAAAGGAAATCCTTCATCTCTTTGAAATTCATCAGGAAGAATGTTCCTACGAACAGGTCGAGTTTCCGGCCGGTATATTCGTATAACGCGGCTACCATTCCCCACACCAGTATCGCGGCTAACAGGCCGGATGCCAAGGCCAGGAAAATAACAGGCCTTTGTGTCACAGGCCTGCCGCTACCCAGCCTTACCGGGATACCCAGCAATGCCGCTTGGCAAAGCAGCATTATCGCAAAAAGCGCCCAATACCTGAAACTGTTGAAAACCTTGACGGTCTCCATCCAGTTCTGGGCATTGAACATCGACGTAAAACACGTAAGCAAAACCGGTTGCGTAAGGATTATTAAGACAGCGCCATAAAGGAAGATGATAGTTGCGGCGAAGCGTTTCATTGCTTCCTCCCTTCTTGAGTCACTTACCGGTTAATTTGTTTTTAGTTTACCACTATCGAACGGCATGGTCAAGGAAGGCCTCTACCTATACTTGACCATCATGGCCAATATATAAAAACAGGACAAGAGGGTTATGGAATTGGCGCAGATTATGGGAAGGTTATTTATCATTATCCCGTATATCAGCCATAGGAGGATGCCGGTGGAGAAGATGATATACATAGGGAATGAGAGGTCGCGGGCGTGCTTTGTCCGGTGGATCTTATAGATCTGCGGGAACAAGGCTATGGTGGTGCATGTGGCGGCTAAGAAGCCGAGGATAGTAATGGAATTCATTTACTTGTTAGAATTTGCATAATCTATTATTTTATTACACAATTGTTCAAGAACTTTCGATTTTTTTCCATTTTTCCATAACTTTTCAAGAATTGCAGCTATTATTAGTTCATTTTTGTTCTTGTTTTTGATTTCAGACCATTCGTTCTCTTGCATCACTTCTTCTTTTGCTTTATCCCAAACTTTCTCTCCAATATCTTTTCTTACAGTTCCCCCAATGTTGTCAGGCCACATTACCACATTTGCTTCTATAATAATATTTTTTGAAAGGGGATCAAATTTTTTGACAGAACATAACTTAAGAATACAGCTATTATCTCTAACGTTGTTATCTCTTTCCTTTTCATTATAAACGTCGCCGTCAAAAATAGCAAATACTGACATAGAAAATCCTTGAGCTATAGCAAGCGGTCTGCTCATATTATTCTTCCCTGAAGCAACTACAAAATGCAACCCCAATCTCCTAACATCAATCCATTTTTCCATTAGGTAAAAATAAGTGGATACAAACCCTACGTCTTCTGTACCTTCAACTAAAATAGGTATGCGCGCAAAAAATAATTCATTTAATGACGGTTGCATAACATGAGCAACGGTAACAACTAAAGCGTTAAGCGATATCGGAGTTTTGCCTAATGCTACTGCTAGTTTCTTATTTAAATCGCTTATGGATAAAGTGGTTACGCGAGATTCGCAATTGATCTTCCTAACTGCTTTAACATCTTCAAATCCTTTGCTTGGAATAAAATACGGACTATGAGTAGTGATAAGGATTTGAGAATTGCCTTTTGAAAGTTTTTCCAGCAATTCCGACATATAGTAAGCCTGGGGAGGATGCTGGTAAAGCTCCGGTTCTTCGAAACCTAACAATAGACGCGGAGATAACGTGTCATCAGATACAGCAAGTTCCTGTAAAAGTGCAATTAACAAAGATCGTTGCACGCCATGACCCAAACGAGATATCTCTCCTATGAACTTATCTTCCCCTGCCACCATTTTTACTATTGGATCATTTATTGAAATGGATTTGTCCTCATCGTAATTCCAGTATAATTCTAGTTTTGTGCCAGGGTGACTCCATTGACGCAACCTATTCTCAAGAGAAGCAGAAAGACTTTTTAATGCATCTTTTTCATTTTCAACTATCTTTTTATATTCTTCAGAGATTTTGCTCTTTAAACCATCCATTTGATCTTTAAAATTAACTTTCGTTCGCACTGTACGTTCTAACAATTGCCCCAAAGCTGTTTTTCTGCTTTCTTCTTGTTCCGTAGAAACATCTTTTACCGCGGGAATGAATACCCATTGAATATATTTTGGTAATCTTCCTGCACCCCTTGTAAACCCATAAAATTCTTGCGTGCTCTCTTTCAGAACACAAAGTTCTTTATGGCTCTCTTCATAATTTCTTAAAGATTGGGCTTTATCTGCCATGCTTCTTGCAATAGGCAAATCTTTGAATTTCTTCCGTAATCCGTTATAAAGTTCTTCTAATTCTTTCGCTTTAGCGCCTGCTTCCATTCTTCCAAAAAAATTAACAAAATCAGACATGACGAGTCTAGATCCAACTTGTTTTACTGGAGCAGATTGAGATTGAGAATCCCATTCAGCAACAGCTGAAATAATCAACTTATCTTGCCGAAAATATTCTTTAAAATCCTCCTTTGCTTCTGAAGATAAATCGTCAAAAGTAATGGTAATTCTAACTGGATTACTAATATTCCCATGATGAAAATCCTCTTTAGATAGATTAGCTACATTCATATTAGGTACTGTATTCCTAAAGAATATATTTAAGGCTGTAAGTACTGTCGATTTTCCGCAACCATTTGGGCCAACAAGACAATTATAACAATCTAAATTGATAGTTTCATTTTTGAAAGATCTAAAATTATCTATCTTAATTTCTGAGATTTTCATATAATAAAACCCTCCCTTAAAAACAAAAAGGGCGTTAGAAAACTAACGCCCTATGGTTACTATAATAAATATAAATTGTGCATCTTAACCGCTCCTGCTGCTTGCTAAAACAACTTTAAACCTACTCCTTGCCTATACGCTTGTTTGTTTTGCGCTTAAGCGCAAAACAAACTACGCAGGCTGCGGAGTACTTCGCTACGTCTATATAGGGGAAGTTATGGCGGGCCCGACGAGATTTGAACTCGCGGTCTTCAGATCGACAATCTGACGTGCTAGACCAGGCTGCACCACGGGCCCGCGGATAAATCAACACCCCTTTGCAGGGGGATCTTCGAAATGGTGGGCACTAGAGGATTTGAACCTCTGACCTTCTGAATGTAAGTCAGACGCTCTAACCAGCTGAGCTAAGCGCCCGAACAGTGGTGTGTAGAATACCACAAATCCCAAAGGGTGTCAACCCTGCTTTGCAGGGCGGGCGCCGGGTCCTTCCCCCTTCAGCGCCTCTTGAACTCCTCCGCCATCGCTATACGCTTGCCTATGGGCGGGTGGTCGTAAATGAATATCTCCTCCAGGCGTCCCGGCTCCTTGTCCGCAAGGTTCTGGGAGCCGAGTTTGCTCATCATGGAGATGAAAGCGTCCGGGTTCTGGGTTATCTCCAGCGCAAAACGGTCCGCCTGCCTCTCGAAAGCCCTGCTGAGGCCGTTCTGTATGGGCATCATCACAAGGGCAAAGACCGAAAATATCAGCGAAAGGAGCGGCAGGCCCGCAAGGTCCGAAACCCCGCTCAAACCTATGACAACAGAAAGCTTCTCGTAGGCCGCGCCGGCAAGGTAGAACCCTGCGAAAGCCGTAAGCGCGCCGAAGACCAGTATCTTCATGATGTGCCCGCGCCTGTGATGGCCCAGCTCATGGGCAAGGACCGCCTCTATCTCCTCGTGCGAATATTCCTTCAGCAGGGTATCACCGAGGAGTATCCTCCTTGTCCTGCCGAGGCCGGCGAGCGCGGCGTTCGCTTTCACCGTCTTGGAGCTGAGGTCTATCTCGTATACCCCGTTGACCCTGGCGCCGCATTTGGCGGCGAGGCCCAGGACGCGAGACTTCAGGTCCTCGTCGTTGACCTGTTTTACCTTGAAGAAGAGCGGCAATATCACGACGGGCGCCACCCTGCTAAGCACGACGGTAAAGAGTATCCAGAATATCGCCATCCAGACCCACCAGTAGGTGTCGGAGCGCCTGAGGAAGAAATACAGCATCTCGATGAGTATGAAGAATATCACCCCGCTAAGCAGGAGTTTCTTCAGGTAGTCCTTGAACCATCCGAAAAAGTTCTGGTTGGAGAGCAAGAACCTCTTCTCTATCGAATAGCCCTGGTACATGTCCAGGGTAAAGGTCACCGCGCTGAATATCGCCCCGAAGACAAGATAATACACGGCCGTGGAGACCCAGGGGTTCTCCGAGATGCGTTCCGCAAAATTCCTTATCCACATGGACGGGCCCTGTGTCGCCATTATATACAGGAAGAGGAACGTTATCACAAGTTCCACGCCGAAGAGTATGTTCTTTATCCGCGAATATTTTTTCGCGGGTTCCTGCGAAAGATAGCTTATCATTTTGCCTGCTGGAGATATATTTTGCGTATCTC
>CAZAEH010000042.1:0-8179 GCA_964484255.1 uncultured Planctomycetia bacterium
GGGCCTTGGTTTGAGACGGTTTGCTCATAGACACAGTGTTTCAACAGGGATAGGCCCCCTGATTTAACAGCTTCGACAACTTTATCTGCCAAAGCAAGAACCTGATTATGAGCGAAACCGCCGACTATTTCACCGGTTTCAATTTCCTTTGGCGGTTGGCATTTCTTTGCCAGCTCAATAATCCCGCTGAAATCTTTTTTACCACCCTCGCTTCTGTCAGGTACATGCTTAACACCCGGATAACCAGCCATGCCGGTAGTAAATATTCTGTCTTTATAGGAATCCTTTACCGGAATGATACAGTTTGTCGTCATCAGGATGGGGCCATTGAAAGTTTCAAAATCTTGGTTTTGATGCCACCATGAACTGCCGTAATTACCCACGAAATGATCGTATTTTTTGAAAGCAGGGTAATAATTTGCCGGAAGCATTTCACTGTGAGTATAAACGTCTACACCTGTACCCTCGGTTTGTTTCAGCAATTCTTCCATATCCTTTAAATCATGCCCTGAGATGAGAATACCGGGATTATTCCTGACTCCAAGATTTACTTTTGTTATTTCAGGATTGCCATAGCTCTCGGTATTAGCTTTGTCCAGAACAGCCATAGCCTTTACTGCGTTTTCACCAGCCTCAAGTACGAGTCCTGTCAATTCATCGGCTGATGAATTATTAGCGATAGCCGCAAGTCCTTTATACATAAAGCTGAAAATAGATTCATCGTACTGACCTAAAACAGAGGCATGATCCGTATATGCGGCTATGCCTTTTAACCCGTACAAAAGCAATGACTTCAATGATCGGATATCTTCGTTATCACTGTAGGAAAGAGGGCTTACCTCTAACGACTTCTTGATAAAATCTTCTTTTGTTTCTGCTGACCATACTGCTGAATCATGCAAGCCTTCTTCTGAAATCTGCACCTTGCCTTTAACTTCATCACGCAACACAAGAGCCTTCTTAATAAGGTCTGCGATCCTGTCCTCATCAAAGTTTGCGTTAGTAATCGTTGAAAAAAGAGCCTGACAGGTAAATACGCCGTATTTTTTATCCAGAGAATCCGCTTTCTCCGCATAGATAGAAAGCCCCTGTAAAGCATAGACTAGCAGATCCATTAAATCTGAGGATCTTTCATCCTTACCGCAAACACCCTTAATCGTACAGCCGGTATTTTTTACGGTTTCCTGACACTGAAAACAAAACATACCCATAGTTTCCTCCTTCTTTTAGAAAACTTTTATGTTTTCTTTTTGAGTTTCTGTATTAATTTACCAATGGTCAATTTTTCAAATTCTTTACCGACCATATTTTCTATCCGTTTTATTTCTTCCCTTAAAACACAGGTCTTTCGGTCAGGGCATATTTTTTGTCTGAACATACAGTCCGACAATTCGAAATCACCCTGAAAAACTTTTATCAAATCCATTATGCGTATTTTTGCCGGACTCTTGACTATGCGGACACCGCCGGACACGCCTTCTTTTGACTCCACAAATCCAGCCTGTATTAACTTCTGCAGAATAGCTCGCAGGAAGTGGTAAGGAATATTTAAAGTTTCGGATATGTTCTTTGCTGACAAAAAACTATCTTTCTCTTTTGCCAAAAGAATCAATGCCCGAACCGCATAATCTGTATCTTTAGTTAAAATCTTCATTAAAATACCGTCTCCCGATTAAGCTGCTACTATTTTAGTGGCATTTCAATAGTTTGTCAACAAGTTTCTGTGAATACCCCGGATTTATTTTAATATTTTGGAAGGATTTTGTGGGTTTTTGAGTCTCAGGGATAAAGCCTTCGCCGTTACTCCACCAGCGCCGCGGCGAGTGACATCATTGACTTACTATAAATCGGCCATCGGCCATCCGAATGTGCAGATACGTATTTTTTTATTCGTGGCGGACTCTCCTGACAATTATCTCTCCGATAACAATAACGACCGCTATCCCGGACAATACAGGTAAAGCCGTTCTCGCGAAATCCTGCCCCGGCTGGAAGGTCAGGATCAAGATGGCGAACAGTACGAATGTCTCGGCCATGACGGCCAGGAGCACCGCGAACCATCCCGGCCCCGGCACCCGGTACGGCCTGGGAACGTCCTTATCCCTGAACCTTAATATAATGAACGCCGGGAACAGCATCAGGTACGAGAACAATTGCGCGATAAGGCTGAACGAGACCGTATGCCAGAAAAGTTCTGACGCGCTGCCGGCTATGAACCCGTAGATGATAAGGACCGCGGTCGATATTACCCCGGAGACGACCGACGCGCCGACCGGGACCATCTCCCTGTTGGTCTTACCGAGTATTGACGGTAATTCGCCGTTCTTCGCGGACTCGGCTACGGTCCTGTTCTGGCCCAAGGTCCACGCGACGATACCCGAAAACAACGCCGCCGATATGAGCGAGCCCGCGGCGACAGTCACTATATGCTTCATCCGGTAGCCGTCCAGTGCTACCATGAACAACTGGAGTATACCGCTAGCGATATTTATATCCTTGACCGGTATGACGACAAGTACGGCGAACGTAGTTATCAGATATAACGCGGCTATCACCAGGGCGGACAGGATCAGGGCCCTCGGGATGTCGCGGGCGGGATGTTTCATCTCCCCCGCCGCCGCGGATACGAGCTCGCACCCGAGGATATTATAGATTATCACGGGAATGAATACGATGGCCGCGCCAAGGTTGGGCAGCATGTCCGCGAACCCGATCTCATTGGCGAATTGTCCGCAGCCGCGAAAATACGCTATGGAAGCGCATATCATGCCGACAACTACCGCGAACTGCGCGACAGAGCCTATGTTAGGTATCCATTTCGATACCTTAAGCGGACAAAGGTTTATCCCGACCGCCGTCCATACAAGAATGATCCCGATAACTATCTGCTGCCGGAGTCCGAGGCCCGGGAAGAACATGTGCCCGAGGATCTCGGCGATGGCTATGTATATCGCGGGCAGCCATACGGGCAGGGATATCCAATAATACCATGTGCCCCTGGCGGCCCATTTATTCCCGAATGCCCGTTTGATCCAGACGTACATGCCTCCCTGCTCGGGATAGGCCGACCCCAATTCCGCGGATATCAGCCCCGAAGGCAGGAAATAACAGGCTATACCTATCAGCCACCAGGATAAAGCCGAAGGGCCGATCGCCGCCGACGCCGATATCGCCTCAAGGCCGAATATCGAGCAGAAGACGAAAAGCGTAATGTCCCGAAACCCCAATACTCTCTTCTTTTCCATCGGCAACTATTCTATCACAATACGTTCATTTAGCCATAGTCAAGATATATACGGCCTCGATCAAATACAGAAGGATGAAAAACCCCATGATAGCTTTCTCTGATAACCGCAATGACCTAATATACCTGATTAACACCCGCCTGCCTCCTTATAAAAGGTCCCGTCCGGCTTCCCGGTCTTTCCCTGCCAGTATCATGGCCGTCCAAGCTGCGCATACCAGCCAAAACATGCTCAACGAGATTATTTCCCCTTTCAATAAACCCGTCATCGGCAGGTTCGCCATTCCCATCCTGCCTAAAATGATGTGCGGGTGATACAACAGGTAGAAGTTGACCAGCGCCCAGGTGGTGAAGACCATGTAATATTTCAGCATCCTATCCCCGGCCAGGAAAGCAAAAGGCAGGATCCATATGAGATACTGGGACGAGATACCCGTATATATTGAATAGAACGCGAGAAAAACCGCCAGGATAAGGGACACGAGCCTCTTCCTTCCGGCAAAGACCAATACAGATACGTAAAATACAAAAAAAAGGACTTTTGTGCAAGCCGAGATCTTTGCGAGCAGGTCTCCGGGAAGGGTAACAAAAACATCGCTATTAACAAAAGAATAAACCGCCCTCAACAAAGCGCCGATGCCGTAGTCCGAGAAACCCGAATACGCAAATACCTCTTTCAGGACGGACCTGTAATCCAGGAGCAAGAACGGTATGAAAGATAATACGGTAGGTATCGTAGAATACAGTATATACTTCACCTTCTTGTCTAAAGAAAGTCCCGTCTTAATGACAAATAACGGCAGTAGCAGTATCGGATACCCGCGGAAGCCTATGGCAACTCCCAGTAACAATGCGGATAACCTGTAATTCTCTTCCTCCCCGCTCAACAATACGGTATACGCCAGGAAAGAGAACAATACCGCAATGGGCATTATATTACCGTGGAAAGAACATATAAGGATAGATACCGGGTTCAGGGCATACAGCAATCCCGCAAAAAGAGCCGCCTTCCCCCTCCCGAGTTTTGCCAAAGCAATATATATCGACAAGCCGATGCATATATCCGCAGTTATCGCCGGCAACCTCATGGTTATGTAAAAAGGCAGCTCGAGTATGGTCGATAATATAGCGCATGAGGCAGGCAAAAACATGGAAACCGGAGAATAAGGGAATAGTTCATTTGTTACGGCGTAAATATTCCGGTGGTCCAGTATCGGGAGCGCCTGCACGCCATAAAGGTCCGTCCAATCTACGGCATTAAAGAGAGGGATCAGGCGAACCAGAAGGCCCAGCAAGAGAATAAGCAAAAGGTCGAATTTTTTAACCCTTGAGCCTGCCATACAGGAAGGACCCCATAAAAAATACGAAATTTACCATTACAATAGTAGCCCCGGAAGGATAATTGAGCACATATGAAACAAAAACCCCCACCAGCACCGACAGGACGGCAAATATCCCGGCCAGCGCTATAGTTGCCCTGAAACTGCGGACAACCTGCAGCGCCGATATAGCCGGCAGGATGATAAGGCTCGAGACGAGCATCGTCCCGACGATCTTTATCCCCAATACGATCACAAGCGAGGTCAGTACGATCAACAGCTTGTTGACGGCCCTGACCTTGATACCGGTCACCCGCGCGTAATCTTCATCGAAAGTTATGGAGAACAGGTCGTGGTAGAACAACACCGTCACCAGCACCACGATAACCGAGATCATCGCGGTCAACCGGACCTCAAAAGCGCTGACGGAAAGTATGTTACCGAAAAGGTAGCTGAACAGGTCGACATTGAACCCCCCTGCCGTGGAAGCGATGATCACGCCAAGGGCAATACCGAAAGACGATACGAGCCCTATGGCAGCGTCGCCGTATACCTTCGCTTTTTCGTTGAGCTCCAGTATCGCTAATGAAGCGAGAGCCACCAGCGGTATGGAAACTACCATCGGCTGCGCGTGCAAAAGCAGTCCGATCGCGACCGTCGCGAAACTTACGTGGGCCAGGCCGTCGCCTATAAGCGAGAACCTGCGCAGGACCAGGAAGACCCCCAGGAAAGAACAGCCGAGGGCCATGAAGCAGCCCGCGATCACCGCGCGCTGGACAAACCCGTACTGGACGGCTTCCCTGACCTGTCCCAATAGTTCGATCATGCCGCCACTACCTCCCTGTCCAGATGTATGATCTTGGTCGCATATTTCCGCACCGTCTCGAGATCATGCGAAACTATAATTACGGTAACACCCTGCTGCTTATTAAGGTATTCGACGGTAGAGTAGAACGATTCCCTCGAGCGCGAGTCGAGCGCTACGGTAGGTTCATCAAGTATCAATAACCTCGGGTGGTGGACCAATGCCCTTGCCAGCAGTACGCGCTGCTGCTGTCCACCGGAAAGTTTTCCGATATTGCGTCCGGCGAGGTCTTCGACGCCAAGCGCCTTCATGGCCTCTCCCGCGGCCAGGTAGTCCTCATGCGCAAGACGCTTGGGGAAACGCTTGCAGCAATATACGCCGGAGACGACTATCTCCATCGCGGTAGCGGGAAAACGCTGGTCCAAAGACGACATCTTTTGGGGCAGGTATCCGATGTGCTGGCCTAACGTGAATTCAAATAAGCGCCTGCCCCCGCCAAAAAGGATCTCTCCTTCGAACGGCACAAGGCCCAGTACCGCCCTGACCAATGTCGTCTTGCCTGAGCCGTTGGGGCCGACTATCCCTACATAATCGCCGGCCTCGACATCGATAGTGACCCCGGAAAGGGCCTCTACCCCGCCGTAGCGGACGGTTACATTCTTTATCTCGACGATCTTTACCGGCACTCCAGCCCCACTTTAAGCTTCTTCAGGTTATCTTCCATTATGCTAATGTAAGTCACTCCCGACTTAAGTTCGTCTTTCGAAACATTGTGCGCGCCATGGAGCAGTTCAAGCTTTGCTCCAGTCTCCTGCGATATGGTCCTGGCTACCTTAGGATCGAGCAATTCTTCGTAATAGATGTATTTAATGCCCGACCCTTTAAGTTTCTTTATCAGTTCCGCGATCGCCTTCGGGCTCGGTTCGGCGTTAGGTGAAAAACCCTCATAGGGTGAATCATGCTCCAAACCGTATCTCCCGGCAAAATACCCGAAAGCAAAATGCCCGCCATATATTATAGTCTTATATTTCGCCTTGGCAAGTGTCTCTTTATACCGCCTATCGAGGTCCGCCAGTTTCGCATTATATTCCGCGGCATTCTTCAGGTAATAAGCCCCGTTGCCCGGATCTTTTCCGGCGAATGCCTTGGCAATGGTCTCGACCATTATTTGCGCATTGCCCAGGTCAAGCCATATATGCGGGTCCTTACCGCCGTGGTGGTGATGGTGGCCGTGTCCGCTTTCTTCCTCATCATGGTCCTCGTCGTGGTCCTCTTCTTCATCCATCAATTTGATGCCCGCGCTCGCATCCACGACCGTCGGACCTTTACCGATGATGCCTTTTACAAGGTCCTCTGCCCATGGCTCCATATATTTGCCGGTATAAATGAACACATCCGCCTTATTGATCCTTACCACATCCTGCGGCTTAGGCTCGAAAGTATGCGGTTCCACTCCCGGCGGCAGCAGCAAGCTGACATCGACCTTATCCCTTCCTACTTGCCTGGCGAAATCATATGTAGGGAACAGGGTAGTAACCACTTCAAGCCTACCATTACTATCCCTGGCAAAAACTTCGGGAGCATATAACACCAGCGCAAACAACGCGCAGGCAACGGCACGCCTTAACATATGATACCTCCTGGTCTTTTGGTATAAATGGAAATAATTTCTGTGTAATGGCAAAAAATTATTTTTCAGAGCAGCTGCCGCAGACACCGTTGACCTGCATGTAATGGCTGACCACTGTATATCCCTTTATCTTCTTTTTACCTGAAAGGCTGCAACCCGGCATTTCCTCTACCTTGCCGCACTTTACGCATACAATGTGGTGGTGGTGGCTGCCGTGTTCAGCCGTGCATAACCCGTAATGTTTTCTTCGGTCAAACTGCTGGACCCTTGTCAGGACCCCGCAATCGACAAGGCTTTCCAGGTTGCGGTAGACACCGGGAAGACCGCAACGGTCGAATTTCCTTTTCAGCCTTTTCCATGCTTCTTCGGCCGTCAAATGGCTCTTGCAATCCTCAAAAAGAGCGATTATCGCTTTCCTGCGAGGGGTCAGCTTAAGCCCTCTTTCCCTTAATCTATCAGTGTAAGATATCATATATCCACCTTCAGCACGTTCCTGACAGCCAGCCCGATCAGGAAACTCAGCGCCGCAACGCCGAGGCTTATCGCGGACATCTCTATGAACCTCGCTGCAAACGGTATCTCTTTTACGACAGAATAGTAGAAAGTGAAGAAATAGATCAGCACGACTGCGAATACGATCGTAAGCGCAAGCGAGATATAACAATTGCTCATCACAAAATACGGCAGCACGAGCGCGATGACAGTAAATACATACGCGACCCCTGTGTATATCGATGCCTTTAAAGGGCTCTTTTGTTCCCCTTCGGTCTTAGTCGAAAGGTACTCCGACGCGGCCATCGAGAGCGACGCCGAAAATCCCATTATCAGGCCGACCATGCCTATCAGTCTTGAATCGCGCAGGGCAAAAGTAAAACCGGCAAGCGCCCCGGTAAATTCCACCAGGGCGTCATTCAACCCCAGGACGACAGAACCCATATATTTGAGTTTGTCCTCGTCTATCATCCCTATAAGCAGATTCTCGTGGCCGTTCTCTTCCTTTTGTATCCGGCCGGCTTCAGGGACCGTGGCAGAAAGCCTGCCGTAAGACTCCTGCGCGCCCTTCTCCCCCCTCTCCATGAGTTTTATCCCGAAAGTAACGCCGAAGATCATGGAGACCAAGACATAAAAGATGTATTTTCCGCCATCCGATGTGACATCCAAGCCGGAAGCGTTTTTCAATA
>CAZAEH010000043.1:0-8090 GCA_964484255.1 uncultured Planctomycetia bacterium
AAGAATAAGAAAGGCGTAGATGCAAAAAGCCAGCCATATCAACAGGCAGGAATACGTGATGCGGGCCGCGCTCGTCAGCCTTTGGTGCAACATCGTGCTCTTCATCTTCAAGGGAACGGCATTCGCGATAGTGCGTTCCCTCGCCATCGCGACGGATTTCGCGATAACGGTCACAGGTTTGAGCGTTTCGATAATCCTTTATTATTCGCTGAAACTCGCCCACCGCCCCGCGGACATTATGCACAACTACGGTTACGGCAAGATAGAGAACGTCTGCGAGGGGATAGAGGGTATAGTGCTCATCGGTATCGCATTCGCGATGATATCGCAGTCCGTAAAGTCCCTGGCGCATCCCGAACATATCACCAACCCGTGGCTCGGCCTGGCTTCCAGCATCCTGAGTTTCACATTGAATTTCGGGGGTTCATACTATATATTAATGATGGGAAGGAAGAGCCGTTCCCCTGCTGTGCGCGCGGAGGGTATCCACTACCTGCTTGAGGGAGTGATATCCTTTGCCATTGCCTGCGCGTTCGTAGCATCTATGATGCTGACATCCGCCGGGAAGGACCGCATAGCGCTCTATCTTGACCCCGGCGTCGCGATACTGGTAAGCATTGTCATCGCGATACCGTCTTTCGGTATTGCCAAGAAGGCGTTCTTCAACCTGCTCGATGCCTCTATAGAGGAACCGAGCAAGATGGATGTGATAGTAAGCTTGGCGCAGAATGCAGGGCTATTTTGCGGTTTCAGCGACATAAGGACGCGCAGCTCGGGGCACAAGAAGTTCATAAACCTGAAGATAACGCTTCCTTTGGAGATGCCGTTCGCGAAGGCGGATGACATCTGCAGGAAGGTGGAAGCCGATATAATGGCCGCCGTGCCGGACAGCGAGGTTTTCGTAAAGACGCAGGCATGCGGCCGCGACTGCCTTATCCTGGAAAACGGAGGGCAGTGCCCGTATTTATAATACCGAAAGGAGACACATGAAAAAGCTTGCCGGCTTTATGGTCCTGTTGTCATTCCTGTTCGTTTTTTCCGCGGCCTGTGCGGATGGTTCACCTTCCCCTGCCGTAAGATCGATCACGGCATCGTCCGATTACAACAACAACCTTCCCGGTAAAGCCGCGGACGGCAAGGACCGCACGCGCTGGGAGTCGGAGTGGAAGAACGACCAATGGCTCCAGGTGGAATTTGAGGAGCCCGTGACCCTTTCCGGCATCCGTATAAAGTGGGAGACGGCCTCGGCATATACCTACAAGATACTCGGCTCGCTTGACGGCGCGCAATGGCAGGCGCTTGCCGAGGTCTCCGACGGCAACGAGGGCGAGGATATCAGGATAAATTTCAAGAGACCCGCCGAATGCAAGTTCATAAAGATAGACTGCGCGGACAGGGCTACCGCCTGGGGTTTTTCGATATGGGAGATGGAGTTCAATACCGGAAAGCCCTACAAGAACCTCCCGAAACGCGTATCGATACCCAAGGGCAAAAAATTCTTCAAGGTAGAGAAGAAGGGTGATAAATACTGGCTGGTGGATCCTTCGGGGAGATCGTTTATCTCCAAGGGAGTCAACGTCGTTCTCGACAAGGACGGCGCGGTGCTCCAGAATTCGCAGTATTATGATGTCTCGGAAAAATACAAGAGCCGGGAAGATTGGGCGAAAGACGCCGTAAAGCGGCTGAAGAAATGGAAATTCAATACCATCGGCTCGTGGTCGGACGCGGCCACGTACTACTACGACCTGCCTTTTACCGTGATGCTTGGGATACCCTCGACCACCGACCACCGCCTTGTGGACGTATTCGACCCGATGTTCATCGAGAACGTGGAGGCGACAGTTGCGAGCAAGTGCAAGAGGTTCAGGGACGCGAAATACCTTATAGGATACTATGTCGACAACGAACTGCCGTGGTACGGCGATGTCGGCTGGTATACGGGCCACGCGCCGCTCCTGCTCGACGAATATTCGCGTCTGCCGGATAACGCCCCCGGGAGGAAGAAGCTCGAGGAGTTCCTGCAGTGCGCCTACGGCAAATCCATAGATGATTTCATGAAGGTGCGCGGCGCGCAGTCGAGGGAAGCGCGCGAGCAGTTCGCCGGGCTCGTCGCGGACGAATATTTTTCCGTCATATGCGACACCATAAGGAAATACGACCCCAACCACCTTATCCTGGGCGTGCGTTTTGCCTGCAATGCCCCTGACGGCGTGGCCAGGGCGTGCGGCGAGAATTGCGACATCGTCTCGGTCAACTATTACTGCAAGAACATGAAGGTGGACAGGCAGCTCTTCGATAATTACTATTTTATCTGCAAGAAGCCCATAATGATAACCGAGTTCTCTTACAGGGCCATGGAGAACCGCAGCGGCGACAAGAATACCAAGGGCGCGGACGTTACCGTCAAGACCCAGGCCGACAGGGCGACCGGGTTCGACAAATACGTCACGCAGGTGATGGAGTTCCCGTACCTGGTAGGTTACCATTGGTTCGATTATTTCGACCAGTCGCCGCAGGGACGCAGCTTTGACGGTGAGAACAGTAATTACGGCATAGTGGATATCTACGATAAGGAATACGAGATCCTTACCGAACAGATGAAAAAGACCAACAAACAGGCAGATACCGTCCACAAAAAATCCGAACTGCCCTACCCTGACAAGGCGGTGTCATTAAGCGGTTACGCTCCCGTTAACAACAAGCCCGTGGCCAGGCCATCCGCGCCGTTCTGCGATATATCTGCGCTGAACGTCAGGCGTATAGGCATATGGGCGGACGGATCGTCTGCAGCTGGTTTCAAGCTCTCCAAAGAGACCTGTGCCGAAGGCGCGGTTTTCCTGAAATGCGAGGTTACTACCGGCAGCGGCTGGGGTTGCGGGTTCAACATCCCCTGCGATCTAAAGGTCAAGAATGGGGATACATCGGTTGACTTGCAGGGATACAAAGGCATGAAAATAAAGATGTCGGTGTCGAGTAACCTGCCGTTTTCGCTCTTCATGAACGAGTCGGGCGCGAACGAACTGGGCAAGCTTGAGTACAAGGGCGTAAAAGGCGCCGACGGGGAAAGTTTCTCGTCCGAGCCCAACGTCGGTGACGGGGTCGTCATGACATATGATTACCCGTTCGACCAGTTCATGATCAGGACGATCTACGGCAACCAGTCCGGGAACAAGACCGTGGACCTGCAGGCCATACGCAACTTTGACCTTTATTTCCCGGGCAACTCCGGCGACGGCACCTGCGAGATATACGAGGTCACCCTGTATTAAGGGGACGTGCCACTTTGGGACGTGTCAATTAGGGACAGGTTGTAGAGTGAAAAGAATCATCGTCAATGATAAGATGCAACAGGGCTACGCTTATTACCTGACGGCCCCTATGGGCAAGAAATTCGACCCTGAATTCAAGCCCGAGCTGACCCCGAAGGAGATGCTGCGTCTTGGGGTCTTCGGCGGAAAATACATGACTGACTGCCGTAAGGAATTCCCGCGCGACTGGTTCACGAAAGCAAAACTCTCGCCGAAGAAGAGAAATCCGCTGCTCAATTATTTCAAAGTCAACGCATCCCTGCCGCTTAGGGCATGGCAGGATAGAGGATGGATATACCCCGATGATCCCCGCGGATGGTTCCAGTGGTATTGCCGTTATTACATGGGCCGCCGCATACCCGCCGAGGATGACCGGCAGATAAGGAGGTGGAAGGCCATTAAGCGCCACGTAATGGCGGTAAAGAAGAATTGCCGCCCGGGAGACTTGGATTGCAGGAGGAAACAGCGCCAGGCCCTGCTTCATTGGGCTTACGACGCGCGCAAGATATAGCAGGCAGATTTTTGTTGACAATCCTAAGGATAGCAGATAGACTAATGACACTTTATAAAGTTACGTCATTATGTCAAAAAAGCTCACATCCCTCGTAATTTCAATAATTTTACTAAGCTTGATCCCGGCGGAAACGACCTCAGGGTCGGATATTGACTTGAGCCTTCCGTTGGGGTTTGAGTCTATTTCTCCTGCCCAGTCGAGCGTTGTCTATGATGACCATTTTGACCTCAAAGGCCGGCTGAAAGATAACTTCCAGGCCAAGCTGATCAAGTTCAAAGGCGAGCCGGTCGAGATAGTCGATAACGGTTTTGAGATAAAAGATATACGGCTCAAGGACGGGGTCAATACCTTCCTGATAGACATGACCGATATTAACGGCAGGAGGAGATTGGTATCTTATTCTGTCAGTTCCGAAAAGAAGAAGATCAATTTAGGGGGCGGCAGCTTAGTCGAGACCGTTGCTTTTAATTCAAGCCTGACTGCCGAGGGATATTCTGAACCGGGTCCGAGGCGTAAGGTTCTTACTGCTGTTACAACAACTTATACCTCGCCTCAGTACCAGGGCGGCACCTCACAATACACAACAAGTTCCTCAGATGTAGTGTTCACTTCCCCGTATTCCGACCAGGTAATTACCGAGAATAAGCTCAAAATAGGCGGCAGGTTCAATAAGGATGCCGGGATATCTTCTATCACGGTCAACGGCCAGTCCTGTACTCTTAATAAGAGCGCCGGCACATTCGAGGGCCCAACGCTGATATCCCCGGGCGAGGCGCGCAGGAAGAAGATAAACGCCGATTCCGCCGAATACATTATAATGAAAGTCGATCCCGAAAGCCACTCCGGCAAGAATGAGCTTAAAGTCGTCATCAAGCCTGAAGACGGCAAGGCATATGAGGATAGGGCGGGGTATTATTATTACCAGATGTTTGTGGATATGTACACGAACGGGGGATACAGGATAAAAGAAGACCATACTAATAATATTTATACCGTGCCTGTCAATGCCATGATGTATAATCAGGACCTGTTTTACGAGTCTCCCGGCGGCCAGTATTTTTCCGATTGGGAGTACCCCGAGGAAAATTATCGGGAGTTTTGGTATGACTGGTATTCAGAAAGTTATTCAGGAGCTCATTTGTTTTACCAGGGCTGTTATTATTATTACAATAAACCGAGGTCTTTCTATAATAATTATTCAAACCGCGCTCATTATGTTTGGTTTTTTATGAGTCCATATGAACTCGAATTACGCAAAAACAGAACAGGTAACGGCCATTATTCTTCGAACGATACCGTCCAAAGCGTTGAAACCGTTATTACCCTACATACCCCGCCTTCAAAGGATATCCCTTTCATCATTCTCCTGAAGAACTGCCGTTTTATAGAGAACGATCCTCTATTCTCCGATAATTTTTGGGTAGATGATGCATGGCGCAAACTAAAGCTCAACTTAGATGACTACAAAGTAAACGGCCAGTCTCTCAAACCTCTTTATGGGAATTTTGGGAAAGACGTTACGTGGTCCGATATCGAAGATGAGGACAAGGGCAACTGCGCATACGTCATATTGAATGATTTCGAACCCGATAAGGACTTTTTGATGGATGTTGACGTCGCGTCTTACACTACGGAATTCTACGGCGGCGGAAGAGAATGGAGCAGGTTCTTTACGGCCGATCTGGAATATGGCCTTACGGGCGATATTTTGGTTGACTCCAACAATGACGGTTTACTTGGCGGCGATGATAATGCTTGTGAGATGGTTTCCCCCGGCTGTGTATTCTGGGTGAATGATGATGACGATTATGATGAGTCGGATGTGCATGACGACGACCCGAATACTATTTCCGGCGTTAATTTAAATAGCCTGGACGAAAAGACCGGAGAGAAAGGTAGCGGTTATGACTACAATAATGACGTTATCAACGGCATCCGCGATCTCGAAGACTTCATGCCACTTAATATTGCCATTCCCAACATAAAAGAATGGGTTAATAACCAGAGCGTTAAGTTCTATCTTAGGGCCGAGGGAGAAGGCAAGATCAGGGTGTTTGGAAGGGTTAAGGATATGCGAGAATATGGCGCCAAAACATATCTTTGTGATCTTGATAGTTCTATCCAGCAATATCAGCAGGAAATGAAATTTACTCTTCCTCTCGACAACGATCCCGAAAAAAAAGGCCAACTTCTCGACTCGTCGTGGTTCGACTCCGACGGTAACTTTTATGGTATATTCGAAGGGGTAGAAGAAGGTACTCTCAAGCTTATCCTTGAGGCAGAGCTTATCAGCGGCGATACCTCGAGAAGGGTTGTTCTTGATGAGGCGTATTTTACTTTGGTTAATGTCAAGGGAATGTTTAAGGTTTATAATACCAGGTATACTTATGTAGTCGGTGACGAGGAAGGCCCCACGGATCGGGGCGACGGTTTGTTGAGATATAAAGTTATAAGAGAGCAAAAAGGTTATGGTTCAAGATTCCCTGAGGACCCCGATAGGGTAATTATATGGACCCACGGATATAATAATACAATTAATCAATCTCTTGATAACATGGCTATTATTTTCAAGAGACTTTATAGGACCGGCTACAGGGGAGGATTTATTGGTGTTGTTTGGAAGGTCGAACATTCCGTACTTTTGTTTAATACCGACTGGCTGTCCTCGTATCGTACAGGCCATGTCTTTGCGGATATAATAAGAAACACGAAAAAGTCATATCCCGATGCCAAACTCGATTTATTTGCGCATTCATTAGGGGCGAATCTGGGTTGTTACGCATTGAGGATTCTCGGTACCAATAATGAAGAGATCGTAGATAATCTAATACTTCATGAAGCGGCGGTTCCTGAAGAAGTATTTTGCGGGAAATATTCAGCTAAAGGCAAACCCTATAGGCTCGGATATTTTGATAATGTATATGCTGAATCCTTGAAGGCAGTCAAAGACAAGGTATACAATACATACTGTCCTGAAGATGCAGCTGTGTGGGTAGCTTTCCCATTGGATAACGTGTTATTAAGTCTCCCGACACCTCTCGATGACGATTATGGATTTATAAATAATGCGATTATGTCGGCGGCAAGACCGTATCAAGGCGGTCTGGGGAGTTCTAGGGTAAAGACTATCTATAATGATGTAATTATGAGCAGCAATCAATTCAAGAGCTTAGATGAACACCCGTATGGTATAAGAAAGCATGGTAGCCAAAGCGAAGAATACTACTATGATGTGATGGAGTTTTACGGACACATAATTGATCCGGAAAACATGCCGGAAGATGTTAATAACAAATAAACGGAGGATATTATAAAGTGAACAAAAAAACCGTTACGTGCCTCATTATATTGTTAATGATAGTATGCAACAGCGGATATTGCAGGCCCATCAAAATCGTCCATGGGGTTGATATTTCCGGCAGAATACTTGATGAAAATGGAAACCCTTTCACAGATTCGGTGGAAGTTGTAATTAATGTCTCGACCACCTATCTGGATTATAGCAAATCAGAGTCTCAAATGCAGTCTATTGAAAATAAGGAATATAAAATATTGGCGCAGGGAGAAGCATTTTCCTGGAAGGGCGAGGGGAAGCATTTGCAAATTGAGGCCGTGAAAGAGGGCTATCACAGCACAAGCGTTGATATATTCGGGCCTCTCCCGCCAAAAGAATTATCGGATGAAGAATTATTGGCGCAAGCCCAAATAATTACCCCGGAAACCGAGATACCGATTGAAAAATATGAAGAAATGATAAGGAACCAGACAATCAAGCGAAACGATATCCTTATCTATCTAATTCCTGTTGGGAATCCGTCAAAACTTCAATATACTGGAAGCGCCAAAATCCCCAGTAAAAAACGAAAAGAATCCTCAGGCAAGCAGTGCGGCTGGTCTTTTGCCAAAAGATGGTATTTCCCTGTTGACGAAGACATTCCTGTAGACATAGTATTAGGCACAAACGATAATAATAAACGCACCTATACTATGAAAGATCCCGGCGGATTTATATATTTTGAAGGATATCCAACTTTCGAAAGTAATTCGGAAAGCACATATCCGTATGCCAACTTCGATCTTATGACCGAAGCTCCGGAGACCGGATATGCCTCGACGTTTACTCCTGCCGAACATAGGCCCAGCTTTAGAGGGAGTAGCTATTTTTGTTACTTCAAGACCCCAGACGGCAAGTACGGCAAAATATGTTTTGAAGGCGACTTCAGCTACTACATCAACCCCGACGGCTCAAGGAATCTTGAGGCGGGGGA
>CAZAEH010000044.1:0-8068 GCA_964484255.1 uncultured Planctomycetia bacterium
CATGGGCAAGATAGCCTCGATAGGCGACGACAGGGCGCTGGCGCTGTTCAGGCAGGTGATCCTTGCGTCGTCATCCATACCGGTCGCTTTTCCGCCTGTGTATTTCAAGGTCGAAGCCGAAGGCAGGACTTATGACGAAATGCATGTCGACGGAGGGGTGGTAAAACAGGTATTCTTCCTCTATGAGGTCGCGCAGGGCATGGGAGAGTCCATAAAAGAGAGCCGGGCGGATATCAGCAATTTCCGTTACAAGATATATATAATAAGGAACGGTTACGCGGATTCTATATGGAAAGAGGTCCCGAACGACCTTTCGGCGATAGCCGAGCGGACTATGGACACCATGATAAACGCGCAAGGGGTGGGTGACATTTACCAGCTTTATGCTTTTTCGAAATTGGGCAACGGGGATTTTAACCTTGCCTATATACCTGCCAGCCATATCTCTAACGCCAGGGAACCCTTCGATCCGGTGGAGATGCGCAAACTTTTCGCATTGGGCTATGATGAGGCTGCGGCGGGATACAACTGGAAGAAAGTGCCGCCGGGGTTCAGCCTGGAAGAAATGACTAACAACCCGGAGATGCCGAGATGAAATTATTCGACGAGATAAAGAGTATCATAAGCGAACAGATAAACATGCCGCTCGAGAGGATAGAACCCAAGTCAATTTTGGCCGAAAGCCTTTTCATGGATTACGTGGACATCATACAGCTGGCTATAAAGCTTGAGATCAAGTACGGCATCGAGTTGCCCGACAGCGAGATCGACGGTATAGTCACTGTCCAGGACCTGGTCGAACGCGTAAGCGCGAAGGTCAGAGCGCTTCCTTGACACGAAGCCCATAAAGTTCTAACATATCATTGCAATGTCCGATGCCAAAAGGACCATTTTGGTCGTGGAAGACGACCCCCTGAGCATGAGATTGACCGTTGACCTGCTCCAGGCCAACGGTTTCGACACTTTGGGCTGCCCCGACGGGGCCGCTGCACTCGAGACCCTCAAGACATCCTCTCCCGATATGATACTGCTTGATATCAACATGCCGGGAATGAACGGTTTTGAGGTCCACGAAAAAATAAGGCAGGACAGGCGTTTCGACGGTATCAAGGTCATTGCACTGTCCGCGTCCGTCATGAAAGAGGAAGAGCAGAGGATAAGGAAAGCGGGCTTCAGCGATTTTGTCCCCAAACCGCTTGATACAAAAGGTCTTGTCAGGAAGATAAAGGAGTATCTCGGCGAATGAGAGATGACCTGGAGATCCAATACCGCGAACTTATGGAGAACGCCAACAGCATTATACTGCGGATGGATACGAAAGGTAACGTGACATATTTCAACAGGTTCGCGGAGAACTTCTTCGGCTTCAGACAGGAAGAGATCCTCGGCAAGAGCGTTATAGGCACGATAGTCGCCCCCGCCGATCTGTCCGGGAAGGACCTGCGGGCCATGATAGACGACCTTGTGCACCATCCTTCTACTTATATGAGCAATGAAAATGAGAACATCCTCCGGAGCGGTAAACGTGTATGGATATCGTGGACGAACAAAGCGATACTCGACGAAGACGGCCGGCCTGTCGAAGTTTTGGCAATAGGCAATGATATAACGAAACTCAAGGAGGCCGAATCGCAGATATTGAAGGCGAAAGAAGCCGCCGAAAGCGCTAACAGGGCAAAAAGTTCTTTCCTGGCGAACATGTCACATGAACTCAGGACCCCGCTTAACGCCATAATCGGATTCTCTGAATTGATGAAGGACGGAACTGCCGGTCCGCTGAGCGGGAAGCAGCAGGAATATCTCGGCTATGTATGGGAGAGCGGAAAACACCTGCTCTCGCTGATCAACGATATACTTGACTTATCGAAAGTGGAAGCTGGCAAGATGGAACTCGAGCTGGGTGAGTTCGACCTCAAGGACCTGCTCAAAAAGAGCCTTATGTTCGTATCGGAAAAAGCGAACAAGCACGGGATAGGCCTCATTACCGACATCGCCGGCGGTATAGGTACCGTCAAGGCCGACGAGCGCAAGGTCAAGCAGGTGGTCTTCAACCTGTTATCCAACGCCATGAAATTCACCCCTGACGGCGGTAAGATCGGTATCGAGGCAAAGGAAGATGCCGGAATGGCCAGGGTAAGTATTTGGGATACGGGAATAGGCATAGAGGACTCAGATAAGGGAAAGGTTTTTTCCGAGTTCGAACAGATAGACAGCGAGTATTCGCGCAAATATGCAGGTACGGGTTTGGGCATGCCGCTTAGCAGGAAGTTCATAGAGTTACACGGCGGTAAGATGTGGTTCGAAAGCGAAGGCAAAGGCAAGGGCACGCGTTTCTATTTTACTCTGCCGTTACGGGCAGGTTAAAAGGAGGTAATGTAATGGCCAAGGTCCTTTTGATCGATGACGATGAAATGCTTCTTAAGCTTTATTCTGAGATATTGTCGAAAGAGGGCATCTCTGTATTGACCGCTAATGACGCGAAGAAAGGGTTTGACCTTGCGGTCGCAGAGGCGCCGGACCTGATACTGCTGGATATAATGATGCCGGAAGTTGACGGGACAAAAGTGCATGAAAACCTCTCCCGGAACGGGAAGACAAAAGAGATCCCTATAGTGTTCCTTACCGCGCTTGTGAAAGAGGAAGAAGTCGAGGCCGGAGGCGGGAAGATCGGCGGCCTGAATTATATATCGAAATCGACGCCGAAAGGGAAATTTGTCGCCAAGGTCAAAGAGATCCTTTCGGAGAACAGATAAGGCAGATGCCGTTGAGACGGATCGCCGCGGTCGTTTGCGCCGCTTTTGTGGTATCAGGTTGCGCGAGCCTTTCTTATGACCCCGGCAATGAACCGGGGTTCTCAAAAAAGCTCATACGCGGCCGCGATTTCATATTGCTCTCATGCATAAAAGTCGAAAGTCCGGGAGAGCCGTTGACCGTATATATTGAAGGCGACGGGAGGGCATGGGTGACGCGTTATGAGCCTTCACGTGATCCTACGCCGCTGAACCCGATCGCGATGGAATTAGCCGGCCGAGACCCTTCGCCGAATGTGGCATATCTTGCGCGGCCCGGGCAATACCCGTCTTTGGGGGCTTCCGGATGCGATGCTAAATACTGGATGTCAAAGAGGTTCGCTCCAGAGGTAATAGATGCCATGGATTCGGCCGTAAGTTCGCTCAAAGAGGCGGCGCAAGCCCCGTCTGTGTCTCTTGCGGGATATTCGGGAGGAGCTGCGGTTGCCGTACTCATTGCCGCGCGCCGGGATGACGTGGCTTCTTTGCGTACGATATGCGGCAACCTGGATTGCGCGGAAGTAAGCAGATATAATAAAGTAAGCCTGCTTGCAGGTTCTCTGGACCCTATAGACGCGGCGGAAAAAGTTGCAATGATACCCCGGCGCCATTTTATAGCGTCCGCCGACAAGATAATACCTTTTTCCGCGACCGAGAAATTTGCCGATAAGACGGGCGACATTACGCACAAGAGTATCAGCATTATCGAGGGAACCACCCATTATTCGGGCTGGGGCGAGAAGTGGCGCCGGTTGCTTTCCGAGCCGCTTTATAAGTCTCCGGGGGAGAAATGACAGGGGAAGGCGCATGAGGGTAAAGACAGCAATTTTATTGCCTGTACTGATGGGCTTGGCTGCAGCCGGCTATTGTGAATCGGTTCCCGAGGACCTGGTCAGGGCCGCCTGGAAAGGCGACCTTTCCGCCGTTAGAGACCTTGTAGATAAAGGTGCCAATGTGAACGGAAAGGTGAATTACAGCGGTACAGCCCTCCAGTATGCCGCAGAACAAGGCCATATAGATGTTGTCGAGTTCCTGATCGATAAAGGCGCCGACATAAACGCCAAGACGGATAACGGCATAACCGCAATAGTCCTGGCGGCCCAGAGGGGTCACCTTGAGATCGTAAAATTGTTGATAGAAAAAGGCGCCGAGCCGAACGTAAAGGCAACCGATGACGGCACCACTGCGCTTATATGGGCTTCGCAGCGCGGATACCTGGATATTGTCAAGGTTTTGATCGCCGGGGGCGCGGACGTGAATATCAAAGCGAACAACGGGGCAACGGCCCTTTTTGCTGCGGTCAATAACGGTTACCTCGATATAACCGAGGAGCTTATAGATAAGGGCGCCGATGTGAATGCGCAGCTGAGTGACGGCACGAAGCTTTTGACCGTAGCGAAGGAGAAGAAATACAACGAGATAGCCCAGGAGCTTGTAAAGGCCGGCACAAAGAGATAGATGTGGTATAATAAATAACCATTGTTTGTTCAATAGGAGGAGAAGTGAGCAGAGGGTCGTTTAGCGCTATAATATTGGTCGTCTTGTCTGTTGCGGCCTGCCAGGCATCGCCTGCTGCAATATCCAGGGGGGAGAAGATATCCTATTGCGTAAGCCCCGCAGGCAACGCAGAATACGAGGACCTGGGACTTGTGGATTACCGCGGCAGGACCTATTGGCTTGTCACTTTCCGGACGTCGCTTACCGGTTTCAACGACTTGGAGAAGATATATGCCGATCCGGATACCGGTATGCCGCTGATAGTAGAAAGGGACGTGCGCTGGCCTCTTAACAGGGAGTTCCTTGTGGAAGAGTATGATTCCCGGAACAATTCCCTTGTGGTCAGGAAATACCAGAATAACAAGCTTTCCGATGAATTAAAGTTCACGTCTAACGGGCCGTACCATAATGCGATACTGCTGCCTTTTTACCTGCGCCGTGTAAAGGACCTGCATGTAGGCTGGAGCATGGTCGTCCGTTTGCGCGAGGAATATACCGTTACCCTGGTCGGTATTGACGAGATAAAGGTCAACAATACAAGAATGGCCGCTTACCATTTTACGAGCAAGCCGGAGAAGTTCGAAATATGGGTAAGCAAGGACGATGAACGTTTGCCCGTGCTTATAAAAGGAACGGTCGGGTGCAGTCTTTCTATGCTGCGCCATTCAGGCGCGGACTAAACAAGGACGGGGACCTGTCTATCATGAGAAAACTCTGTATCCCTATGGTATTGGCGGCCCTGGCACTGGTATTCCCGGTTAGTGCGGATATGGCCTTTGATGCCTCGGACAGGGTACTCGTGCTTGCACCGCATCCAGACGATGAAGCTATAGGCGCCGGCGGCGCGATCAAAAGGGCCATTGATGCCGGTGCTTCGGTCAATGTCGTTTGCCTGACAAACGGTGATAACAACGAGATAGCTTTTCTTGTATATAAGAAACACCCCGTTCTGTCTTCCAGGGGCCTTATAAGGATGGGAGAGACCAGAAGAAGGGAGACAATAGCTGCCATGGGCTCTATGGGTATCGCCGAGAACAATATCAGTTTCCTGGGCTATCCCGATTTCGGCACTCTTGCCATATTCACCGGATACTGGGGCGATACAAAGCCGTACGAAGCTATGCTTACCAAACAGAAGAAAGTCCCGTATCCCGAGGCAGTTTCTTTCGGGGCTCCTTACGTGGGCGAGAGTATCCTTAAAGACATAAAACAGGTATTGACCGGTTACAAGCCGACCGTTATATTTGTATCGAACCCGGCTGATTCCAATTCCGACCATAAAGCGCTCTACCTTTTCTTGCGCGTTGCCTTGTGGGACCTGGAGGGATCAATAGGGCCTGTTCAGGTCTATCCCTATATAGTGCATGTTTCTGGCTGGCCTGCGCCGAAAGGTTACCGCCCGGAGATGGACCTCAAGGCCCCGGCAGAGTTAAGGAGCCTTTCATGGGAGACCGTCGGTCTTTCCGGCAGTGAGGTAGGCTCAAAACATGCGGCCATATCGAAATACAGGAGCCAGATCGAATACGACCCGCCATACCTTTTCTCTTTTGCAAGGAAGAACGAGCTTTTCGGGGACTATGTCCCGCTTGACCTTAAAAGTGGCCTTAGCAACGGTTTGTACAGGTTGGACGGGGACAGGTTATTGGTAACCATCCAGCAGGCAAGCAGTGATGATAAGGACAGGGACTTTACCGTGTATTTAGCGGGATACAAGAAGGGAGAGGATTTTTCCCGGATGCCGAAACTTCATATAAGGATAGACCAGGACGGACTTCATTGCAGGGACAAATATTGCCGTTTATACACTAAAGATATTTCCCTGTCTGAATCGGGCAGGAGCTTGACACTTGGTGTCCCGCTCTCGACCCTGGGTTTTCCGGACCGCGTTCTGGCCCATATATCGGGCAGGACTGAGAAGATGGCGGCGGATGATACCAACTGGCGCGTCCTGGAACTCGAATGAGGGGCTTGTAATGAAGAAGGATACGAGGGAATACGAGATAGGGAATAAAAGTGTAGACAGGCTGATAGACCAGCTTACATGCGAATCGTGTTCTCGCGAGACCGAATACCTTATCAGGGAGATACTGACGACCGCGGTTAAATTGGGTATGGAGTCCGGAGATGAAGGGGACCTGAAACTCGTAAATAATGCCCTTAAGGAATTGAGGTATTCGTTCAAGATATTCACCCCTTACAGGAACGTGAAGAAGGTCATAATATTCGGGTCAGCAAGGACCAGGAAGACCTCGCCGGAGTATAAAACGGCCGAGATCTTTGCCAGGAAGATGACGGACAAAGGATATATGATAGTCACCGGAGGCGGCCCGGGTATCATGGAGGCGGGCAATAAAGGGGCCAGGGCGGGGAAGGAGTTCGCGCTGAATATCAGGCTTCCTTTTGAGCAGAAGCCTAATCCGTTCATCTACGAGAAGAACAAGATAATCAATTTCAAGTATTTCTTTACCAGGAAACTGATATTTATCAAGGAGACGGATGCTACCGTCCTTTTTCCCGGCGGGTTCGGTACCAACGATGAAGGTTTCGAAATGTTGACTCTCGTACAGACTGGCAAGTCCAGGCCAAGGCCCATAGTCATGATGGAACCCGATGGTTCCTCGTATTGGACGCAGTGGAAACGTTTTGTACGTGACCAGCTGGAGGGCAACGGGTTCATAGATAAGGAAGACCTCAGCCTGTTCCGCATAGCCAGGACCGCCGATGAAGCCGCCGGATATATCGAAAGTTTTTACAAAGTCTATCATTCGATACGCTACGTCTCAGGCCTTACGGTCCTTAGATTGAACAAAAAACCCTCGAACTCCGCGTTGGGCAGACTGAACAGGGATTTCAGGGATATCCTCACCAAGGGGGAGATAGAACTTTCGCCTCCGACCGATAAAGAGATCCGCAGCAACGAGTATCTGGACCTTCCCAGGCTTACAATGAACTTCAACATGCGCAATTACGGAAGGCTCTACGAGATGATAGAGGCAATAAACAGGAGCTGATCCGCAGGGGACCGCCATGGACACCCTAGAAAAACTTACGACACTTTCCAGGGACTCGCGCTATGACCTTGCCTGCTCATGCGCTACGGCGGAGAACGAGCACAGGCGACGTTCGCGCGACGACAAATGGATATATCCTGTGATCCTTCCGAACGGGGGCACTACCTACCTCTTCAAGACATTACTTTCCAACGAATGCATAAATAATTGCAAATATTGTCCTCTCAGGGCCGGCAGCGACACCAGCCGTTGTTCAATGACTCCCGAAGAGACCGCAACGGCTTTCCTGGATTATTATAATTCAGGAAGGGTAACGGGACTATTCCTGAGCAGTGCGGTCTCCCGCAATCCCGATTCCACCATGGAGATGATAAACCGTACCGCATCCATTCTGCGCAGATCCGGGTTCAGGGGTTATATACATCTTAAGGTAATCCCGGGCGCCTCCGATGCCGCCATAACGCACAGTGTTTCGCTTGCCAGCGCGGTTTCCCTGAATATAGAGACCGCCGGAGAAGAGAACTTCAGGAGCTTGAGCGATACTAAGCATTACATGCGCGATATAATCGGTCCTATAAAGTTGATAAGCCGCCTGACGGCCAGGGGCTGCCGTTATGACAGGGTCAAGCAGACAACACAGTTTGTCGTGGGGGCTTCCCGCGAGACCGACAGGCAGCTTATAAGCTACTCCTGGAACCTGTACAGGAATCTGGGCTTGAGCCGGATTTATTTCAGCGCTTACCAGCGCGGTTGCGGGTCCCCGGACCTGCC
>CAZAEH010000045.1:0-5267 GCA_964484255.1 uncultured Planctomycetia bacterium
GCATCTGGCGGACACGCTTCTCGCCGGAGATGTCCTCCTTGCCGTCGGTGGCGTAGGGAATGCCCGCGCGCAGGAACGTATCGACTACGCGCAAAATGTCGTCGCGCTGGCGCACGAGGACAGCCATGTCGTCGAGGGCGACACCCTCCTTCTTCGATATCTCCTTTATGCGCCGGGCAATAAAAAGCATCTCCTCGGTCTCTGTCGTGAATTCGTCGTATTCGATGGTCTTCTGCTTAAAATCATTCTCGGGTGAGAGCTCCTTCGTGTGGAAGCGCTCTTTTTCCGGGAGATTGCCGATTATCTTGCCCGCAAGCGAAACGATCTCCTTCGTCGAGCGGTAATTCTTTTCGAGCGGGACTTCCTTTAGATTAGGGAAACGCCTGCGCAGTTCGCGGAAGTTTGCCACGGACGCGCCCTGGAAGCGGAAAATAGACTGGTCGTCATCGCCGACACAGCAGATATTCGAAGAACCTATTTCAAACAGCAGATCCATCTGGGCGCCGTTGGTGTCCTGGAACTCGTCGACCATGATGTAGGTGTACTGTTTCTGGAGCGCCGCCTTCAATTCCGGCTCGTTTCGGATGGCCTCGATGGCGAAGAGGATCATGTCATCATAATCGTAGCGGCCGCGGTCGTCGAAGAGGTCCTCGTTCTTGCCGGACTTGTATTCCTCGTAAAGTTTATAGACGACGGCGAGGGCCTTGAGCCGCTCGATGTGCTTCTCTTCGATATACGCGCCGTCGGGCTCGGCCTTCTCAACGATCCCGGCGAATTGCGCCGGGGATATACCTTCGCGCCTGAGCTCGGTTATGCGCTGGCTTATCTCCTTCTCGAAAACGTAAGGCGCGCGGAACGGCCGGATATTGTCTATCCCCTCGGTGTTATCGAGGATATATTCGAGGAGCTTGATGCGCTCGATATCGGTTATCTGGACGCGCTCCTGTATGTATTCGGCGGCTTCGTCCGACTCAAGGACTATCGAGTTCGCGAAGCTGTGGAATGTGGCCGTTTCTACGTTATAAGCGGCGGGGCCGAGTATCCTGACAAGGCGCTCTTTCATCGCCTTCGCGGCGGCGTTGGTATAGGTAAGGATAAGGATGTTCTCGGGGCGGGCCTTCTTCGCCTTGATGATGTTGGCCGCGCGTACCGAAAGGAGCTCGGTCTTGCCCGTTCCCGGACCCGCGAGGACCAGCACCGGCCCGTCGAGGGTCTCGGCGGCTAATCTTTGTTTTTGGTTAAGCTCAAGCATAATTTACGCCGAAAAGCTTTAACACCGCGGCGACGACCATCGCCAGTATTATCGTCATACCCAACTGCACTAAAAGCACAAGGAAGCCCTTGGCCATCCCTATCCTGCCTTCCCTCTCGCTGCCTATCATTACGCCATAAATGACACCTACCGAAAGGAAAGTCAGGCCGTATACTGAATACAGCACAAGGTTATTATTGGGGAACGGCAGGGCGAGTATCCCGATCATTATAGAAACAAGCCATCCGAAGAATACCGCCTTGAATACCATCTTGAAGGGAGGTTTGAACTTCGCTACGATATGGACACCGGCATACGCGAACAAGGTCTCGATCAACAGGTTAAGCGCTATGAACAATATTACGATCAAGACAAACACTATTGTTTCCCCCTCCCGGTTATTTTTTAAGCAGGTATTTGCGGTTCTTGATGGTGATGAAGTTCGACCACAGCTTGTCCCCGTCGGACTGCTGGGAGATGACCTCCTTGACCGCGTTTGCCTGTGAAACAAGCTCGTCGGCGTGGTAGACGATGGTAGCCTCAAGCGTCTTGGGAAGTATGGGCGACTGCTGCTCGTATTCGCCGTGGTGGCTGAGGATGATATGCTTGAGAGCGAGCGCCTTCTCCTGCGGGAATCCCTTGATGCCAGCTATCTTGCGCGAGAGTATCTCGAATCCGAGCGTCAGGTGACCTATCAGGCCGCCGTCTATGGTGTATTCGAAGGTATTTATATCAAGCTCGACGGTCTTGCCGATGTCGTGCGTAAAAGCCCCTATGGTCACGGCATCCTTGTCGGCTTCGGGATACAGCTTGCAGATCTCCCGGCAGATGTGCATTACCTCGTAGGTGTGTTCCATGAGCCCGCCTATGTAGGCGTTGTGCCAGTTCTGCGCCCCGGGAGACTTGCGGAACTTCACCATCAGCTCTTCATCGTCGAGAAATTCTTTCGCCAGGGCAGAAAGCCACTTGTCCGAGATCTCCTCGAGCATCGCGTTCATCTGCTTGTATATCTTATCTGGATCCTCGACCGAACGCACGAGGTCCTCGAACTTGTATTCTTTCTGGTCGGCCAGGCGTATTTCGTCGACGCGTATCTGCAGGCCGTTGTAGGAATCGACGCGCCCGCGCACGAATACCGCGGCACCCGTGGCTACCATCTCGTCCGCCTGCTCTCCGCCTTCCCACATCTTGGCCTCCATGCGGCCGGTCTTGTCGGAAAGGGTCAGTTTAAGGTAGGGCTTGCCCGCCTGAGTGCGCGCGAGCTCCTTCTTTTTGAGGAAGAATACGGATTCGATACCGTCGTTTACTTTGAGGTCTTTGATGAACTTTTTCATTGGACTTACCTGTCATTATACCAGATAATCCCCGGGCAGGAAACCTAATTCAAACGGCCTGACATCTCTTTCGGCGTAAAACGGCGTTGGCCATCAGTATCAGCAGGACCGGTGAGGCGAAAGAACCCAGCATATGGGCCAGCATCGAGTGCCCGCCGCTGCCGACAAGCGCTTTGGCGTTTATGTGCATTGCCGCATAAAAATAGTTCAGCAACAGGCCAAGCGCTATCGAACAGGCCGCTATCGCTGCAAGATATATCACTATCGAACGCTTGCCGAGGAATTTGCCGATAGTCAGTATCCCGGCGGTGTTCGTGGCCGGCCCGGCAAGCAAAAATACGAGCGCCGCTCCGGGCGCCATCCCCTTCGCGATCAACGCCGCCGCTATCGGCGTCGAGGCCGAGGCGCAGATGTAGAGCGGTATACCGATGACAAGCATTATCAGCATAGAAAGCAGGTTATAGCCGAGATAGTTCTCGATAAGCGATTCCGGGACGAAATATGCGATCACCCCGCCGATGATTATGCCGAGGGCAAGCCATGGCGCTATATCTCCCAAAAGGTTCACGAAAGCGTACCCGATCCCGTCGATGAACCTCCTGCCGTAATGCGCATGGCGTGCTCCCGCGCCGGTCTTTTTCTTGCAATGCGGGCACTCCTCTTCCTTGGACGGTTCCGGGGCAGCTTCTTTCCTGCCAAAAATATTCTCAAGGATACCGGCGGTTATGGCCGTTATTATCGCCGCAATAGGCCTGAATATCGCCAGTATGGGATCCAAAAGCGCAAAAGAGAGCATTATGGAATCTATGCCCGTCTCGGGAGTCGATATAAGGAATGAAAGCGTCGCCCCCTTCGAGGCGCCGTTCTTTCGCAGGGACATCGCCGTCGGAAGGACGCCGCACGAGCAGAGCGGCAAAGGCACCCCGAAAAGCGCCGCCAGGACAACGGACTTGGCGCCCGGCTTGCCCAAATAGCGCGCTATGCGGTCTTTGTCGACGAACGTCTGGATGAGGCCCGCCATGAACGTGCCGAAGAGTATGTAAGGCGCGGCCTCATTGAAGGTATGCCAGACCTCTTTTAGCAATCCTGTAAGGATATACATTACATGCTGCCTTTAAGGGACTTCTCCTCGAGGGATTCTATCTCTTTCTTGAGAATATCGGGAAGGCCGAGGATATCTACATCCATGAACCCGCGGACTATGACGGACTGGGCTTCCTCCACGGACATGCCCCGGGCGCTCAGGTATTCTATCTCTTCCCTGCTTATCTTGCCGATGGCGGCTTCATGCGACATATCCACGTCGCGGAAATTGGTATCGAGCTCCGGTATTGCCTCGACCGTACCCTCGCGCGAGATTATCAGGCCGCGACACTCGAGATGGGCCTTGACCCTCTCTGCTTCCGCCTTAAGCTGGCCGCGGGCTATCATCCTGCCGCCAAGGCTGACCGCGCGGGCTATCATCTCGCCCTGTGTGTCATCCGCCCTGAAGATTATCCGCGAACCGATATCCTGTAAGGAATTCGGGTGCGACAGGACAAGCGAGTTGAAGCTCGCCCGGGCGCCCCTGCCCTGCAATACGGCCGTCGGATACATGGTTATCTCTTTAACGGGTTTCATGCATACGTAATTCGATATATAAGTGGCGCCCTCCTCGACAAGGGCAATACCCATGGGCTTTACCGTGACATCCTCTTTCCACGTGTGTATCATCGTGAAGTTCAGGTAAGCGCCTTTCTGGACGAAGAACTCGGATATCCCGAGGTGAAAACCTTCGTCGGCGGCCTTCGAGGCGGAGCATCCGGTTATCAGGTATGCCCGCGCGCCTTCCTCTATTATCACTATATTATGGACCTTCTGCTTGAAACCCTGCCTCTTAAGCAGCAGGCACGCCTGTATGGGCAGTTCCACGGTCTTGCCCTTCCTGACGCGTATAAAATAACCGCCTTCGGTGTCCGTTGGATATTCCCTGCCCAGTGACCTGAACGCCTTGCCGTAATATTCGCGGACTTCCGGGTATTTCTCGAGGGCCTCGTTTGTGCCCATGATCTCTATGCCGTCAAAGAGGCTGCGGCGGAACTCCACCTGCGAGTCCTGCTGGAGGAAACTCGCCGAGCGTGTCTTCTCCGACAGGTCCATCCCCGATGAAGCGAGTTTATCGGCGTCTTCTTCGGCTACTTTTTTGTTCAGTTCATCTGCGGGCATTCGCACACCTTGCAATGTTCATAACCCTTGGAGCGTATGTTCCTGAACATCTCCTTAGGGTCCCCGGCGCACCAGAACCTGCCGTCTATCATCACGCAGCCCCTGGTCGCCTTGACGTAATCGAGTATATATCCGGTATGTGTGATTATAAGCGCGGACTTGCCTTCCTGCTTGAGGTACTTGTCGAGCACCTTGCCCATGATCGATATGTTCTCAAGATCGACGCCCGACTCGGGCTCATCCAGCAGGAGCATGTCGGGGTTCTGGAGCATCAACTGGAAGAGCTCGGAGCGTTTCATCTCTCCTCCCGAGAACCCGAAGTTTATGTCGCGCGCGAGATGGCCCTTGAGCGAAAGCTTGCCGGCGAGGTCGTCTATCTTCGCCTCGTCCTTGCACAGGTAGCGGGCGACCTGCTGGAGCTTTACGCCGCGTATGACCGGCGGGTGCTGGAACATGATACCGAGGCCGTGCCTTAC
>CAZAEH010000045.1:5367-7210 GCA_964484255.1 uncultured Planctomycetia bacterium
AGTATTTATACGTAAGCTCCCACCTGAGGAAAAGGGCATCATCGGCGGACTTCACGTAAAAATTCCCGGGAACAAAATATTCAGCCAGAAGATACGTGTTTATGTTCTTGCTTATTGCGTAATCCAGCCTGAGCTGCGGCAGGTGCCCCCTCTCCTTTCCCGTTCCGGAAAATAGTGTCTTAGTGGCCGCAACCTGGTTATTGGCCCTCAGGTAATTATACCACAAAGTCAGCTTTAATTTATCAATGGGCTTTACCGATACCGATGCTCTGTACATCTGCAGGTTGGTCCAGTAGCTGTTCTCCGTCTCGCTTGAATAATAAGAGGCATAAAGAACCGAATGCCACGTGTCCCTCGAGAAGAGCGGGTCCCAGGTCTCGTTCGTCGATGTGCTCCTGTTGTTGCCGGAGAGGTATATGGCGCCGGCGCTGAACTGCGGCGACCACGACACCTTCTTGAGATCCTTATCGACGAAGAAATAACCGCCTATGCCGGTCCTGTCGTTCTTGCCGTAATCACCGAACTGCCCGGCTATCTGTCCGCGCAGGGCCAATGACGGGTCCAGGTTATACTTCGCATAGGTACCGATGGTATTTAACTTGGTCTCCTCGCGGGTCATCCTCGCGGTCGGAGAGGCATCCTCATGCTTGTAGACGTAATAGTTCTCCCAATGAAGGTTCTGTATGGAGTCGGTCTTGTGGTAGAGCGAGAACGCGTATTCGTTGCTTGAGTTGAGCGCCTGGCGCGGGTTCGACTCATTTATGACGGGAAGATAAACGTCGTTCTTGGTATCGCGTATGGCTATGAGGTCGAGGGAATTCTTGTCGTTTACCTGCCACGAGAGCTTTCCGGCATTGAAATATGCTGTCCTCGTGCCGTCAAGCGGGGTGCCGTTCTTGAATATGAACCCCTCGCCGTATCCTTCGAGGTCCTGCCTGCCTACGCGCACGCTCACCGGCGCCGCGAAGATGTTCTTCCAATCGAAATAAAGGTTATCGAAAATGGTCTCATTGATGTCGTAGTGGTAGCCCTTTTTGCTGGCGGACTTTCCGGCGGATGCCGAAGCCCCTGCCCAGTAGGTATATGCCCTGTTCTCGTTGGTAAGCCGCACGTATACGTCGGCGTCCTTGGCGAAATCGTATTCTACGGAAGGCGAGGTCTTGAAGCGGAAATAACCCTTATTGTCTTTTGCGGAACTGTTTAGGTCGGGGATATTCTTGGAATATTCATACCTGATACGCTCGTATATCCCGATCTTTACCTTGTCATTCTTTACCAATTCGGTCTCGGCAGCGTTGGCGCAAACCGGCAATAACAGCACTGCGGCGGCCGCGAACCCAAATAGAACCTTACGCATAGTAAATCCTCCTTTTATCGTTCGGATGTTGAACGATAAAATATTCTATGCGTTTACCACAGGATTTGTCAATAGAAATTTACCAGCCGCCACCTCCGCCGCCGCCTCCTCCGCCGCCTCCGCCGCCTCCGCTGAATCCGGAGCTTGACCCGGGAGCTGTAGACGATGATGATATAGTGCTTGAGAGGGCGCTGCCCATCGAGTAGGCAAATACTCCTGCGGTAAAATGGCTGTACGAAGCGCCTGAATACCATGCCGGAGAATAATGGCTCCCGTCGATACCTGCGCGGGAAAGCACGCTCGCGAACTTCTCGGCCCAGGCGTTTTCCACGTCGAGGGCAATGGCATAAGGAAGGTATTTTTCGAAGAGCTGCGGCGTCTCGGCAGGGGCCCCCATCGCCCGTATCTCGTCTTTCTCAGCCGTCGCCAGGTACATTTTGAAGCCTTCGATGGCATCCATTATAGCCCTGCCGGCAAGCGTGCGGG
>CAZAEH010000046.1:0-623 GCA_964484255.1 uncultured Planctomycetia bacterium
GGGGACGTGGAGGCTTATCTGTCCGGGCTGAAGATAAATGCCCGCCAGGATTCGACCAACCTCATGCAAAAGTTCCTGAGGAACAGGATCAGGCATGAGCTTATGCTGTTACTTGAGAAATACAATCCCAACATCAAGCATGCGCTTACCAGGAGCGCCCGGAATTTCAGTTATGATTATGAGATCGTAGCGGAGGCGGTAGACCGGTCTTTTTCGAGATGCGGGAAGATAAAAGGCGGTTCGACATCGTTGAATGTCAAAAGGCTGAAAGCGCTGAAGCCGGGTATACGCCGCGGGGTGATCCGGAAATCGATAGAGGCGGTAAAAGGAGATCTTAGGGGTATAGATTATTCCCATATTGAGGATATAGAAGGCCTAATGCTTTCCGGCAGGGGAGCGTTGGACCTGCCGGGTAAAATAAGGGTTTCCAGGTCTGCGGACGTGCTTGTCATTTCCCGAATAAAGGAAAAGACCTCGGTCCCGAGGGTATGGAGGCAGTTTCCCTATCCGGGTTCGGTAGATATACCGGAGTTGAGCCTGACTTTTGACGCAAAGCAGGTCAAGTCCAGCGTTGAGTTCGGAAAACCCCGCAGCGTAGAATATCTCGATCTAGACAGGATAGA
>CAZAEH010000046.1:633-7117 GCA_964484255.1 uncultured Planctomycetia bacterium
AAGACATGGGAGAGAGGAGACCGCTTCAAGCCGCTCGGGATGGAAAAGGAAAAGAAGCTACAGGATTTTTTTGTTGACCAGAAAGTTCCCAGGCAGAAGCGCGCGTCGGTCCCGCTGCTGGTATCCGGCAAAGACATAATATGGGTCTGCGGTATGAGGTTGTCCGACAAGGTGAAGATACTTCCGGGGACAAAAAGGATACTCAAGGTCTCCTTTAAAAAAACCTAATTTGCTTGCCTTCGCCGAAGGCTTTCTGTTATAATCAAATCCCCATAAGGAAAATACATGGCTAACGGACATAAAAGAAAAAAGAATAACAACCAATCACCTGTCATGCTCCAGCGCATAGTGATATCGCTGGTCATACTGATGATAGTGGTGTATTTCTCCGGTGTTTTCAATAACGAGTCCTTGAGCCTGCAGCAGCCCAGGGAAATAAGCCTCTCGGAATTTACCGGGTTTGTTGCCGGCAATAGTGTAGAGACTGCCGTAAAGAGGGACTATATGGTCCAGGGCAAGCTCAAGGATGGTTCGCTATACAAGGTATACATCACCGAATTCGACCCGGACCTTGTCAAGCTCATGCGCGACCATGTTAAGGATTTCAGGGTCAACGTAGCGAACCCGTTCTTCACGAATTTTTTCTGGCCGATCCTTTTCCCGCTTATAGTACTGATGTTCTTCTGGTACGTCCTCTCGAGAAGCGCCCAGGCAGGAGGGGGCAGGATACTTTCATTCGGCAAGAGCCGCGCGCGCCAGTTCATGGGCGGGCAGGTCAAAGTCACTTTCAATGATGTCGCCGGCGTGGATGAGGCAAAGGAAGAACTGCAGGAGATAATAGAGTTCCTGAAGGATCCCCGCAAATTCACGCGTCTCGGAGGAAAGATACCCAAAGGGGTGCTGCTCATAGGTCCGCCCGGAACAGGCAAGACGCTTCTTGCAAAGGCTGTTGCGGGGGAGGCGGGCGTCCCGTTCTTTTCCATAAGCGGTTCCGATTTTGTCGAGATGTTCGTCGGAGTCGGCGCTTCAAGGGTTCGCGACCTGTTTGACGAAGCCAAGCGTGCCGCAAAGATAGGCGGGAAAGGCTGCATTATATTTGTCGATGAGATAGACGCGGTCGGCCGCCAGCGTTTCGCGGGTGTCGGCGGAGGCAATGACGAGCGCGAACAGACACTGAATGCGCTTCTTGTCGAGATGGACGGTTTTGGAACGCAGGAAGGCATCATAGTCATAGCTGCTACCAACAGGCCCGATGTTCTCGATAGGGCGCTTTTGCGTCCCGGAAGGTTCGACAGGGTCGTGTATATTACGGAGCCGGATATAAATGGCAGGGAAGCAATATTGAAAGTCCACGCCAAGGGCATAAAGCTTGCGCCAGAGGTTGACCTAAAAGTGCTCGCTCAAAGGACGGTAGGCTTCTCCGGAGCTGACCTTGCCAACCTGGTCAACGAAGCAGCGCTGTTGGCTTCCCGGAGGAACAAGGAAGGCGTTACAATGGAGGAGCTGGGGGAATCGATAGAGAGAGTGATCGCCGGCCCTGCACGAAAGAGCCGCGTGATCAGCGCTCATGAAAAAGAAATAACGGCCTACCATGAATCCGGCCACGCCTTGCTTTCGTTGCTCATACCTAAGGTGGAACCCTTGCATAAGGTTACCATATTGCCAAGGGGTATGGCGGGAGGCTATACGCTTACCGCTCCCACGGAGGACAAATACTATAAATCCAAGAACGAGCTTTTGGCCGAGATAACTATGGCACTTGGCGGCAGGGCTTCGGAGGAGATAATATTTGCCGATGTGACCACAGGCGCCCGCAATGATATTAAAGTTGCGACCGAATTGGCCCGCCGCATGGTGACCGAGTTCGGCATGAGTGATAAGCTCGGCAACCTCGCGTTCGGCAGGCATCAGGACCAGATATTTCTCGGGAGGGACCTCTATGAGGAGAAGAATTACAGCGACCAGACCGCTCTCCTTATAGACCAGGAAGAGAAGCGTATAGTCGACGAGTGTTATAACAGGGCCAGGCAGACGCTTTTGGATAACAGGGACAAGTTAAAGGCTCTCGCAGAGAAACTCTTGGAGAAAGAGGTCCTGGACGTCAAGGAGATAAAAGAGCTCCTGGGGTTATAATTATGGAATTGCGCGTCCTTGCGATAAGGGATACCGGTGAAGCGGCACGCGAAATGCGTGCCCTTAATGTACATAAGGGCGGCATAGAGATAATGGCCCCTAAATCCGTGTCCCGTGTTATCAAGGTCTCGGGATTAAGCTCGGATGCATTTAATATAATAAAACAGGAGATGCTCTCGGCGGGCGGGGATTGTGCAGTTGCCTGGGATGCTTTTGTAAAAAGAAGGAAAAAGACACAGGGTCTGATAATTGGCACCGTTGCACAAATAAGCCGTTTGTGCATAAAGCTTGATAAACAGCCGTTGGGCCTGGCAAGGCTCGGCAAGATACTCTCCGGACTGGAAGCGGATCACTGCAGGAGGGCTTTTTGCCTGCGCGCAGGCAAATATAAATTGAATCTGGGCAGGCAGGCGCATATAATGGGTGTATTGAACGTGACGCCAGATTCCTTTTCGGACGGCGGCATGTACTTCGACAAGGAATACGCGGTTGCTAAGGCCCTGAATATGGAAGAGCAGGGCGCCGATATAATAGATATCGGGGGAGAATCTACGCGGCCCGGCGCAAAGCCGGTCTCCGTAAAAGAAGAATGCAGGCGGGTTATCCCCGTGATAAAAGGGTTGGCAAAGCACCTGAAAGTGCCCATATCGATTGATACCCGCAAGTCGGAAGTCGCCATTAGGGCGCTTGATGCAGGCGCTTGTATTATCAATGATGTGACCGGGCTTAAGAACGACCGCAAAGTTGCCGGGATTGCCGCCAGGTATAAGGCAGCTGTGGTACTTATGCATATGAAGGGAACTCCCCGGACGATGCAGCAGAGGGATCCGGTATATAAGGACCTTATAGGAGAGATATCCTCTTACCTCAGGGAGAGTGCGGATACCGCAGAGGCTGCCGGCATAAAAAGAGAGAGCATCGTATTAGACCCCGGTATAGGTTTTGGGAAGACCGTGGAGCATAACCTGAGGATAATAAATAACCTTAGGGAATTCAGGTCCCTTGGTTACCCGGTGCTGTCGGGTCCTTCCCGCAAGTCGTTCATCGGGAAAGTAACAGGTGCCGGCGAGGATAACAGGCAGTTCGGGACAGCCGCGGCCGTAGTCCTATCGATACAGAACGGCGCGGACATAGTAAGGGTCCATGATGTAAAACAAATTAAACAGACGGTCCAGATAACGGAAGCTATAATAAATGGTTGACCAATTTTTCGATTTTTCCCAGGCCAAGACGCCCATGCAACTTATCGTAGTGGTGTGGAAGCCTGTCATCGAGATAGCCATAATCTGGTTTGTCATATACAAACTGCTGGCTTTCATCAAGGGCACGCGAGCCGTCCAGGTATTGCGCGGCATAATTATAATAACCGTAGTATTTTTCCTCACGCAACAACTGCAGTTTAACGTCATAAACTGGATATTCACGAAACTCTTCGCGCTTTCGGTAATAGCATTCCTTATTGTTTTTCAGCCTGAGCTAAGGAGCGGCCTTGCCCGGATAGGCAGGGAGAAGGTCTTTGGCAACATCCTGACCGAGGAGAGGGCTATAGAGGAGATAGCCAAATCCGTTTCAATACTTGCCCGCAAGAAGATAGGTGCAATAATTGCGATCCAGAGAGAGGTCAGTCTCGAGCCTTATACGGAGAGCGGGGTTTCCTTGGACAGCGGGATAACCAGTGAGTTGCTGAATACCATATTCATGCCCAATACTCCTTTGCATGATGGCGGGGTCGTTATACACGGGGACAGGATAGTCGCCGCGGGGTGCTTATTCCCGCTTTCCCAGAACCCGGACATAAGCAAGATGCTTGGCACCAGGCACAGGTCGGCATTAGGGCTTACCGAGGAGACGGATGCAGTGTGCGTTGTCGTTTCCGAGGAGACCGGTATAATATCCGTGGCCAATTCCGGTAAACTTACCCGCGATCTCGACAGGGATCGTCTCATTAACCACCTTCGCGCCCTTCTTTACAGGCCGAAGAAAGAGAAGAAACCGCATGTCAAGCTGTCTTTCAACCACTTTTTTAACAGGAAGAAATAATGACGGGATGGCTCTCTAAGAATCTATGGCTTAAGATCATCGCGCTTGTCCTGGCGATAATTGTATGGGCTTATGCGCGCGAGGACCTGGATAAATCGCCGCGTTATAAACAGTCGGACGCGTCCCATCAGGAAGCCCCCGCAGAGCTCCCGCAGAAATAACCCTTATCAATGCTCAATCTAGGCGTAAATGTAGACCATATAGCTACTTTAAGGCAGGCAAGGGGAGGGCTTGAGCCCGACCCGGTCTTGGCCGCCCGTGTTTGCGAAGCGGCAGGCTGTGATTCTATCGTGGCCCACCTCAGGGAAGACAGGCGGCATATGCAGGACAAGGATCTTTATCTTTTAAGGAAGGCTGTAAGGACGCGCCTTAACATGGAAATGTCTATAGCCGCGGAGATAGTAGCGACAGCGCTCGATCTTGTTCCCGATCAAGTCACCCTTGTCCCTGAAAGGAGAAAAGAGCTGACCACCGAAGGAGGCCTCGATTGTATAAAATACGGCCGGTGCATTGAAACGGTAGTCGGCAAGCTTGAAGGTGCTGGAATTACGGTGAGCCTTTTTGTGGACCCGGTAAAAAGCCAGATAAAAGCTGCTGCAGGTACCGGAGCTGAGTTCATAGAGCTTCACACCGGCGAATATTCGAACGCCTCCGACGCGCGCTCCCGCAGGGAAAAACTCAAGAAGCTTGAGGATGCCGCTGCTTACGCGATATCGACGGGATTCAGGGTCAATTCGGGCCATGGGCTTAATTACCTCAACGTTCGGGATGTCGCGAGGATCAGGGGTATGGAAGAGCTCAATATAGGCCACTCCATAATATCCCGCGCTGCTTTCGTGGGCCTTGACAGGGCCGTAAAAGAGATGATAGCCCTTATAAGATGATAGAAGGATTTGGGGTAGATATAGTAGAAGTAAAGAGGATAAAGGCAGCCGTGAACAAGTTCGGCGCGCGTTTTCTTGGCAAGATATACACTAAGCGCGAATTGGCTTATTGTAAAAGCAAGGGTATGCCCGAGCAGCATCTTGCCGCCCGTTTCGCCGCAAAAGAGGCTGTCTACAAGGCGTTCGGCGGCGACGGTAAGAACCCTATTGCCTGGACGGATGTCGAGATAGTAAACGACAAGAACGGCAAACCTATGGTCATGCTCAAAGGTACGGCTAAGAAGTTAATGCTCAAAAGGGGAGTAAGGAAGACGGTGGTAAGCCTTTCCCATACCAGGAACTACGCCGTAGGCAACTGCATCCTACTCAAGTAATGATAAAGATCCCTAAAAGAAGACCGGATACGAACAAAGGCGATTACGGCCATATTCTTATTATAGCCGGCGCGCCCGGTTTTACCGGGGCTGCGGCGCTGTGTTCGCAGGCGGTCCTGTTATGCGGGAGCGGGTTGGCGACGCTCGGGATAGCCAAGGGGCTTAACGTGATCTTGGCCAGGAAACTGACCGAGGTAATGACAAAGCCGCTGCCTGAGACCGCTGCCGGAACGCTCGGGGCCGGAGCTTTTGCCCCGATAATGGAATTTTCCCGGAAAACCGATTGTGTCGCAATAGGCCCGGGTCTGTCTCGGAACAAGTCGACCGAAGCGCTGGTAAGAAAGATTTTGGTCTCGCTCGAAAGGCCCGTGGTCCTCGACGCAGATGGAATAAATGCCATAGAAGGCAATCCAGGTATTTTGAAACGTGCGAAAACGTTTGTGACGGTCACTCCCCATCCGGGCGAGATGTCGAGGCTCACCGGGATACCCGCCGAAGACATTTCCTGCAATAAAGAAAAGGTTGCAAAATCATTCGCGAATAAGTATAATGTGGTCTGCGTTTTAAAAGGCCACCGCAGTGTTGTTGCCCGCCCAGACGGTAAGATATTCGTCAATACCACCGGGAACCCCGGGATGGCAAAAGGCGGAACGGGCGACGTGCTTACCGGCATGATAGCCTCGTTCATAGGACAGGGCATAATGCCTTTTGAAGCGGCAGCGCTGGGCGTATACCTGCACGGTTTGGCAGGCGACCTTGCGGCGAAGGAGAAGGGAGAGGTAAGCATGCTTGCCTCGGACCTCCTTGGTAAGATACCCGAGGCGATAAAAGCGCTGGCGTCCCGGTAGGACACCGCACATGGCATTTGGACACAAGTGCTGGCGTAGCTCAGTTGGTAGAGCGGCGGTTTTGTAAACCGCGGGTCGGGGGTTCAAATCCCTTCGCCAGCTCCATTTGATAATTTGGGCAGATTCCCGAGCGGTCAAAGGGGTCAGACTGTAAATCTGATGGCCTAGCCTTCGGAGGTTCGAACCCTCCTCTGCCCACCATTTT
>CAZAEH010000047.1:0-6152 GCA_964484255.1 uncultured Planctomycetia bacterium
ACCGCATAAGTAATGGTAACCAGGAAGAGGGTTATATATATCTTCTTGTAGCGTTTCAGGAAGAACCACATGGCTGACGAACGTTTATCGGCTGGCTTCATCTATTATCTTCTCCAATTGAATACGCTCCCTTTCCGGGTATATGAACCTGTCAAAAAGCCCCTTGTCCCTTCCCTGCCCGTCTATTCCCAGCCGCAAGATGCCTTTAAGGGCCGGGAGAAGCTCATGCGGCGCACTGACGTGGTATGCGGCACATCTTTCGACGGGAACGGGACCGCCCTTGACCTCGAAAGCCGGGATGTGCGAATACCTGCCGTCCCCCCCGTATAATAAAACCGGTATCCTGTTTTGCAGCGCTTCCTCAATAGTCGTAGAGGAGAAACTAACGAGCAGGTCCGATACCGCCAGGACATCCAGAAAAGGTTCCTCTATGCTTAAGACGACTTTTCCGGAAAACGGGACTATGCTCCTTATGTCGTCTGCGCTGATATCGGGGGAAGGCCTGAATTTGACTATAAGGACCGCTCCCGGCAATGCTTCCACCGCTTCAGCCAGCTCTACTATGCCTTTCAGATATTCGTCTGGAGTCTCGTACACCGTAAACCTCAGGCTTTTACTTGTCTTCGGGGTCCCCGCATGCACAATGACCTTTGAATCCCTGTAATTGCCGTCTTTGCCGAACAATCTCCCGAGTACTTCCGGCCTGTCAACCTTTCCCGCCGGAAGGCCCCATACAAGCGGGCCGGTCTTCAAAACAAAGGCCTGCGTCGGGAATTCTTCGAGATATTCTTCCGCCAGGGGTGACTGCAGCGCAAGACGGTTGTAAGGCCCCCGCAGGAGCATCATACCGTGCTCCCCCCACTCGATCTTTTCTGCTTCCGTCCGAGGACGGACATGCGACCCGTGGCTGATCATGACCATGGGGATGCCTCTCTTGTTGCAGATCTCTGCCACGATCTCGTCATCCGCTCTGTTACCGTTCGAAATAAATGCCTTCGGGCGGATCATAGCGATAAACCTGTCCATCTTCATGGACCACAACATCAGCCCGAGTATATAATCGGCAAGGCTGTCCTCTATCTTTTCGGCTATGATATCGCCAAAGAACACACCCTTATAGCTGAAAAGCTCCCTATCGCTCCCGATCATACGCGACAGGACGCGTAACTTCTGCATGCTTTCCCGGAAGTACCTGTCCCCCCTTCCGGCCGATGCCCTTAACAGCCATTCGGGGACCCTGAGGTAAGGCACCGCCACCCCGCGCAGGATATCGACATCGTTCATTTTCAGATTCTCGCGCAACCTTTTATAGAGAACGTTAAAATTGTAGTTTTGGGTCGTGATATAGACCTTCCTCTTCCCTTTAAAGAGCTGGCGTATGGCGGTCCGGTATTTCCATAGCTCAAAACGGGCATATTGCATGATGAACCTCACGACTATCCCGAACGAAGATTGCCCTGCCACGTCTTTCCGGGAATCGTATGGCAGGTCCTCAAATACAAGGCCATTGGATTCCGCAAAAGCCTTTGCGATCCTGCCCATGTACTTGCCCTGCGGCTCAAGATAAAGCCCCAGTACCCCGTTCAATTTCACGGCCCCGGAGACGGAGGCGCATATTATATCGGGTTTGTATTTGCTTTCCGCCCTTGAAACGATCTCGGATATCCAAAGGCACTTATGCACCGCAAAACGCGCCCAATAGATAAACATGTCCTTAAAAGCCCTTGTTACCCCCGTACCAGCGTCGGGAAAAACCAGCTCCTTCCTTAACCATTTCGTTATCTCATCGGACTTCATCGCACAGGCACAATGGGAACTGTTATCAAAAAGACCCGACGTATTGATCACATCCGCCCCTTTGGCCTTCAGGTAACAATAACATGAAGGGTTCATTGCAATAACGGTATCTTCATGCCCATCGCGTATTTTACCGCCAAGGTACGAATCGGCTTCTTTGATGCATTCGATCAATACTATCCTTCTCCCGCTCAATTCACCACCATACCCTTGCATCGAACCCGGGTTTAATGACATGTTTCAAGAATTTGTAAAATATCCTGTCCGTGATCGGTATGGGAGCGTCCTCTTTCGCTGAGGTTACGCTGATCGCCGGTTCCGCGGACTTCCCGATCTTGATGTAAAGAGCTGTCTCAGCCGTCCCCGTTGACTCCAGGTAGCAGTCCTTTGAAAGATAACGGTTATTGCGTCCGCCAAGGACCATATAGTTCTTTACCATGTGTATTTCAGAGGCCACGCCGAGCGAACGTATATAATCGGTAAGCTCGTCGCAATTCATTATCATGTAGGGGATCCAGCTGCCCAGGTAATGCTGGCACGACTTCTCAACGTCGTTCTCCGTAGGTCCTTTATCCCTGGTCCTTAGCCTGACAAAAAGCCCTTTTGACGGCAATGCGCACAGTTTTCCCAAGAATTCGAACGGCTTGTCCTGATGGAGGACGACGTCCCTTGAAAACAAGTGATCCGGCTTTACCTCCTTAAGCGCGCTAAGGTCCGGGTCCGTTGCTATGAACCTGCCTTCCGGGTATTTCTTTTTTGCCATCTCAACCGCGGTCTTCGAAACATCACTGCCCGTATATTTGAGCCTTGGGTATACATTCTTGAAGTACCTGTAGAGCTCCCCTCCGGCGCAACCGACCTCAAGCAGGGTCCCATCCGCACCTTTATCGATAAAACGTTCCATCAGCCTGAACTCGTTAAAGACCGAGTAAACTTTCCCAAGGCAGAAAGAAGGATAATAGACCTTTGAATCGAAAAGGACCGGATGGTCCCCGGTCTGCCAACATTCATATTTTTCCATTAAATTCTCCGTTATATTATTCCGTGTTGCCGAGCGACCGGCCCTGTTTTACCCATCCTTTAGCTTCAGGATGGACCATCCTGTATACAGAATGGATGGCATCTGCCAGCCTGCCCCTGCCTTTAAAACCAGGTATCACTTTCGCTATAGCTACGCTCCTGCGCATCGCCCACCCGAAGGCCTTCTTCTCTTCAGCGTCGAACATGTTGTCAAATGAACCAAATATCTCCGCGGCATAATCAAGGTAACCGTAGAGTATGCATACGGAGACGGCTTTCATGACCTTCGACTTGCGGACGATCCTGTCATGGATACCCGAGATAACAGATGCAAGGCTTTCCGGTTTCCTGAGGTACAAAAGGTCCGCAAATATTATCTGTCCTTTGGAGTAACCGTAAAAGGCCCCGGCTGACCTTTTCCAGTAGAACGGCTTGATATCGAAAAGGAAATAGCCCTTAGACCTTATGAACGCGTCGACATCCGCCAGGAGAGGCTGGCCTTCATAAACAGGCACGGCCTCTGCTTCCACCTCGATCCCGAACAATTTGTCCCCTACCAGCCCGGAAGCGCCTTGGAGTATATCCAGTTCACTCCCCTGGGTATCAAGCTTAAGGAAGTCGGCGTCATATATGCCGTTGGAGGCAAGGACAGCGTCAAGCGGTTCAGCATCGACCTCGACCGTATCGGTAATGTCATAACGCTCCTTTTCCGGGAACCTTTCAAGAAAAACCGTGTCGGGCCTGTATATGGAAGAGACCCCCCTGTTCCGTGTCAGGAACAGCTTGATCCGCGCCTTCCTGCTGTAGAGTGCGGTGTTGATATATTTAAACCCCCTGGGCTGCGAGGCCGAGAGCCTCGCGAACTCTGCGGCATCGGGCTCAAATCCTATCACATTAAGGTGCTTTCCTGCCCGTTTCCAGTTCTTCTGCAGGCCGCCCCTTGCCCCGGCGTCTATCAGGACCAACGGCAAATCTTCATAATAACTGTCAAATCCGCGTCCTATAAAGACGTTCATCCTAAAACCATCCCTTTATGACCCTCTCCGCCAGTTTGAAATCCTCCTCATCCCTGACCTCTATTGGCGAATAGGGGTTATCTATCTCATAGATACCTACTTTATCGCCCAGGAGCCTGCCTTCACGAAGGAACTCGGGATGGGTAACACACCCGATCCCTTTAAGTTCCAGAAAGCTGGGTTCCTTGAATTGCCTTGGTGTCAGGCCTCCTTCCACCTGTGTCAGCCTGCCTTCATTCTCCTTCCATACGGCCTTATTCTCGGGCTTGACCGCGATCACGCTGTCGAGGCCTTTCTCTGTCAGTTGCAATATCATGTCATCCAGAAGGCCCGCCGGCCTGAACGGGAAAGTTATCTCGAGGCAAACAATGAGGTCGGGGAATATCCCTCCTTCCTCTATCTTGCCCAGCGAATACTGCAGGACGCGCGCGATGTCCACATATTCCCTGGACATGGAAGCATCCCTGAGAAAAGGCGCCTTGGCGCCCATGTCCCGGGCGATCTTCGCCAATTCGGGATTATCTGTCGAGACTATAACGTCCTTTATGTATTTAGATTCAAGTGCGCGCCTAATCGTGTATTCGGCCAGGGGTTTACCGTCAAGGTGTTTTATCTCCCCTTTTACGGGGATAACAGCGACGGTATTGAGTTTGCCGGCATCGATCGATTTATAATTATAACCTGTGCGCAGGTTTTCGAGTATCCTAACGACATTCGCGCACCTTTCCCTGTTGCCGTCCTGGTGGATACCGTGGTAATGGTAGACGCTCGCATCGGGTTCATAGACTATCCCGTGACCCGCCTGCAGGACTTTCTGGGCCCAGACACGGTCCTCTATATTCGTTACCGATTCGTCAAAAGGTATCTTCTGCCAGATATCCCTGCGTATCATACTGTTCGCATTGTGGAAGAAGCTGTCCTTTACCTGGACCCTTCTGTCCAGGCCGAACACAAGAGCCAGGTCCCTCTTGTCCATATCAGGGGTAAAACTCATCGGTTCCTGGCGCCCATATACCCCGGCGATCTTAGCGTCCTCGAGGTCCTTTACCAGGCTGCCCAGCCATTTATTGTTGACAGGTATGCAGTGTCCCGAAAGGCAGGCAATAAGTTCACCCTTCGCTTCCCTTATCCCTATGTTTAGGGCTTTGCCCGGCAAATAGTCGCTGCATTTGACCACCTTGGCCAGTTTGAACTGCTTTGCCTTTTCCAGCGTCTTGTCCTGGCTTTCGTTATCGACAAGTATGACCTCAAAATCCTTGTAATCCTGCTCGAATACACTGTTCAGGCACTGGGTGATCCAGCGTTCTTCGTCTTTAGTCCTTATAATGATCGATACCAGCTTGCCCACTTTAACCTCTCTTGCCTTTTACGGCCAGTTTGTCGTAACGGACTTTATAGGTCCTGGCTTTTGACGATGCTCTTAACAGGTAATCCGCAAGCATCAGGTCTTCCTGTCTCTTTATAATGACCGCCGAGAGCTTGCTGACCGGGAAATAACCGGTTTTGCCGCAGAAGAAGGCATATCCTTTTTTCTCGAATTCATCCTTGAACACGGACGATCTCCACATCATTACCGAATATACGAAAGGCTGTACGGGAACGAGGTCCTGCGTCTGCGCAAACACCCCTTTGATATCAAAATTTACCGGCTTGCCGCGGTAAACACAGTGGACCTGCTCGTCCTTGACCGTTATCATCGAATCGAGCTTCTCCTTCCTGAAATACTCGACCGCACGCCTTACCTCTTCAGCTTGCTGCAATGGGGATGTCGGGTTCACCCAGGCTACCATATCGCACGGATTATTCGTAATGAAATCGTAGACCACAAAATCGGACTTAGCCGTCGAACCGGCCCATTGTTCAGGCCTCTTGTAGAACTCGACGCCGTAACGCCTGGCTACCCGCGCAAACACATCATTCTCCGAGTTGACGACTATCCTGTCGAAGACGCGAGAATCTTTGGCGGCTTTTATCGCGTAATAGATCATTGGCTTGCCCGCGACCAAAGCCAGGTTCTTCATGGCCAATCTCGTGCTGCCCATCCTCGCCGGTATCATTGCGATGGTCTTTGTCTTATTCATCTGACGGCTCCTGCGGATATGGCCGCGTAGCGCAGCCTGTAATATACATTATTGAACTTGTCCAATATCTTTACCCTCAAGCTTCCTTTTTCGGCCTCTCTCATAAGGGCCTCGAGCCTGCTGCGCCCGCGCCTTTCGATGCAGGATACGGACCCGGCAGGATCCTTGGCGCATATGACCCGGATAAACTCGTCCCCGTAGCAAGCCCTAAACCCGTTATCACCCAAAACCCCGGAGA
>CAZAEH010000048.1:0-5747 GCA_964484255.1 uncultured Planctomycetia bacterium
TGACGACATGCCCGTACTTGTCCGCGGCTATCTGGAATTCAACGTGCCTCGGGTTAGGGACATATTTTTCTATATATACGGAGGGATTGCCAAAAGCAGCCTCTGCTTCCGCCTGGCACGTCATTAAGACGCTTACAAGCCTTATATCATTATGCGCTATCCTCATGCCGCGACCACCGCCTCCTGCAGCCGCCTTGACAATGACAGGATACTGCAATTTATGCGCTACGCGGAGGGCCTCGTCCTTCTCCTTGACTATGTTAGAACTGCCGGGTATCGTAGGAAGGCCCGCTTTCCTCATTGTTTCCTTGGCGGACATCTTGTCACCGAGAAGTCTCATGGCCTCAGGCGTGGGGCCTATGAACTTTATCTGGCATGATTCGCATACTTCGGCAAAATGGGCATTTTCCGCGAGGAAACCGTAACCCGGGTGTATGGCTTCGACATCGGTTATTTCCGCCGCGCTTATGATACTTGGTATATTGAGGTAACTGCTCTGGGGGGACGCGCCGCCTATACATATGGATTCATCCGCGAACTTAACGTGTAATGAATCCTTATCCGCCTCAGAATAGACCGCAACCGACCTTATGCCAAGGTCCCTGCAGGCCCTGATTATCCTTAACGCCACCTCTCCGCGGTTCGCAATAAGTATCTTTGAGAACATCTTTAAGCGGGCTCTATTAGAAAGAGTACGTGTCCGAACTCGACCGGCTGGGCGTTCTCAACCTGTATGTCGACCACTTTGCCCTTCACCTCGGACTTTATCTCATTCATGAGCTTCATGGCTTCTATTATGCAAATTACCTGTCCGGGTTCGATGGTATTGCCTTTTTCCACAAAAGGCGGAGCATCGGGCGCGGGCGCCCTGTAGAAAGTACCTACCATCGGAGCCTTTATCTCTATATATTTTGACTTTGCCGTTTCCGGTTCTTTCGAGGGAGCGGTTACCTGGGCTGCCGACTGGCCGGGTGTATGCACTACATAACTCTCCTGGATTATCTCGGGCACGCCAGAGGCGCCTTTCTTGAGCCTGATCCTCAAGCCCTCCCTCTCGATCTCTATCTCAACAAGGCCATTCTCGTTCATAAGGGCTATTATCTCTTTTATCTCTTTAACGTTCATAGTATTCCCCCTTTTAGGGCCTTATCAGACCCTCTCGACGTAATCGCCTGTACGGGTATCTATTTTGAGGACATTGCCTACTTCAATAAAAAGCGGGACCTGTATGGAATAACCTGTCTCGAGCTTAACGGATTTCGTGCCGCTCTTCGCGGTATCGCCTTTAAGGCCGGGATCGGCTTCGACCACGGCTAATTCCACGAACATCGGCGCCTCGATGCTCATAAGCTTGCCTTCGTAGAAGGACGCATTGACCACCATATTCTCTTTAAGGAAGTGGGGAACATCACCCATTTGTTCCGCTGTAAGCTGGAATTGCTCATAAGTCTTCTCTTCCATGAAATGATAGTCGTCACCGGTTGAATACATAAACTGCAGCTTCTTGTACTCTATAAAAGCGTCCTCAAGCCTTTCACCGGAGCGAAATGTCCTGGGAAGAACGTTCCCGGTGGACAGACTGCGCAGCTTTGTCTTGACAAAAGCTCCGCCCTTCCCGGGTTTTACGTGCTGGAACTCTATGACCTGGAACAGTTCCCCGTCTATTTTTATGGTAAGACCGTTCTTTAAATCACTTGTTGATATCATCTGTCAATACCTCGCATCCTTTCCTGGTTACTAATACCATATCCTCGATCCTGATGCCTCCCCAACCGGGAATATAGACCGCCGGCTCGACAGTAAACACCATACCTGTCCTTAAAATCGCTTGGTTTTTACTGGAGATAGAAGGACTTTCGTGAACTTCGAGTCCTATGCCGTGGCCAAGGGCGTGACCGAATCTTTTTCCTAACCCTTTTGCGTTAATAAAGCCCCGCGCGGCCCCATCGATGTGGGATATCTTCGCACCGGGCTTGATTGCCTCGATCGAACGCCTCTGGGCTTCCCTTACAATCCTGTATATCCTACGGCGTTCAGAATTAATTTTACCCAAAAAGAACACCCGTGTCAAGTCGGATTTATAACCCTCATAACTGACACCTAAGTCCAATAAAACCATATCGTTAGGTCTTATGATCCTGTCGGTAGGCTTGGCATGCGGGAAGGCGCTGTTGGGGCCCGAGGCCACTATGAGCTCAAACGAGGCCCATTCCCCGCTTGCCGCCCTTATGAAATATTCGGTCTTGGCAGCAAGGTCGTTCTCGCTGAGACCGGGTTTGAGTATAGACTTGAAATACGCAACCGCGTTCTCCAGGATATTGACCGAATCCCTTATAAAAGCTATTTCCCGGCTGTCTTTTACCTGCCTCAAAGCCTCGATCATCCCGTGGACAGAGACCGGCTCGACACCCTTTATTCCCGACCTGATCCTTTCGTAAGAAGCATAGCTTAAATGCGATGATTCAAAACCGAGCTTCCTTACTCCCGCCTTTACGGCAAGTCCCGATATTACATCGGAAAGCGGCGAGCATACTACGACTATCTTGAAATCCCTTACGTCCTTCTTTGCCTGTAAAGCGAACCTTTCGTCGGTTATGAGGAAACGTGCGCGGCGAGCAATAAAAAGGCAGGCATCATCGCCACTGTAACCGCTTAAATACCTAACGTTCTCGGGCTTAGTGACGAGGATGGAATCCACATCGTGCTTGCGCAATAATCCCGTTACCCTGTTTATGCGTCTTGTGAAAGGGTCCAATTTTATTTTTTCTTTTTGGATATCTCGATAGCCGCCTTGAACCCGAGCCTGTAGCTGTCAAGCCCGAAACCGCTGACCTGGCCTGCCGCTACGGGGGCTATAAGCGAAGTATGCCGGAACTCTTCCCGGGCGTAGATATTTGACAGGTGCACTTCCACGGTAGGTATTGATACCGCCGCTATGGCGTCCCTTATGGCAATCGAGGTATGGGTATAAGCCGCCGGGTTTATCAGTATGCAATTGAACTTGCCCTTGGCTGAGCCTATCTTCTCGACTATCTCGCCTTCATGGTTAGACTGGAATGTCTCGAGACCGACTTTTTCCGCTTTCGCGATCCTGGCCAGCTCCGCATCCACCTGTTTGAGGGTCACTTTGCCGTATATTCCCGGTTCGCGCTCCCCAAGCAGGTTGAGGTTCGGGCCATGTATGACAAGTATCTTTTTCATGGTCTTATTTTATCCCAATTCGGGCATTTTGTAAAGCCTGCTTGAGAAGAGATAGAGTATCCCCCCGATAAAACTCGTAAATAGCACTATAGCCAGGAAAAGTATCGATACGGCAAACGAACTGCCTTTACTGATGAATTCACTCAGGAACAGTACGAAAGCTCCCTCTCTTACCCCGAGGCCGTTTATTGACGGCATCATGGAGGCCACGGAAACCAGCGGCGTTATCAGGAACAGGTTAAGAAAGGATACCTCCTGGGAAATGCTCATTATTATGCAATACAATGATATTACGGAGACAACCTGGGCCACAAGCGATATACCTATCACTTTCACGACCACCGCCGGGTGTTCCTTGTAGGCGTTCAGGGCGTTATAGAGTTTGTGCAATTTTGAACCCTTCCTGAAAGCCGGCATGTTAAGCAGTCCGGAGAACAGTCCCTTGGCAAGGGCCTTGTTCAGGAATAACGTAAAGATCACCAGCACGGCCCCGGAGAATATGGCACAACCCCATACCAGTTTCGGGTCTTTTATCCTGCCGTTCATGAAGACAAGCCCAAGGAATGCCAGCAGCCCTATGGAAAGGAAACCGAAGAACCTGTCGAAGAACACCGCGGAAAATGACTCAAGTTTCTTGTCGCTCTTCCTCGTGGCATAATAGGCCTTGACCAGGTCCCCTCCTATCGCGGTCGGAAGGAAATTATTGAAGAACATGCCTATAAAAGTCAGGTATGAGGTCTCTACAAGCGTAAGCTTCAAGCCCTGTACCGCAAGGATCATCTTTAGCCTGAAAGACACTATGACCAGCGCCAGGATGTTCATTATCATCGCGGCAAGAAAAAACCAGGCATTGACACCGCTGAGAACGTACCAGATCTCAGGAATATCCTTCCTGAAAAGCCAGATCAGCAGCCCCAAAAATGACAGGCTTATCGAGACACGCAGTAATACCGAAAAATGTTTATTCATCGTGCCTGAGTTCGAGCGAGGCCAGGTCAGCCTCGACCTTTGAAAGCCTGCGCAGGGATTCGGAGGTATATTTCTTGTACGCATCGTTGAGGTGGTTCCCTACTATATCGAAAGAACCCTTGAAATCCTCGAAATCCTTCCTCAAGGCCCCTATCCTAACTAATATCTGTTTGGCGTTTTCCTCTATCTTGAACGCCTTGAGCCCGTGCACTATAGTCGCTACATAAGGATACAGGGTGGCGGGCGAAACTATATAGACCCTGTTCCTTGCCGCATAAGAAAGAAGCGACGTCTCATCTCCGGACAATGCGGAATCCCTGACTATTGCCTCGTAATAAACGCTTTCCGAGGGAACATACATCAGGGCAAATTCAAACGTCTTTTCGTCCGGAGATATATATTTTTTAGCTATACTGTCAACCTGTTTCTTGACCGCCTGAGCGAATTCCCTGAAACAGCGCTTCCTGTCGTCATCTGTCTCGCACTCAAGCATCCTCTTGAAACTGTCGAGGGGAAATTTCGAGTCTATGGGCAGGATAAATTCCCTGAACCTTATGACAGCATCGACCTGTTCCCCGGAATGATAGGAAAATTTCATCTGGTAGCTGCCTGGAGGCAGCATGTCAGAAAGGATCTTCTCAAGAAGGACCTCCCCTGTGATCCCCCTCACCTGCGGAGGCTTCAGGAGGCCTCCTATCTCGTTTATCGCTTTCCCGAACTCTTCAAGCTTTTCGCTTCTGGCCTTAAGCTCGCCGAGGCTGCGGTTGATATCCCCTAATGCGCCTGTAGTAGATTGCATGGCTGCATTTACGCCTCCCGATATCTCTTTCGGGAGGTCGCGCAGTTTAGCGAACAGGTATACTGATATCCCTATGGCAGCCAGCGCGATAACGGAAAATAAAACCGCCAATAACGTCACTTGGTCTTCTCCGCATATTTCAACCGTAGGCCATAGAGGACATCGTCTATCAGTTTCTGTTCTTCCTGGGAAAGGTTGCCCTTGGTCTTGTCCTTGATCAGGGCTATGGTCTCTATCATATAACGGGCCCTGTCCAACTCTACCTTGGTCTCGTTATTTACAGGGTTGGCCATCTCCCCGAGGAAGATCATGGCCTGCATGCCGAGGCTGGTCACGAATATGCTGAAGCTCGGCTCATACTTAGATTCCGTATTACCCATCTTATCATGTAATTCCATAGTGTTTTATCTTACTCCTGTTTTAATATAGGCGCAAGGACTAATAAACCGTTATTCCGGCATAACCGACTACGGCGCTGTCATCACCTGTGACATCGCCGCTTGTCTGGTATTTTACCAGTTTGCCGTGTTTTGCACCCAGCTCTTTGGCAGCCACGATCATTACGCACACGGGCACATACCCGCACATCGATATCCCGTATTCCTCGACAACTTTCACCAATCGTTGCTCATCAAGGGCAAGTACAGCCTCTATGGCCCTGGAATCCTTCTTCCTGGCCTCATCGGCAGTCTCGTAATGGGTCATGTCAGAGCTTGCTATGATGGTGGCCGGGCCGGTCTCCTTTATCGCAGAGGCTATCCGCATACCTATGCTCCTG
>CAZAEH010000049.1:0-5705 GCA_964484255.1 uncultured Planctomycetia bacterium
CTCGAAAACAACATAAACATTGTGCACAGCAACGAGTATAAAAGCGACCTGATAGGATATCTTGCCTCAAGAAAGGCGCGTATAAAGACAATATCTACGGCTCACGGTTTCATAGGAACTGACCCGAAAATACGAATATATGAATTCATAGATGTTGAAATACTTAAAAGGCTGGATGCGGTAGTTGCAGTGTCGGATACTATGAAGAAAACTCTTGTGTCCAAAGGAGTCCCTGCAGGCAAGGTGGTCACGATCGAGAACTCGGTTGATTTAGCCCCAATAGACCCAGAAGAAGGAAAAAAGGTCAGGCGGGAGCTCGGGATACCTGAAACAGGTATTTTGATAGCTTGCGCGGGACGGCTAAGTCCTGAAAGAGGTCTGGAATTTTTCATGGAAGCAATGGCTATGGCCATTAAGGATAACGGTAATATCTATGTCATCATAGCCGGGGACGGTCCGCTGAAAAAGCTTCTTGAGGCATTATCAAAAAATTTCGGAATTTCCGAAAGGACCCGCTTTCTCGGCTTTAGGGACGACATAGAGAGGATATTATGCGCTACGGATGTCTTTATCTCATCCTCACTTAAGGATAGTTTCGGAATGGCAACCGTGGAAGCAATGGCATCGGCAAGACCGGTCATTTCCACCGACACCGGCATAGCGTCCCAGATAATAAACGGCAGGAACGGTATCCTTGTTTCGCAGAAAGACCCGGTAGCCATATATAAAGCCGTTATTTCACTTGCCGCAGATCCGCATCTGCGCGAAGAAATGGGTAAACTGGCGAGAGAGACGGTCAGCCTTAAGTTCTTGAAAAAAGCGATGATAAACGGCTATGAACGCGCATATTCTGAATTAACGGGTAATTAAATGAAAAGATATCTTATAATATCATTGCAAGGTATAGGCGACCTTCTGCTTGCTACCCCAATAGCGGCACATATAAAGAAGACCGATGCCGAGTCAAGGGTCTGCGTGCTTACTTTCAAGGGCAATGCGGAGATACTTAAGGGCAATACGGATGTTGATATGGCGTATATGATAAACAACGCAAGGACGAGGGACTTGCCGTATATCTTGGGAATGATTTGGAGCCTCAAAAAAGAGAGGTTCGACGCCTCCATATGTGCATATCCGAGTGGCATCCGGTCTGCGCTCATAGGATATCTTTCCGGTTCAAAGGCAAGGATCGGACAGGGGCTAAAAATATTTGATAACTATAAATGGCTTTTTACTTCCAACGCAAGGGTAGAAGATGTAAAACATGCCGTAGAGATGAACCTCGATTTGCTTGCCGCTTACGGCATGGATATAAATGGCGCAGAAAAGCGCCCGAGGATCGATATATCCGAAGCGGATATTGCGGCTGCGGGTGCGTTCCTTGATGAAAACGGTATATCCGGCAAGGACATGGTTATCGCAGTGCATTCTGGCGGCGGAATATATACGGCTTTGTATAGATGTTGGCCGGAAGAAAGGTTTTCAGCCGTATCGGATACCTTAGCGGAAAAGTACGGCGCAAAAGTTGTCATAATAGGCGGAAAACAGGATTATGGCAATGCTTCCAGGGTAGCGGGTTTTATGAAACATACGCCGGCGATCTCTGCAGGACGCCTTAATCTAAAACAGACGGCCGCTCTTCTAAAGAGGTCAAGACTCTTGATATGTAATAATTCCGGCCCCATGCATATAGCGGCGGCGCTTAATGTGCCGACTGTCAGTATATTTGGCGCGGCAGACCCGCGTATCCACAGGCCGTGGGGCAGCGGCCATGCGGTATTACAGAGCGGGCTTGAGTGCAGTCCATGCTATTATCCTTTCTTAAGGGATACACTTGAGGATACGGCAAAAAGAAACAGGTGGTTCGGGAAGAGATTTTATTGCGTTACAAAAGATTACAGATGTATGCTCAAGATAAGCATTGATGATGTGATCAAGGCCTCGGAGGGCATAATTGAAAAGCGCGGTTAAAAAAGGCTTATATGCTTTAGCGATTATATTGTTTACAGGTGCAATCCCCGCATGTTGCGCCGGAACAATATTCCCAGAACCTGAATCGTTGACCGAAACCGGAGGGGTTGCGGTCATAGACGGGAGATGGAGCTTGGTCTATGACCGTTCATCGGACGGTCCTTCCGCAGGCAGGTATCTTGAAGAAGCGTTGGGCGAGAGATACGGGGTAGTTCCCGGGTTTTCCGAAGATAAAAACTCAAGGAATTCTATAGTCCTTAATATAGACGGGTCGCTTGAAAATAGAGAGGGAAAAGAAGGCTATTGCTTGGAAATCCTGAAGGATAAAGTGACCATAAATGCTGCAAGCGAGGCGGGGTTATTTTATGGGGTCCAAACCTTATTGCAGGTAATGGATAAGACCGACAGTGGCGCTATTGAGGCTAAATGCATCAGGATCGTTGACCGTCCATTGTTCGATATAAGGGGTGTCCATATTAATGCAGCAAGATACGATAGCTTGAAGCGGCAGATAGACGAAATGGCGTCCATGAAGATGAACTTTGCTATCATAGAAAGCTGGGATTTCTATGATCTTGGCGATGTTTCCAAGAAAAACAGTATGGCTGAAGTATTTGAATATGCCCGAAGCAGATTTATCGAACCGGTACCTAATCTTGTCAGTTTCAGCTATTCCGGTCCCGTGGTATCGAAATGCCCGGAAGCCGCGGAAGGGATATGGGTTAAAGATGAGGTATTTGTCTTTAAAGGAGGGATTGCAGTTCCTAAGATGCCGACCGAGCATACCCTAATGAACGTAATAAGGGATGAAGATACGGATATTGTCGTAACGGATGCAAAAAGAATGACAATATATGCGGAAGGTTCTGATTATAGGGTCGAAGGGGGAAACTTGCAATATCCATTTGAGCTTAAAGGGGAACCAGCTAAGATAGTAAGGATACCGTCGGGGAGGATAAAAGACGGCGATACGGTGCTTGTGAGCTATGACTATGTGGAACAGAAGACGGTATCGTGGGCGCAGTGGACCTGTACATACTGCCCATCATCGCAACGGACGTACGACATCATGGCCGAGGCGATAGGAAATGTCATCAACGCGCTTGAGCCATGTTATATATGTCTTGGACATGACGAGGTTCTTGGTATCAACAGAGATTCAAGGTGCAGAAAAAGGAATTTGAGCAATTCGCAACTTTTTGCCGAAGATATTAACAAATTGTATGATATCGTAAAGTCGAGATCGTCAGGGACCAGGATTATGATATGGGACGACATGTTGAACCCTTGGCATCACGGCGGAAACGAGAACATCCAGGTACAATTCGGGGGCATAAAAGGGAAAACATCCGATGCGATAGATGATATTCCTCAGGATATAGTACTGCTTTCCTGGTGGTTCGAGCCGAAAGACCGTTATGGTAAGATGGCAAATAGCCCCGATTACTTTGATTCTAAGGGGTTTGATTATATCGAAGCCGGATGGAAAGACACCGTTAGCATAGATTTGATGGCCAAAGTTTCGAAAGGTCGGGATCATGCTCTAGGTATAATAACTACAACGTGGGATGGATGGGATAAAAACGCGGACGGCATAAGGCATACTGCAGAGGCAGCATGGTAATAAGATGTCGGCGATAACATTGATATGGATTTGCATAGGCCTGATAGTCTTCAGTTATGCAGTCTACCCGGTGGCAATGGCGTTTATGGCGGTATTTTTGAGAAAACCGCACCGGAAAGAAGATATTACACCCGGCGTAACTATCATAATACCTGCGCATAATGAGGAGAAAGTGATCGCGGATAAGCTGGAAAACGTCCTATCTCTCGATTATCCCCCGGATAAGATGGAAATATTGCTTGTTATGGACGGCTGTACCGACAGGACAAAAGCGATAGCTGAGGGCCTGTTTGACACACGCCTGAAGGCGATTGAGCAGGTGCCGCGAAAAGGAAAGATGGCTGCCCTCAATCTTGCTGTATCAAAAGCCCTCGGGGATATAGTTGTCTTTACTGATGCGAATTCTCTTTATGGTAAGGATGCCGTCAGGAAGCTTGTAAGGAATTTTGCGGATGCCAAGATAGGGTGTGTTTGCGGTGAACTTAGGTACAACAGCGAATCGCTTGTCGGGGAAGGTGAAGACCTTTACTGGAAATACGAGAAATTTATCAAAGAGAAGGAAAGCCAGATGTTATCCCTGCTGGTGGTGAACGGCTCGATCTATGCGGTAAGAAAATATTTGTTTGAGCCAGTTGAAGAAACTCTCGCCGACGATTTTGTTGTTCCGATGATGATCGCAAGAAAAGGGTACGGCCTTGTCTATGAGCCAGAGGCAGTTACATACGAAAAAACCGCATCTGATGCAAAAGAGGGTATTAACCAAAAAGCCCGCATAATAGCTCAGGGGCTTAAAGCAAGCTTTGCCATTGGCCCGGCCATCCTGATGTCAGGGCCTTTGCGTGTATTCCAGTTCCTGTTCCATAAATTTATAAGATGGGTCGTTCCCTTAATGTTAATCATTATAATATCCGCAAACATGCTGGTATTGGATACCCTTTTTTACAGGGCATTGCTCCTTTGCCAAATCCTGTTTTACTTTTCCGCCGTTATGGGGTATTTTTTCGAAAAGAAACGCATAAGAGTAAGGATATTCAAGGTGCCGCTTTATTTTTGTATTGTAAACGTAGCCTCTGCGATCGGTTTATTCCGGTTTATTACCGACGGCATTGAGGCCACGTGGGAAAAAGCCGAAACAACACGAGGATAGTAGATGCTAAGGTATCATCTTTCGACATTTTTCATATCATGTGCAGTTGCCCTTATTCTTACGCCTATAGTGAGAACGATCGCACTTGCGCTAGGCATCGTCGACAAACCCGGTGGGAGAAAAGTACACAGGAAGAATATGCCCACTCTCGGCGGAGTCGCGATCGCCGCGGCATTTTTTGCAGGTATCGCCGCGGCATTTTATGCGGTACCTGGGGCCATGGATACGTTCTCGCTGAAGTTCTCCGGGTTTTGCGTAGCCAGCGCGATGATAGTAATACTCGGGATAATAGACGATGTCAAGCCCCTAAAGGCGAAACCGAAATTTTTCGTTCAGATTGTCGCGGCTGCCGTTCTTGTGGCCTGCGGGTTTATAGTCGAAGAGGTAACCATTCCTTTTTTCGGGAAGCTGTCCCTGGGGTTCCTGGGGGTGATATTCTCGATGATTTGGATAGTTGGTATAACTAACGCGATAAACCTGCTCGACGGACTCGACGGCCTGGCAGCCGGAGTTTCCGGCATAGCCTCTTTCTTCATATTTGTATCCGCGCTTGAACAGCATGATTATGTAGTAGCTTCCCTGGCATTTGCTCTTACAGGGGCATGTGCGGGTTTCCTGCCGTTCAATTTCTACCCGGCAAAGATATTTATGGGCAATCCCGGGAGCATGTTCCTTGGGCTGGTCCTGGCATCCGTAGCGTTGGTCAGTTTCCAAAAAAGCAGCACGATAATAACTCTTTTTATCCCGGTCATAGCCCTGGGCATACCCATAATAGATACGACCCTTGCCGTCGTCAGGAGGCTGGCAAAGAAAAAACATATATTCCAGGCGGATAAAGAACATATCCATCATAAATTGCTGTTCAGGGAAGAGTCCCAGAGAAGGGTAGTCCTGTCCCTTTATTTTCTATCAGCATGTTTCGGTATGATAGCCCTCAGTTTCAGGGGGATAAAGGGCCTATAT
>CAZAEH010000050.1:0-3479 GCA_964484255.1 uncultured Planctomycetia bacterium
TCATCCTCATGAGGACAGTCTCGGCCTGGTCATCAAGGGTATGACCCATCGCTATCTTCCTTGCGCCATGTTCCGCGGCAACCTTTATAAGGAACTCGTATCTCTTCTCACGAGCCGCCTCTTCAAGCGACAGTCCGGACCCCCCGGCATAAGCGGGAACATCGATCTTCTTGAATATAAGAGGCAATTTAAGCTTTTGGGAAAGGGCATATACGTATTCATAGTCCTTCTTCGTCTCCTCCGAAGAGCGGAACATATGATCCATATGGGCTATGTAGAGTTTTAGCCCGTAATCAAGCTTCAGGCCATTTAGGGCAAAAAGGAGAGCTGTGGAATCGGGGCCTCCGGACACAGAAACGATAATTTTGTCGCCCTTGTCTATAAGGTCGAACTTGTCTATCGTGCTCTTTACCTGGTCCGTGAACATAGAACTACTCGTATACTACTTCATCCAGATAGAAAGTGCATCCGCCCGGGTTGAGTTTGCTGTCAGCGGTCCAGCAGAAACCGCCTATGATATTGGACAGGTCCCTGCCGTTAAGGTCAATGGAATACTGCCTCCACACCGAGGAGAGCCTGAGATTTGGCAACTCCCTGGTAAAAGTATCAGCGTAGTCTCCCTTTACACCACCCACTTTTATAGACACGACTTCCTTGCCGGTATCGCCCCTCATCCAGAAAGAAAGCCTCTTATGGCCGGTAAGGTCCATGCCTTTTTTCGCGCCCCAGTTATTCTCGGGGAACAACCAATAGACACCTGCCCATCCGTTGGAACCGCCCTTGGAGCAATCGTAGGTCCATTTCATGCAAAACTTCTTGGATTTAGGGCTTGTAGTGCAGTTGGGGTCGACCTTGATAGAACCGGAATCGCCCATCCAGCCGCACGGGGAAAAAGCACCCTTGCCTTCCTCATATACATAGACATTCTTGACAGGCTTCAGGCTGCCGGCAGACTTCTTCATTACCTGGGCATAACACGGTAGTACAAAAAGGAGAGATATCACTAACGCGGCCAATCTTTTCATCTTTCACCTCCGGTATGGATTTGGTGGCGGCGATCCGAATTGAACGGATGACATAGCGGGTATGAGCCGCTCGCTCTAACCATCTGAGCTACGCCGCCATCATATTATTTTGCGGGATAAGTTTGATTATATTATCATAAAAACCCGCATTTGGCAACAGGGTCTAATCTATCCATCCCCCGCCTGCCACATCCTGCCCACGGTAAAAAACAAAAGCCTGGCCCGGGGTTATCGCGTGTTGCGGGCTATCAAAGATAACCTTTACCTTGCGGGAGGAAAGCGGGATTATCCTGCACGGGGATTTTTTGTGGTTATACCTTATCTTTGCCAGGGCCCTGAAAGGTCTGCACGGGTTATCAATTCCCATCCAAGAAATACCTGTGGCGGTCAACTCCCTTGCCCTTACATCCTTCGCCGAGCCCAATACCACCTCGTTCTTACCCGCATCAAGTTTTACCACGTATAGGGGTTTTCCTGCCGCGATTCCCAATCCCTGCCTCTGCCCGATAGTATAGAATGCTATCCCCTTATGGCTTCCCAGGCATTCCCCCGACAGGTCCTTTACCTTTCCCGGTCTTATTCCCTTGCACTCCCTCTTCAGGAACCGCCTGTAATCACCGCCTGTCAGGAAGCAGATATCCTGGCTTTCCCGCATATGGCCGGGTAAGATCAACCCGGCTTCGGCAGCGATATCCCTGACCTCATCCTTCGTATATTTGCCTAATGGGAAAAGCAGGCATGCCAACTGGCGCTGCCTGAGGTCAAAAAGGAAATATGACTGGTCCTTGAGCTTATCGGCCCCTTCTCTTATGCGGTAGCGGCCGTTAAGAGACCTGTACAAGCGCACATAATGGCCCGTAGCCAATAAACGGGTGCCCAGGGACTTTGCCTTGTCCATCAGGACCCCAAACTTTATCCTGTTATTGCATATGATACAGGGATTGGGTGTCCTGCCGTGCAGGTATTCCGAGCAGAAATAACCGACTACATCGCGCCTAAAAGACTTCCTCAGGTCGACAACATGGTGGCGTATCCCAAGCGCCGAGGCGGTCATGCGCGCACCCGCCGCGGATTGGGTCTCCCAAAGCTTCATGGTGATCCCTGTTACGTCATAGCCTTCCCGTTTCAACAAAAAAGCGGCAACCGATGAATCCACGCCGCCGCTCATGGCAACAACGACTTTTTTCATTTTTGCCGCGGACCTCCATTATTATATATGGAATAAACGGCGGCGAGCAGTATTATCAGTATAAAACCTATCCCAGCAGGATTTAATTTCCGGGATTTCGCTGTAAGCACATGCTCATTCAAAAGGAAATCGTCGCAGGTAAACCTCCATTTAGCGGTCCCGCAATCGGTCTCTTGCGCGTTGGAATATATCATTCGCCCGGGGAGAGTAACGGAGATGTTAAAAGAATAATCCATAAAAACCGGCCAACCATATACCCCGAAAGAGTCCTTGTAATTATCGGCGCTTAATGAACTACCCAGATCGGAAAGGGCTTCATCTATCCTGCCGTGCACTTTAAGCAGCCTTTCCCTGGTCTTCTTCGGGTCCTGGTCCTTGTTTACGGAACAAATATAGGCGGTAACGGATGAAGCAAAACTGTCTTCTCCGTATCTTGCCTCGAACTCTTGCTTCTCGGCATTGAACAGAGGGTCTTCGCCTTCAAAAACCCTGCGGCCCTTTGACATGAATTCTCTCAGGAAAAAATCATAATATTGCCGATACATACCGTCCAGAAATGCTTTTATGCCGTCTTTTTGCGCGAGACCGGGAAATTCTTTCTCTATTTCCGAAGCCGCAATATCCAGAGACCGGCCATACCACTGCGCGCAGAATTGCATGGCCTTCCTGCGGTCCATACAGTCCCTGAACTTCTCCTCATATTCATACACAGTGAACAATATGCCGTTATGCACCTTGAGAGAGAAACTGTTGGATGAAAGGTTCCCAGGATAGGAACCTTTCCTTGCATAGTCCGGAGTAAGTTTATTCATGTCCATAAATGAGCGTTTTACCTCATAGATATGGACTGGGGGATTGTCTTTTGCGTATCTTTCGAGCTTCCACTCACCCGGCCCCGGAAGGAGATAATCATTCACAAGCTCATCTTTCTCGCTCGCGCCGTCAGCCGAATAAGTCGTTATCCTGAACCCGGAACCGTCATCATTTATCCTGGTAACGGCCGTCATATTTATGCGGCATCCACAAAATATAAGAACAGGCAGGAAAGCCAGCAAACCATAAAAAAAACGTTTCATGGAAAGGCCTTGAGGTATCTGTCTATCGCGGCAGCAGCTCTTTTTCCGGCACCCATAGCTGCTATTACGGTACCTTCGCCCATGGTTATATCCCCGCCGGCAAATACACCTTTTATTGACGTCATGTAATCCTTGTTTATGATCACTTCCCCGTTTTTAGGGTCGGTATTTATGCCCTTGGTGGTCAAG
>CAZAEH010000050.1:3489-5048 GCA_964484255.1 uncultured Planctomycetia bacterium
AGGGCACGAGTGGATTAGGCCCTTGCCCTATCGCTATTATCACGGTATCGACCGGCATGGTGTATTCAGAGCCCTTGATAGGAACAGGGCGCCGGCGGCCGCTGGAATCGGGTTCGCCTAATTCCATCTTAATACAGGTCATGCTCCTGACCTCTCCCTTATCGCTGCCTTCTATTGAGAGGGGCGCCGTCAGGAAACGAAACTCTATGCCCTCCTCGCCGGCGTGTTCGATCTCAGCCCGCCTGGCCGGGGCTTCCTGTGAGCTACGCCGGTAGATTATCATGGCATCTTTCGCGCCGAGGCGCTTGGCAACACGGACGCAATCCATGGCAGTATTACCCGCTCCGACTACCGCTACCCTCTCGCCGATCCTTACCGGTGTTTTGTAAACGGGGAATTCATAGGCATGCATGAGGTTGACCCTAGTCAGGAATTCATTCGCCGAGTATACGCCATTGAGGTTTTCGCCTGGTATCCCTAGGAAATTGGGAAGCCCCGCTCCCGTGCCTATAAAAACCGCCCTGTAACCGTCCTTAAAAAGGTCCTCGACGGTTATTGTCCTGCCGATAAGCATATTGTACTTTATCTCGACACCGAGAGATCTCACATACTCTGTCTCCCTGTCGAGGATTATCTTAGGGAGCCTGAATTCAGGTATGCCGTATCTTAATACACCACCGCTTGAAGTAAGAGACTCGAAAAGCGTGACCATATAACCGTATTTAGCCAGGTCGGCAGCCGCGGTCAACCCGGCAGGACCCGCACCGACTACCGCTACTTTCGTGCCGGTATCTTTCGCGGCCGCGGCAACGTTATTGCAATCTCCCTGTTCGGGATATTCCGCTTCCCAGTCCGCGACAAAACGCTCTAAGGCGCCGATCGCTATCGGCTCCTTCCTTGCGGCAAGCACACAATGAAACTCGCACTGGGTCTCCTGCGGGCACACTCTTCCGCATATCGCCGGAAGGTTATTCTTTTCCTTTATCTTCCTGGCCGCACCGGCAAAATCCCTCTTGGTTATGAGCTTGATGAATTCGGGTATATCAATACCGACTGGACAACCGTTACAACAGGGCTTCTTCTTGCATGACATACAGCGTTTTGCTTCAAGTACCGCCTGCTCCGGCGTAAAACCCAGGGCCACTTCCTTGAAATCCCGGTTCCTCTCGGACGGTTCCCTGCACGGCTGTTTCTGGCGCGGGATATTTGCCATGGTTAAGCGTCCATCGCTTTCTTCTCTTCCCTCAAGAATCTCTTGTTCCTGAGGAGCAATTCGTCAAAGTCCACCTGGTAGCCGTCGAACTCGGGGCCGTCAACGCAGGAAAAACGGGTCTTGCCCGCAACGGTGCAACGGCATGATCCGCACATACCGGTCGCATCAAGAAGGATCGCATTAAGGCTTACCGTTATCGGTATCGCTTTAGGACGCGAAGCCTCCACTACCGCGCGCATCATAAGGAGAGGCCCGCAGCAAATTATCCTGTCTATCTTTTCGCCTCTCTTAAAAAGGTTCGCAAGCATATCCGTAACCAGGCCTTTATCGCCGTAACTTCCGTCAT
>CAZAEH010000051.1:0-4584 GCA_964484255.1 uncultured Planctomycetia bacterium
GTTTACGCTTGTGATGACACTCCTGTCGGACAACGATACCGAATTGACGACCTGCCCGTCTATGCCGGAGAACTGGGTTATTATCGCCGGGGATGATACCCTCTGGTCGATGAATTGGAGGCTGCCTCCCGTGACCGAGAATTTCTTGAAGAGCAGGCTTCCGGCAGGGCGTTTTGACGGGCCCTTATCCGGCTTCTTTATCTCGGGTAGCCTGAGTTTCCCGTCCTCACCAAGGGTAAGTATCACTTCCGGGCCGGTAAGCGACACTGTCCTGAGCACCTGCTTGTTGAAAAGTATCGGTATCAGGTAAAAATCCGCGCTCACCTCTTTCGCCTTGAAGAAATAGTCACCCTCCTTGCCGGGATTCATGACCTTGATATCGGTCAGGACGATCTTCCTCTTAAGGACGCTCAGGTTGCAGTCACCTACGGATATCTCCAGTCCGAGACGGTCCTTAGCGGCACCGGTAAGGAAGTCCTTCATGCGCGGGGCTACCATCAACTGCGCCAGGAAGGCCAGTATCACCAGCACTCCTAATACTATAAAGAACTTTTTCCAGAACATGTCTTTCCTTTACTTTGAAAAGGCCAGGTATCCCAACGCTATCAGGTTCAGCGGCGATACGAACATCATTATACAGAGCGCCACCGACAGGCCTGTCGATTTACCCCTCGCCGTGGATATCCTGTACCACACATACACCATAAGGAATATGAAATATATTGAGTTGAGCATCATCGCAAGGACCAGGATAAGCCCAGCGAGCGGGTTCATCGGGACGGCCGCAGGCAGGATAGCGAGTATTATGAAAACGGCTATCGGCAGGAGGAACGTCCTGTACCTTATCCCGCTGATATTAAGCATCAGGAATATGTTAAGCACCGGCAGCCATGCCATCCAGGCGTTTCCAGCGCCGGTCTTGCCCGCGATCACCTGCAGGCATAGCGCGAAATACACGTAAAATACCAGGACAAGCGCCGCGAATATCGCCGCAGGTATTATGAGGGCCGTCTCCCTGGCCTGCCCAGCCAGGACTTCCGGCACTGATGCTCCCGCCTGGGGGACTCCCGGGACATTACCCTGCTGGTTCTCTTCGAATATCTGCGCTATCCCGCAGAGCGGATCTCCCGGCTTGAGCGGTTTTTTGAATTCCAGCGTTACGGCGTCCCCTTTGTCCCCGGAAAGGACCACTTTATCCTTACCCGCTGAGACCACCGTATACCCGGCGAACTTCTCTCCCGTCGTGACAAAATAAGTACCGCCTTTATAATTTATCTGCACAAGGAGCTTGTCGCCCCTGGACTCCACGTAACCGTTATAAACGAACTCCTGCCCGACCGCCTTTGCGGGCAACGGTTTTCCGTCCTTGCCCTTAGGCCTGTCCTCCAGGACGACAAAACCGCCCCCCTTATCGCTGTCCTGCTTCCCGGGCTGGGGCATCGTCAGTAATACATTGTTCATGACCGTAAGAAAACGGTCCGCCGGCAGGTAACCGGGCACTTTCTGGAGCACCGCCCCTTTCCCGTCGACAAAAAGGACGGTCGGGTAACCGGTGACCCTGTAAGCCGCCGCGATCTTGGCCTCTTTCTCGGCATTGACCTTAACGCACACGAATTTCTCCGAAAGAGCCGAGACCCTGGCGTTTGAGTATGTATCCTCGTCAAGCTTCTTGCACCAGCCGCACCAATCGGTATAGAAATCGACCATGACGGGTTTACCCGACTCCCGCGACGCCTTAAGGGCGGACTGGAAATCCGGTTTCCAATTTATTGCGTAGGCGGGAACGGATAAAACGGCCAGGAACACTGCCAGGACCGCCGCGACGGCCGTCTTTCTATTCATGGTCAGCCTCCATTTTCTTCCGGAATGATTTTTTTATCGAGTGCTGCTTCTTGTCCGCGAGCACCTTCTCCTTTGCCCTCCTGGAGCGCCTGCGTTTCTGCCTGCGGATCTTCTCTATCTTGCGTTGTATCTCGGACTCGCGCCCGAGCAGCCGTTCCTCGACCTTGCGCGCCAGTATCTTGCGCGCGAAGACGCGGTTCATCGCCTGGGAACGTTCCTGCGAGCACCGGACCTCTATCCCGGTCGGCCTGTGCCTGAGCTTGACGCACGTGGACACTTTATTGACGTTCTGTCCGCCGTGGCCCCCAGACCTGACAAATGTCTCTTCTATATCGCGTTCATCAAGCTCGAACATCCGCTATGATTATACCCTATATTTATTTCAAGAGGATATTAAAAAGATAGCCTGTGAACATAATCCCCGCGCCGACTATCCCCGCGAACGCCAGTATGAGCCGCGCCTTCATCACCTTCTTCAATATCATGAACTCCGGCAGCGAAAGGGCCGTAACGGCCATCATGAAAGAGAGGGTCGTTCCCATCGCGACACCTTTCTCCGTCAACGCGCTGACAAGCGGTATAACACCGGCCGCGTTCGAATACAGCGGTATCCCGATAAGGGTAGCGAACGGCACGGCATACCATTTGTCCCCGCCGGCATACCTGGCCAGGAAATCCGTGGGCACATACCCGTGTATGAAGGCGCCCGCGCCGATGCCTATGACCACATAGAGCCAGACCTTTTTTATGATAAAGACCGTATACGTCCACGCGTACCTGAACCTGTCCGGCCACTTAAACTCGATGCCTTCTGTCAGGGAGTTCTTCGACACCTTCATCTCCATCGGCTCCAGCAGTCTCTCGGGCCTGATAAGGCCTATCACTATCCCCGAGGCGACAGATACGAACATTCCGCTCAATATATACAGCAGGGCTATCTTCCAGCCGAACATACCCAGCAGCATTATAAGGGCTATTTCATTTATCATCGGCGAGGCCACGAGAAAACTGAAAGTCACCCCAAGCGGCACTCCCGCCTCGACAAAACCCAGGAAGAGCGGTATGGCGCTGCACGAGCAGAAAGGCGTTATTATCCCGAGCAGCGACGCGAGGACATGCCCCGTATACTTGTTCCTGCTGGAAAGTATCTTCCTTATCCTCTCCGGCGGCAGGAAAGACCTTACCAGCGAAACGATGAATATAATGACCGCGAGCAGGAGGAATATCTTTATCGTATCATATGCGAAAAAACTTACGGCTTCCCTTAAACGAGCGTTGTTCTCGAATATATCCATTTATAGTCCTTTTTTTTGAATGATCCCGGCACCATTCCCGCCGCGTTCGCCGCGCCGGCGGCCGTAGCGGCGCGCAGGCATGAAGCGAGGTCCCCTCCTTCGATGCGCCGCGCTATAAACCCGGCCAGGAAAGCGTCGCCGCATCCGACACTGTTGCCGTTGCCTATCCTCGGAGGCCTGGCGAATATCACGCGTCCTCCGTCGCAGGCCGCGGCGCCCCTGTCCCCGAGCGTAAGTAATACCGTCCCGGCGCCTTTTTTCCGGAATATGCCCATTATCCTGCTTATGTCCTTTTCCGTGCGGGGGGCGATCCCGGTTATATACTCCGCCTCTTCGGCGTTCGGTTTGACAATATCAGGCCCGGCGCGCAGGCCTGCCCTTAAAGCCGCGCCCCTGGTATCAAGGACTGCCACCACGCCCGATTTTCTCGATATCCTTATAAGTTCCGCGTATGCCGACAGCCCGGGGCCGTTCGCGTTAGCTCCGGAGAAGACCGCGTAATCGCGCCCCTTAATAAGCGACGCAAATTTCTTCTTAAAACCGGCGAATTCCGCTTTTGTAACGGCGGGCCCGGCCTGTATGCCGCGTATTGCCCTTCCCTTCGCGTCTATTAGCGTGAGGTTTGTCCTGGTAAGGCCCTTGATCCGCGCGAACCTGCAGTCTATGCCTTCCCTTCCCAGCTCGGATAATATGTACCTGCCGGCGGCGCCTCCCGCGAGGCCGCCCGCGGTACTGCGCACACCCAAAACCTTCAGGGCACGCGAGACATTTATCCCTTTTCCCCCCGCGCTCAATTTTACGCGGCGGCCTTTTATAGTCCTGTCGACCGCCGGGTTGAGCGTTACCGTGATCACGGGGGCAGGCATATCGCTAACGGGCTACCTCGACATTAAGTTCGAAGGTCTTCAGGGGAGGGACTTCTTTTTCCCATACGCGCCGGTAGGCAAGTTTCAGCGCGGTCTTCCCCGCGCCTGACGCCTTGAAACGCAGGGATATCTTCCCGGGAGCGCCTGTCATGTTCGAGTCCGGGATAAAAACGGATTCACCGGATCTTTGCAGGATGGAGCCGTCCACAGACACTGTCTCCCAGCTGTATCCAGTGGACGGGTTGCCCGGGAGGTCCGCTATAAGGGTATCTCCCACCCTGAGTTCTACCGTCTTCCCGGAATCCTTCTCTATGACCTTCTTCGATCCCATAGAGCATTCCCGGCAGCATCCGGTCAATGGACCCGCGGCCAATACCGCGGCCGCTATCAAAGCTAGGACGCGCATTTTTCCTCCGTTCAATCCGGGTTGGTGACGTCCAGGTTTATCAGGGTAGCGTTGCCGTAAAAATCCTCGAAATACTTGACCGTGACGTCATCGGATATCTCAAGCTCGGAGAAATCTATACTGTCGCCGTTCTTTCTCATCACGGCATCGTCCGGAACGGAGATGGTCGTTTCGT
>CAZAEH010000052.1:0-3942 GCA_964484255.1 uncultured Planctomycetia bacterium
CGCGGCCTGGCCGAACCCGGAGACTATCTTTATGACAATAGCCGCCGATATCGGCGTCAGGACGGAACTTAGCGTCGAGGGTATCCCCATATGCAATATCCTGCGCCATGACGCCGCTATCCTAAGGCGGGTATGCGAAGAGAACAGTATAAGGCAGTGCTTCTTGTGGACCAGGTACAGCGCGAATAAAAGGACGAATGTCTCTGAAATTACCGTGGCCAAGGCCGCGCCGTACATGCCCATCTTAGGAAAACCGAGCAAACCGAAGATCATGACCGGGTCCAGGATACAGTTCATCACCGTACCGGAGACCATCAGGAGGCTGACGCCTTTGGTATTCCCTGTCCCGATGATAATATCCGCAAACATGACCTGCACCACGCGGATCACCAGCCCGCAATACCATATCCCCATATACTGCTGCGCAAGAGCAAGCGCTTCTCCTGAAGCTCCAAGGCGCGAAAAGACCGGCTTTATGGTAAGGATGCCGGCAACGGCAAGTACTAAAGATACTGCCGATGAGAGAAAAACCGCGTGGGTCGTTATGCGCGCGGCGGTCCGCTGTTTGCCGCTTCCCAGCGCGTGGGCAACTACCGTCATGGCCCCAGTGCTTAAACCGCGCATTATGAACCCTATCATCATGACTACAGGGAAGGTGAATGAAATGGCGGCTAAAGCGTCCGTGCCAAGCCGGGAGACAAACCAGGTATCCGCGAGGTTATAGGCATTTATCGCGAACGTCCCGGCAAGCATCGGAACGGCCATGCGTAAGATCGTGGGAAATACCCTGTCCTTGACTAATAGAGTCATCCGGGCTTCACGCGCCTTTTACAGGCATCGAACATTCTTCATCGCCGCCTTGATGCATTCCAGGCCCTTGTCTATCTGGGCCTCATCAAGGGCATAGCTGAGCCTGATACGGTCGGGAGCGCCGAACCACTCACCAAGGTAGAATATCACTTTGTATTTAAGGAAGAGCGTTGCGAGGAATTCCCGTGCGTTCCTGCACTTTGGGAATATATAAAAAGCTCCTTCGGGCCGCCACAGGTCGAAACCGAGGTCGCAGAACCCGTTATATATCTTGTCCCTGCGTTTGCGCCATATGTTCTTCTGGTCTATAACATATTGCTTAGGCGCCGCCATGGCCCTCAGGGCCATGTCCTGTCCGACAAGATTCGTATTCATGGACGTATGGGTCTTGAGCTCGATGACATTACTTACCACTTTCTTGTCGGAGCTCCAAAGGTAGCCCACCCTCACCCCGCACATGGCATAGGTCTTAGAGAAGGAATTTACCGTGATGACATGCCCGCCCTTGATATGATAATTCTCCCTCTCATATATAAGGTCTTTATACACCTCGTCGGAAATTACATATACGCCGAGCCTGGCAGTTATCTTCTCTATCTCTTTCAGGGTCTCGATCAATTCGACACGGCCCGTCGGATTGGACGGGGAATTAATCAGGACCGCCTTGCAGCCTTTTATCTTTTTCTTGAAGTCATCTATATCTATCCTGCCTTCGACAAGGTTGGTAAAGACAGGCTCCATACCGGCCAACTCGATAAGCGGCAGGTAGGAATAATAATAAGGCTTCGGGAGGAGCACTTTCCCTTTGCCCCACGCGCGGAAAATAAGGTCAAGGGCCTCGGAGGCACCGTTGGTGATGACAAAATTATCAGCCGTTGAATTGGGATATTCCTTGGACAAAGCCGCTCTGAGAGGGTACTCGCCCTGGATGAGGCCGTATCTCAGGTCCTTGCGCATGTCTATGCCCTGCATGGCCTCCCTTGGCGGGGGCAGGTCCGGCTGCCCGGAACCGAAACTTATGACTCCCTTGCCCTGCTTGCCGATGAAAACGGCGGGGCTCGTAAGATCCATTTTGTATTTCATTTTTGCCTTCTTTCTTGATTCTTTTGCCACTCATACAATTATTTATTTAGAGAGTCTGAGCTAAATCTATCTAATTTCGCCTGTTTGGCCTAAGTTAACTAACGTTTATGCTTATTTACTTCTATCGGTTTTAAAGATATAAAATTCTTTCAAATATTTTAATTATCCTCTCCAAGCTCCTTATCAAGCCATTCGGCTTCGATGGGGTTGCGGGGACCCTTACGCACTACCTCCCCCGCCTCAAGGTCCCTTGAGCCGTCGGGGTTGAGGTAATAGGTTAAGTATCCACTGAAAGCAATTTTGCCGTATTTACCGTCAGGGGTCTTGAAGTAATAATAAATATCTCCCTGTTCCTTATCCGTTTTCTCGGCAGGACAGATGGTCTGGACATAGCCTTCTTCAGGAGCTTCGGGCATCCAGTCAAAATCATTGTATAGTTCATTTGAACGACCTCCATAAGCGGGTAACCCTGGGCAATACATAAAACCGCCCGGTTCTTTCATGGTATAAGTACGTTTATTATTATCGTTTGTGCCTAATACTATGTCTACAGGAATGTCTTCGTCAACCGGGAAGTACCATCTCTTCGAGAAAGACCAGCCGCACTGCTTGCCGGAGGATTGTTTATTGTCTATGCCGGGGATTTGGGCGCCATTGGTATATTCAAGCTTAGCCGGAGTACCTTTGGGAATAAGATAAAACAAGGCGTCATTGCAACTAATCTCGGCTGTAAGCTGGTCTGCATTAAACTCTATATAACTGCCGTGGAAACCTTCCTTATCTACTTCTATAGATACTCTCGCGGCCTTACCTTTCCAGCTTAAATAGCCACCTGTTATTTTTTGTTCAAATTTTTCACTTCTTGATATCAGCGTTGGAGGACCAGCGGGATTTTCTGTCCATTTTTCCGCTATTTTTGTATTGATCAATACAATTACCTCTTCTGTAAATAGTCCACCGTCTTTATTTAATACCTTTCCGGATATATCGGTATCGTATAACATCCTATCTATGCTTTCCTTATTAAATACAGGATCACCAACAACTTCATCGCCTACCGCAGAAAAGCATGGTCTGCAATCTATAACCATCATCAGGCAAATTATTAACAGCACATATTTGTTCATCGAATTCCCCTTTTAATTGTTAAGTATTTCATGCGTTATCAAAAACCGGTAAAAATCCTGCACATCGTAATAATATTCCTCTCTCATGCTTGAGTGATTACGTATCCCATAGGGACGAACGTTTTCATTGAATTTTCCTTTGGAATAATCGGGAGGATAAAATGATTGATTCGTAAATTTACTTAGACTTGATTTTGCGCTAATTGCACCAAGTGCTCCAGCTAGGGTGCTTTTCCGTGTCGTCTTGTTTACAAGCTCATAATCATCGTCCAGAGGATTTGCGACTCCTATGACTCCAGCAGGCACAAATAAGTTAGTTAAAATTTCATCCGAGGTAGAATAAGTATTAAATATCCTACCTTTTACTGCGATGACATCTATACCATACATATTATCATAAAAATCCCTTATTTCCCAAGGTTCCCAGTAAGTCCTACCTGAAAAAGTATTGCCGGGAATTGCAGCCTCGGCAAGTATGAGATTGTCAATTCTAACACTTGCTTCCTGAGCCAGCAACCTTAAGGCATAGGATACATTATTATTACCCAAAGAATGTGCGCTAAGGTTTATCTCAGAAATTTTATAATCTGTTTTAATACTTTTAATTATATCGGCTATCAATTGCCCTGTCTGCAAAGATCTTGGCCACGCATCAAAGAACTGTATATTACCTTCCCAAGTTATGCCTACAAAACCATCTCTGTACCCTGTCCTATATAAACGCTTGAATACCGTATCAGTCCATATCAATGATTGGTCAAGTGAGCAATTGAAGCCGTGTGCCCATATCAGCACAGTATCGGGATCGGTAAAAACAAATCCACCGCTTTTTTTCAGTTCCCTATATCTAATTACAGTGTCGGCTCCTTCGCCCGTATGCGGCAGGCCATCGCCTCTTATATTTGCCAATATATACATGTCT
>CAZAEH010000053.1:0-3850 GCA_964484255.1 uncultured Planctomycetia bacterium
TGCCGTCGATCTTAAGGTCCATCTGCACGGCGGTGATGCCTTTTTCCGTTCCGGCAACTTTGAAATCCATGTCGCCGAAATGGTCTTCGAGGCCGGCAATATCGGTAAGGACGACAAAATCCCCGCCTTCCTTAACCAGGCCTATGGCTATACCTGCTACCGGAGCCTTTATCGGGACACCGGCATCCATCAATGACAGAGTGGCCGCGCATGCCGTGGCCATAGACGACGAACCGTTAGATTCAAGGACCTCTGAAACCACCCTTATGGTATAAGGGAATTCTTCCTTGGTGGGCATGACAGGCTTAAGACCCCTTTCGGCCAAAGCACCATGTCCGATTTCCCTGCGGCCGGGTCCCCTGACGGGTTTTACCTCACCGACCGAAAAAGGAGGGAAACTGTAATGCAGCATGAAGGATTTTGATGTCTCTCCCTCAAGGGCATCTATGGTCTGCTCATCTGCCGACGTACCAAGGGTAGTGACCGAAAGGCTCTGTGTCTGGCCTCTCGTAAAGAGAGCGGAACCGTGGGTGCGCGGGAGAGTACCGACCTCGCAGGAGATCGGGCGGATATCCTTAAACCCGCGCCCGTCAACCCTCTTCTTGTCTTTCAGGATGGCTTTTCTGACCTGTTCCTTTTCGACCTTTATGAGGGCATTCTTCACATCGCTGTCGGTCCAGACGGAACCTTCGACCACGAGTTTTTCTATAAGCTCTTTGGCAATGACAGCCATTAATTCTTCGCGCTCTTCCTTGCTTGCCTTCTGTTCCACTTCCTTTATCCTGTCAAGGGCAAGCTCATTTACCTTGTTATATAAAGCCTCGTCAACAGCGTTATATTTTACTTTAGTCTCCTTGGCCTTTCCGCACTGTTGCTTGAGTTTTTCCTGGAGCTCTATTGACACACAAAGGTTCTTGTGCCCGAACTCTATGGCCCTGACCACGTCTTCTTCACTGAGTTCGTTCATCCCGGACTCGATCATGACGATCTTGTCCTTGGTGCCCACGACCACGATATCCAGGGAGCTCTTTTCCAGTTCGGCAAAAGTCGGATTTATGACCAGTTCACCATCGATCATGCCGACCCTGACAGCTCCGATCATGTAATTAAACGGGATATCGGATATGGCAAGCGCACATGAAGCCGCGTTGACCGCCAGAACATCCGGGTCATTTTCGCCGTCATGGGAAAGCACGAGGGACATGATCTGTATCTCATGCGATATGCCGGCAGGGAACAGCGGCCTTATCGGCCTGTCTATAAGGCGCGCGGTAAGCACTTCTTTCTCTGAAGGTTTTCCCTCGCGCTTAAAAAAGCCTCCGGGGATCTTACCGGCAGCATAAGTCTTTTCCTGATATTCCACCGTAAGAGGTACAAAATCTATATCGCCTCCCTCTCTCGGTTCTTTTGACATAACAGCCGTGACCAGAACAACGGTTCCACCGTATTGGACCATTACGGCACCGTGCGCCTGCTTGGCCATTTTACCAGTCTCGAATATTAATTCCTGTCTTCCTAATTTAGCTTCTACTCTATTACTCATATATCCTTTCTCGATCTTTCTTGGTCCAAAATACAAAAACACCCAATATATGCCCCATTTTTTGCATTAACACAACACAAAAAATGAAGCAACTATTTCCTAAGGCTTAATTTATCCAGGATCTCCTGGTAGACGTCTGAATCTTCTCTCTTGAGATACTCCAGAAGCTTGCGCCTTTGGCTAACAAGCTTAAGAAGACCATGGCGGGAATGATGGTCCTTCTTGTGGATTCTAAAATGCTCGGTCAACATGTTTATCCTTTCGGTGAGGATGGCTATCTGGACCGGAGCGGAGCCTGTATCTTTATCATTTTGCTTGAATTTATCAATCAGGCTCTTTTTTGCTTCTTTCATAAGCGTCATTAACTTCTCCTCCTAATTTGCAAATATGTTACCATAATACTTCCTTATTGTAAAGCATTATTACCCTTGACGCCCAAAATTTCCCGGGCGCGCTTGTCGTCTCGCCTTATCTGCCCGACCAAAGCTTCCCTGGACCTGAATTTTCGGTTGGCCCTGAGCCGCTTTACGAACTCCACTTCGATAGGCTCGTTATATATGAAACGATGGAACCCGAATATGTGGACCTCTACTACGGGTTCTTCTTCCCCGAAGGTCTGCGGGGAGCCTATGAACAGGGCTCCTCCGTATCTCCTTGCGTCTTTCAGGGCCACTTTTACGGCATACACCCCGCTTGGAGGTATGACCTCATGGTGCGGATCGATATTGGCTGTGGGAAAACCCAGCAACCTGCCTCTTTTCTTGCCGCTTACTACGGTCCCTGAAACGGATACCGGCCTGCCGAGCATGCTGCGGGCACCTCCAAGGTCCCCCCTGCCTATCATCTCCCTTATGGTCGTGGACGATATAACCCTTCCTCCTGCCCGGGCAAGCGGCACTATACCTACTCCAAAACCCAGTTCTTTCCCAAGGCCCTTCAACACATCTGAATTGCCGGAATTGCTTTTTCCAAACACAAAATTCTTTCCGACATAAACTTTCCGTACATTGAATCTCTTCATAAGAATATCGCGGGCAAACACGCGCGGGGCCATGGAAGCGAACTTTTTGCTGAACCTTATGACCTCGCATTTTCTGATGCCAAGCCTGCGGATCAACCGCAGCCTGTGGGCGGTGGATATTATCGAAGGCGCGGCCTTTGCGCCCAAAAGCACGGCGCAAGGGTGCGGGTCGAACGTAATGACTATAGGCCGCAAGCCTTCCTTCCTAGCCTGCCTTGCGGCGGCAAGTATTATCCTTGCGTGCCCCTTATGGACACCGTCGAATACCCCTATCGCGGCAATCGTTTTACTCATATTTTAAAAGCCTTGCCATCATTTCTCCGGGTGTAAATGTCTTTATCCTGTCAAGGTTCGCCGCCCCGTCGATGTTGAAATCACCGGACCTTATCCTGCGTAAACGTGAAAGATAGCCGCCGCAACCCAGTTTATCGCCTATATCGTCACAAAGCTTCCTTATGTATGTGCCTTTTGAGCACGTTACCGAAAATCTGACATCAGGGAGGTCTATCCCGGAAATCTCCAGGCGGGATATATTTATCTTGCGGGCTTCCCGCGGCACTTCCCTTCCCTTCCGCGCAAGCTCATAAAGTCTCCTGCCTTTGTGGTGTATGGCCGATATCATCGGGGGGACCTGTTCTATATCGCCTTCGAACGACCTGAAAGTGCCCCTTATATCGGCTTCGGAGACCTTTTCGACGCTGCCTTCAAGAACAGTTTTTCCGTCCGCGTCTCCGGAATCCGTTTTTTTGCCGAGTGTGAGGACACCTTCGTATACCTTGTCCGAACCCGAGAGCCTGGATGAAAGCTTTGTTGCTTTGCCGACGAGTATGACAAGTAAACCCGTAGCAGAAGGGTCAAGTGTCCCGGCATGCCCCACTTTCTTCACCCCAAACTTTTTCCTTATGAAATCCACGACATCATGCGAGGTCATGCTTTTGGGCTTGTCTACCAGCAGTATGCCGCTCATATCAGACATACTTAGAGATTTCCGATAAGATTCTTTTTTCAGCTTCAGAACGTCCGGCCTTTATCGAACATCCCGCAGCCGCCAAATGCCCCCCTCCGCCGAATTTCGAAGCTATTTTGTTGACATCAACGCCATTTTTGCCCCGGAGACTTACCTTCACCAAGCCATCCGCGCGGCTCTCCTTGAACAATACAGCGACCTTGCAACCCCTTACGGACCTCGCGAACCCGATGAAATTCTCCGCGTCTTTTATCTCGGCGCCGGATTCCTTGAGCATATCGTCGGTTATCCACATCCAGACTATTTTGCCGTCCTTGCT
>CAZAEH010000054.1:0-3822 GCA_964484255.1 uncultured Planctomycetia bacterium
TCGTCCAGGTTACTGAGGTTGCCTTCCGCCTGGGCCTTCTTCCAGTTAAGTTCCTCTATATCCTTGCTTATCTTTTCTATGGATATTACCAGGTCGCCTAATTTTTGGTTAACAGACGCCCTCTCCTCATCAACCTTCCTTTTTTCGACCTCTATCCTTCTCTGTCTGGAGCTGAGGTGCTGGGTATGGGCTACCAGCTTGGTGAGCTCATTATGCACCCTTGTCTGTCCCTGCGCTATATCAACTATGTACAGCTTCGCTTTTTCGATGTTGGCTTGGCAGGTCTTTACTGTCTCCGCTATAGAATCGAGGTAGGCCGTCTTTTCTTCTATTTCTTTGCGCTTGTTCTCTTCGTTGGTCTTGAACATCCCGGATTCGGCCGCAAGCCTCGAAACCTCTGTGTCCAGCCCGGAGAGCCTTTCCCTGCTGGCGGCAAGGTCTTTCTCGAGAGAAGATATCCTTGAATTGAACTCGCCGGTCCGCTCTGAATTATAAGCTATCTTGTCCCTGTTTCTCTCTACCTGGCCCTCGATATTGACAACATTTGCCTTGGCCTCGGAAAGCCTGTGGTCAACCTTGTCCAATTCGTTCCTGATATCCGCAAGTTTTGAGTCCAGGCCCGATATCGCGGCATTGAACTCATCCTCCCTGGTTTTAAGGGCGTCCCTGTCGGAGTATATACTGCCTTCCTCATTCTTCAGCTTCCTGAACTCATTGGAAGCCGACAAGACTTCCATCTCCTTGAGCTTTTCAAAATCATCTTTATACTTCCTGGCTTTATTGGCCTGGCGTTCTATGGAATTTATCTGGCGTTTGACTTCCGTGATTACGTCACTGACCCTGAGGAGGTTCGCCTCTGTCTGTTCAAGTTTTCTTAAGGCCTCTTTCTTTTTGGCCTTATACCTTGTGATGCCGGCGGCCTCCTCAAATACATAGCGCCTCTCTTCGGGACGCGAGTCCAATAATTCGGCTATCCTACCTTGTTCCATAAGGGAATAAGTGGACGTGCCGATGCCGGTGCCCATAAAAAGTTCGTTGATATCTTTAAGCCTGACCGGGGTCTTGTTGATAAAATATTCGCTCTCTCCGGAACGGAAGACCCTTCTGGTGATGGTTACTTCGTCGTATTCTGTAGGGAGTATCTTTGGCTGGTTTACTATGGTAAGGGATACTTCGGCAAAACCAAGCGCCTCTTTACCGTCCGTGCCGCTGAAGATAACATCTTCCATCTTGGTGCCGCGGACTTCCCTGGCTGAGGTCTCTCCGAGTACCCATTTGATCGAGTCGGAAATATTGGATTTACCGCAGCCGTTCGGACCGACGATCGCCGTAACGCCGGGTTCAAAATTCAGCTCGGTCTTGTTGGCAAATGACTTAAAACCGAATAGTTCAAGGTTCTTAAAATGCAAATTGGCACCCTCCCTTCCGAAAGTGAACCACCCAAAATGGTGTCTCAGTCGGGGAGTGCCAAGACAATTTTGTTATTGTCGTAAATCCAAATTGTTACCTAAAAAATAACATATACAACACGTTTTGTCAATATCTTTTTAAAAAATTCACCACCTGAACTCATATCCTAAAATAGACAGGACCGTTATAGCTGCCGTCTCGGACCTGAGGACTTCGTTCCCTAAAATTACCGGTATTGCGCGCAGATCAACGGCCATGCGAACCTCCTGGGCGGTAAAATCCCCTTCGGGGCCTATCAACACGCAGGCAGAGGCCGCTTTCCTGCCCTTGACCGCATCCTTTATCGGCTTGTTGCCGTCATATAGGCAGGGTATGAGCGAGAGTTCGCAGCCCTCAAGATACGATAACGCATCCTTGAAGTCCGAAACCGGCAAAATCTCCGGGAAAATAGACCGCCCGCATTGTTTGGCAGCAACCATGGCAATCTTCTTCCACCTCTGCGTCTTATTCCCGCCTTCGGATATCTTCATTACAGTCCTGGATGTTATAACGGGGACTATCCTTGATACGCCGAGTTCGGTCGCCTTTTCAATTATCAGGTCCATCTTCGATGCTTTAGGAACAGCCTGCAGCAACGTTAACCGGCATTTCTCCCCGGGGGTTTCAGATGATTTTGTGACCATAGCGGTCATTTCCATCTTGCCTGCCTTATCGATGGTCCCGGTATATTCCATCCCTGTCCCGTCGAAAACGGTTATCTGGTCGCCCTCGCGCAGGCGCATCACATCCCTGGCATGGTGTAATTCATCCCCTTTTATCGTTATCCTATTGCCCGAGACGGATCCTTTTGGCACAAAAAACCTGCTCATCTTTCCCCTTCCGAAAAAACCTGGGCCGTAAAAGTGTATAATTCCGTCTTCTTGTCCTTCCAGGCATTTGCAGGCAGGCCCGCCTTGCCTTCGCACAGGTTGGAGAGGAACTCGTCCCTGCTCCATCCCGTCTCATCAGCCACCTGCGGCAGGAATACCCCGCTGCGATAGCCGCATTTTACTATGACACCATGGACACCCATCTCTATCTTGGATATATCCGTAACGCGCTCCGGCTCGGACAAGACCGATATTTCTATGCTTATATCCTTTAATTCATCGGCCTGGACAGGCGCAAACCTTGGGTCTCCGGTCGCAGACTCAATGGCCATATCCTTTACGGTAAGATAAAGCGGCTGTCTCCCGATTATATTCCCTATGCACCCCCTGAGCTGGCCGTCCTTATGAAGGGTTACGAACGCCCCCTCCTCTCGCATCAAACCGGGATCTGTGACATTGAACTCTGGCATCTTTTCCTGCCTGACGCAGGACTCTATCGTTTTTCTGGCTATTTCGAGCAATACCTTCTTTTGCGAGGTATCAAGCATTTTCTTGTCCTCCGTTTTATAGATTACCAGGCTGCCGTAACCTACTACCCTGCTTTTGTCCCCGGCAGTATCTCCCGAATTCGCGTACTTAAGAAGAGACACCCTGTCTGCGCCGAGCTCGCTGCACGCAAGCATGGCCGTTATTACGGGCGCTGACCCGCAAAGCTCACATTCTCCTCCGGCTACTTTGCGCGCGAACCGCATCGGGTCATAATTTAGCATCTCGGACAGCGTGGCCTGGTCTCTAACGAGTGCATCGTCATATTTCAGGTAATGTGAAAGGTCCGTACTGGCGATGATGAGCACATTCTTCCCGGACTCCTTGGCGGTCTTTGCAACTCCCCTTGCGACGGCACGGCAGGTCACATAATCCGGCCGGCCTATGACCAAGGGTACTATCATGAAATCTTTCAATGACCTTTGCAGAAAGGGTATCTGGACCTCTACGGAATGTTCGTCGGCACACACCCCGGGGTCGCTCCTGATGGTGGCCTTCTCCGCCCTTATGAGCTTATCCTCAAAGACCCTGTCTATGGGGACCTTGCCCAGAGGCGTCTCGTAATAATCTTTCCCGAGAACCGCAGCACCGTCAAAGACCAGCCTGTGGCTCGGGCCTATTATAACTACAGTGTCGTATCTCCTGCCGGATATTTCTTTGAACCCGTACGCCGCTATCGGTCCTGAATATATATAACCTGCGTGAGGCGATATAAGCGCTACTATATCACCATCCACCTTCGCGGGGTCGGCGGCCGATAGATAACCGTCGATCTGCTGCTCCAGGGCCTCCGGTTCCTTCGGATAAAAAGTTCCGGCCGCAACGGGCTGTTGGACACTTCCGGCGTATACGCACAAGGAAAATGACATCATGAGCAGGATTGCTATAGAAAAGTGGCAAAAAGATAAAGCGGATTTCATTAGGCGGGTCCTCTTTATGTGATGGTGGTCCTTACTGGATAAGGTTAGAGCCTGTATCCAGCAGAACCTTTAATCTG
>CAZAEH010000055.1:0-2858 GCA_964484255.1 uncultured Planctomycetia bacterium
GACGCCAGGGGATATGGGTCTCTTACTCCCCGGACCTGATACATTGGGGCGAGCAGGAGCATATAATGGCCCCTTACGGCAACCATATTTGGGAAGACCATAAGATCGGCGCCGGCGCTCCGCCTATCAAGACCAAGAAGGGCTGGCTGAGTATCTACCACGGCGTTACCTGGACGATGGACGGAATGACTTACAGGCTTGGAGCAGCTATGCATGACCTGAAGAACCCGGCAAAGATCCTCGGGATAGCCGACCAATTCATACTCAGCCCCGATGAGATCTTTGAAAGGGTGGGGTATGTCCATAACGTCGTTTTTACCTGCGGTGCAATACCCGAACCTGACGGGACGGTCAAGATATATTACGGCGGTGCCGATACGGTAATGTGCGTTGCCGTTGCAAAAATAGAAGACCTTATAGATATAGCGCTTAAAGGCAAGAGGAAACCGCTATAAAATATTATCTCGGGATTGACATAGGTGGCACGAACATCCGCCTGGGTGTCGTAGACGGTCGCGGCAAGGTACTGGCAAGATATCGGATGCCTACCTTGAGAAGGCAGGGAAGGGACAGGGTCATATCGAGACTGTTCGACGCCATAAAGGATATCGCGGCGTCGTATGACATAAAAGCGATAGGGATAGGTTGCCCCGGACCGCTTGACAGTAAAAAGGGGATAGTGCTCTCTCCTCCTAATCTGCCCGGCTGGCGCAACGTGCGGATAAAAGAGATGGTCGGCAAGAGGTTCCGCGTCCCGGCGGCGGTCGAGAACGATGCCAATTGCGCGGGGTTGGGGGAATCCGTTGCCGGCGCAGGGAAGCGCGCCTCGAGCATGGTCTTGCTTACTCTCGGCACTGGTATAGGCAGCGCAATAGTCCTGGAAGGGAGATTATGGACGGGTAAGGGAGGCTTTGCTTCCGAGTTGGGCCACGTATCGGTGGATATTAACGGTCCGAGATGCGAATGCGGCAACAGGGGCTGCATAGAATTATATGCTTCGGCAACAGGAGTCGTCCGCCGCATGAAAAAGGCATCCGGGAGCAAGGCTGCCTTGACGGCTGAGGATGTATTTCGCAATGCCGGCAGAGGAGACAAGAAAGCGCGCAAGATAGTCGATGAGACGGCCTATTACCTTGGGTGCGCGCTTGCCAATATAGTTAACGCGCTGGACCCCGAGCTTATAGTGCTTGCCGGAGGAATGACAAGGGCCGGGCGCGGATTTGTGCGCAAAGCCGAACAAATAATGAGGAAGAGGGCTTTGAGGGAATCATCACGAGCAGTCAAAGTAACTGTCTCTAAACTTGGAGATGATGCCGGTTTGATCGGCGCCGCTTGGAGGGCGAAGGAGCTATGAAAAGAATACTGTTAACCGTGTTCACTGGTGTTGTAGCATCGGTATTTTTGCAGGTCTTTGCGTTCTCTGCCGCGACGGAAGCGGTCCCGGCGGCAGGAGGGACCGAAACCATCGTCTGGGACAGTCTTGAGTCGAAACACCTCTGGAGCATAGCCCAGTGGGGCGACGCCGCGAAACTGGCCGTAGCCCCTGACAATAAGACCGAGGGCGAAAAATGTTTCAAGGTGTCGTTCGGGCCGGAAGGCAAGCAGAACCCGCCGAAGGGCGTAGTCCTTGAGCGCGAGCAGTCGGCAATAGACCTCGATACGTCCAAAAAACTTACCGTCGATGTATATAATGACGGCCCGCCTCTCGAGATGGCGCTTGTACTGTATACCGATGAATTCATAGAAAGCTCCACGGCGACCATAAAGAAAGGGTTGAACAAGGACATAACCTTCGACCTCCATGCCAAGGACTTCAAGAGTCCCACGAGTAAATGGCAGTATAATTATTCTCCTCGTCCCGGAACGATCGCGTGGCGCATAATGTTCATAATGTATACGGAAGACCCGGACATCAAAAGCACGGTATGTTTCGATAATATACGCCTTGAAAGGACGCCGAGGATAACCAGCGAACAGAAGATAATTGCCCTGGCCGATTACAAAGAGCCAAGGATAACTGCGGTAAAGACCGGCAATGAGAAAGTCGAGCAGTACGAGAAACTGGAGATCACCGTGGATTTCGAGGGAACCTACCAGTACCCCTATAATCCCGATAATATAGACCTGACGGCTTACTTTACGGCCCCTGACGGGAAAAAATATATCATGCCGGGCTTCCTTTATTCGGGGAAGGTGGACGGGGTCAACATCTCCGACGCGGTTTGGAAGGTGAGGTTCACGCCGGTGATAGCCGGGGAATGGGAATACTACGTAGAGGTCAGGAACCCGAAAGGCAAGGCGAAGTCGGAGAAATTTTCATTCGAATGCTTTGCCCCCGCATCGCCCAAGAAGGGTTTCGCGCGTATAAGCAGGAGAGACCCCTTATTTTTTGAGTTCGAGAACGGGGAGTATTATTATCCGATAGGCCAGAACGTGGCGTGGGCGCCGTCGGTGCAGATGTTCGACCATTATTTCTCAAAGATGCACGAGAATATGTATAACTGGACGCGCGTCTGGATGTCAAGCTGGCAATGCGCGATAGAATGGCTGGATGTCGGGGATTACCACGGGCTTAACAACTATAACCTGAAGAACGCGAAATTGCTCGATGATATAACCGACCTGGCGAAGAAATACGACCTGTATTTCCAGCTTGTCCTTAACCAGCACGGGCAGTTGAGCACTAAGGTCGATCCCGAATGGCTCAATAACCCGTATAACAAGAAAAACGGCGGTCCATGCGAGAAGCCGGCTGATTTCCTTACTGATCCCGAGGCGAAGAGGTTGTATAAGATGCGCATGCGTTATATAGTGGCCCGTTGGGGGTATTCTACCAACATACTCGCTTGGGAGCCGTG
>CAZAEH010000056.1:0-2352 GCA_964484255.1 uncultured Planctomycetia bacterium
AACCGCCCTTGTGACCCTCAAAAGGCCTCCTTAGGATTAAAACCGGTGGGTGTGAGTTAAATTTTACCAGAGGGGGGTCGAAGTGTCAAGATATTTGATTCCGGCCTTCAAGGGCCCTGGCGAGGGTCGCCTGGTCGGCGTATTCAAGATGGGAACCCACGGGCAGTCCGTAAGCTATACGGCTTGTCTTAACACCTTGACTTTTAAGGAGTTGAGACAAATAAAGTGCCGTCGTTTCTCCTTCGGTATCGGCGTCCGTAGCCAGTATGACTTCTTTTATTTTGTCCGACCTTATCCTGCGAAGAAGTTCCTTTATCTTGAGGTCATCCGGGCCTATGCCGTCAAGCGGCGAGATCGCCCCCAGCAGGACATGGTATAAGCCCCTGTAAGCGCCTGTTTTTTCGATGGCAAGGATATCTTTAGGGCTTTCCACGACCAATACGGTAGTCTTGTCACGCTGCGGGTCCGAACAGATATGGCATACCTCGCCTTCGCTGAGGTTGAAGCAATCCTTGCAAAAACCTATGGTATCCTTGAGCTTGATGACGGATTCCGCCAGCGAGGCGGCGTTCTCGCGGGGCGATTTAAGGATATGCATCACTATGCGTTCTGCGGACTTGGGCCCGATACCGGGAAGCTTGGTGAACTCCGCTATAAGCTTCTCCATGGTTTTAGTATATCCGGGCATGAGTATTACCTTTTAACGGGAAATGTCGCTTTTTTTAAGGTTGCCGCCGAATATCTCGAGGGCGGACTTGACCACTTCATGGGTCTCTTCTTCGTGCTCTTCTCGCAGGAGGTCGTCTACCGATACTTTTTTCTCGAGGGCCTCCACTACCTTCATCTCAACCTTGACCTCATGCTTCAATATATCGTTCAGGGCGGCCTCTATCACCTTCCTGTTGCCGTTCCCTTCCAGGGCTTCCTTATTGAACCGGTGCTCCCTGGAGAAAGCTATGGTAAGGATCCTGTCCTCGAGCTTCAGAGGCTGGGCCGGCTGCAGGAAGAGCGCCACGGACATCTTCTTGGAGAGTATCCCGCGCAGCAGGTTGGGCCATGTCTCGCATATCAGCTCGAAAGAAAGCCCGGCCCCTTCCGGTAAAGGTTTCGGCGCCGCTCTCTCGACCCTCTCCGGTTTCCCGGATGTCTCTTCTTTTATTTCCGATCTCGCCTCCGGCGCAGGGCCGCCTTCCGCTTTGGGCGCGCTTGATATCTTCTTCTCCATCTGCTCGATGCGATCGAGTATCGTCGTCAACGAGAATATGTCGTCGCGTCTGGTCAGGCGTATGGCGGCAAGCTCAAGGGGTATCCTCTGCGATATCGCGCGGCGGACCTCGTCCTGAGCGTTCATCAGGACCGTAAGTATGTAGAGGAGGGTCTCGTTCGTAAAAGGCCTCGCCTGTTCTGAAAGTTTTGCTATCATCTCTTTCGGCAGGTCTATCATATCCTCGAGGTTATCGGCCGTCCTGGTTATAAGCAGGTTCCTGAAATGCACTATGAGGGAATTTATGAACTGCGGTATGTCCTTGCCGCCGCTTATCATGGCGTCAACGAGTTTTAACACACCGGGAGTATCTTTGTTCACCACCTTGTCGGTAAAATCAAAAAGGATATCCTGGCCCACTGTCCCGGACAGCGACGCCGCGCTCTCATTATCTATCTTCTTCCCGCAGAACGACACCAGCTGGTCGAGCATCGACTCAGCGTCGCGCATAGCACCTTCGGCCGCGCGCGCGACCGTATAGATCGCTTCCTCTTCTGCCTCTATCTTTTCGCTCCTGGCTATCTCCTTGAGTTTTCCTGCGATCTCATTGACGGTAAGCCGCTTGAAATCAAACCTCTGGCAGCGCGAGATGATCGTAGAGGGAACTTTGTAAGGCCTGGTCGTGGCAAAGATGAATATCGCGTGGGCCGGCGGCTCCTCGAGGGTCTTCAACAGCGCGTTGAAGGCCTCTTCGGTGAGCATATGGATTTCGTCTATGATGTAGACTTTGTATTTCCCGCGCGTCGGGGCGAATTTTATGTTCTCGCGCAGTGAACGGACTTCGTCGATACCGCGGTTCGAGGCGCCGTCTATCTCTATTACATCGAGGTTAGTTCCGGAAGAGATCTCCCTGCAGGAATCACATGCGCCGCACGGGCCCTTCCCCTTGTTCTCTTTGCAATTGAGGGCCATAGCGAAGATGCGGGCAGTAGTTGTCTTGCCTACACCGCGCGGACCGGAGAATATATACGCATGGGCGACCCTGTTATTGGCTATCGCGTTCCTGAGGGTGGTCGTGACATGTTCCTGACCGAGAACGCTGTCGAAGTCTTTCGGCCGCCATTTGCGTGCGAAGACTATATATGACA
>CAZAEH010000057.1:0-2333 GCA_964484255.1 uncultured Planctomycetia bacterium
GCTCGCGTCGCTGCAATCAGAGGCAAAGGAACACGGATACAAGATGAGTATCGTAAAGCTATGCCGCCTCATGGGATTACCTCGAAGTACCGCATACTACAAACCTCATCCAAGGTTGAAATCCTGCAAGTGCACTGACCGGAAACCCACTGCAAGCGAGTCGTTTGCAGAAGAGTGCATTGTTCGATCTGTGAATATCAAGGGAAGTGATGATGAGGGAGCTTCCGAAGCGTCAACGAGTGCTGATATCCCGATTGACGATCATCTTCTGCGAAAATTAGTTCGGCAAGCGTTACAATAAATGGGTGATTTGTTAGGATTTATCCCGACTTCGACGGTAGGAGCATTTTTCAAAATGAAGAATGGCGTTAGAAAGCCATTTCCGGAGTGGTAGGAGCGAGGGTAAAAAGTGTAGTGCCCCACAGGAAGTTTGTTGCTTGACAGGCTTTTTTCTTCAAGTATAATGGCCTCATGTTTATTCGCATAAAACTCAAGCCAAACGGTAAGAAAGCTGTCCAAATCGTCGAGTCCGTCAGAAGAGCTGATAAGATACGGCAAAAGATCATCCGTCATCTCGGACAGGCAGAGAACGACAGCGAACTTCAAGTTCTTAAGAACCTCGCTGGCGCCATAATAGAACAGATGGAGCAACAGAGGCAGCCCTCTCTGTCTCTCTACGATGGCTCTACAGTATTGACCGCAAATCCCGATAAGGCGCCATCCGACGACAAGGTCTCCATTCGTGGTTTGCGCGAGGAGCAGCGCGTAATCGAGGGTATCGGCGATGTTTTTGGCAAGCTGTATACTGATCTCGGTCTTGGCGATATCATCTCCGGCTCGCGCAAGGATTCGCAGTGGAATGCCGTTCTCAAGACCTGCGTTTTGGCTCGGCTCGCTAACCCTGCGAGCAAGCTCAGAACGGCCTCATTGCTCGAACAGGATTACGGCATTCGCTTACCGCTTGAGAAGATTTACCGGATGATGGATTGCCTTGCCGTCTGCGAATCTTCCGTCAAGAGCCGCATTGCAGAGACCACTCGCTCGCTGTTTCCCGATAAGGTTGATGTGCTGTTTTTCGATGTAACGACGCTATACTTCGAGAACTTTACGCCCGACGGTCTTCGCGAGTTCGGCTTCAGCAAGGACCGCAAGTTCCGCGAGACACAGGTTGTTTTGGCTCTCGTGACGACGATCGAGGGGCTTCCTGTGACCTATCGTCTGTTTCCGGGCAACATGTACGAGGGCAACACGCTTGTTAAGATGGTCGAGGAGCTGCGAGTCGAGCATCAAATCGAGAACATACTTCTCGTCGCCGATCGTGCGATGTTCACTCGTCGAAACCTCGACAACATGGATGCAATGGGCGTTAAGTACATCGTTGCGGCTAAGCTGAAGTCGCTGAAGAAGGCCGTCCGCGAGGAGATATTAAGCAAGTCCGGCGAAGCCTGTGAAATCTCCGGCGAACCTCACTATGTTAGCGAGTACTCGCTTGAGGGTAGAAGGCTCGTAGTCAGCTACAATGCCCGTCGAGCGTCGAAGGACGCGGCTGATCGGAAAAGACTCGTCGAGCGGCTTCTCAAGCGCGTTAGAGACGGGAAGCTGAAGGTCTGCGACTTGATATCGAACGCTGGCACAAAGAAATATGTGGTCGTTTCGGGCGACTCGGTTGCGAGAGTGAACGAGGAGAAGATAGCGATGGATGCCCGATGGGACGGGCTTCATGGGCTGATTACCAATGTGACCGACAGAAATCCTGCTGAGATAATCGAGAGATATCGCAACCTGTGGCAGATTGAGGAGGCGTTCCGCGTTAACAAGCACGACCTTCGAATGCGACCGGTGTACCATTGGACTCCGGAGCGGATACACGCGCATATAGCGATATGCTTCCTCGCGTTCACACTTGCTAAGCAGGCAGTATATCGCTACTCGATTCAGCAAAGCTCTATGAGCTTCGAACAGATGCGCAATGAACTTCTTCACGCACAGGTGAGCGTCGTTCGCGAAATCTCAAGCGGGCGACGATTCGCAATACCATCGAATGTTACATTGAATCAGGAAAAGATCTACCGAGCCTTCGGTCTGAAACGCTCTGCCGTACCCTATCCACTCGATAAACAATAGCGCTCACAAGAAAGAAATGTAGTGCCCCAACTCCGAGAAGAATCCAGTAAAATCCTTGTCTCCAGCTCGATTACCGTCAAAGTCGGGAGGTCTGGGGGCGCGATTGCGCCCCCCAGACCTTTGACAAACCCCACTTTTTTGTGGGGTTTGTTGTCTTAGGCAGAAATGCTGCTTTGGAGGCGCAGATCGGCGACCGTGCAGCTCCTTTG
>CAZAEH010000058.1:0-2292 GCA_964484255.1 uncultured Planctomycetia bacterium
GGAAAGGGAGTACACGTCCCAGTTGGGCAACCAGCAGATAGATGTTTTTAAGGTCCCCGGCCTGGCGCCCGGAGACAAGATCTCAGCGCACGCGTATTGCAATAAAGGCGGCGATCGCGGCGGAGAGATGGTAATAGAGTAACCGGAAGAATAAGCGGAGGAGCAAATGTTCAACCTTCAGAAAGCTATAACGGTATCGGGGATAGCGGCGTTCATCTCCCTTATTGTAACTGGTTATCTTGGGGCTAAAGGGACAAATATCGAAGCGCATGAAAAGGCGGCTATGACGACGTTCGCGCTGGTGCTTGTCCATGTAGGGTCCGTCATCTATAAACAGGTGAAAGTCCGCAGGGCCAAAAGGCAGGCGGGAAGATGAAGAGATCTTTGCCGGTAGCTTGTATCGTTGCCGCGGCAATGCTGGCGGCCCCTGCTGTGATGGCCCTAAACCTTTCGGGTGTCCTTAACGCAAATAAGGGCCCTAAGCTTGAGAAGATGAGCAGCCAGGAAGAACGCGAATACATTGAAAGGAATAACCTAAGCAATAACTATACCATCAAAGTGACCACTAAAAACCAGGACCGGTTCGACAGGGATGGCGACGGTTATTTGAGCGGTGATGAGCTCAATGATTATTTGAGGAAATACGAAAGATAACCACCGGAGGGATAAATGGTCGATTTTGGGGCGGTAATTGGCGATTCGGTGAACTGGACCAAGAAGATGCTTTTCAGGCCGTTCAACCTCAAGAAATGGCTTATCCTGGCTTTCGTTGCGATCATGGCGGGCGCCATGTCGAACGGCTGTAATCTCAATACCTCCGGCGGCAATGATAACCGTCATGAGTCATCACAAAGCTGTTCTTCGTCTGCGGAAAGTTTGTCGGCTGCCGGGGCAGCCGGGACCTGTACGGCCCCTTCGGCCTGCAGCCGATTAAGTACGCCCGAAATGGCGGTTGTCTGGACGGTGCTGGGGATAGCGATACTTTTTGTTCTACTGATAGTTATACTCTTCACATGGCTGGGCGCGCGGTTCTCATTTGTCTTTATCGAGGATATAGTCAAGGACGACGCATCGGTCAAAAAGCCGTTTGCGGACAACGCAGAAATAGGCAACTCTTATTTTAAGTTCGCGCTCCTGTTCATGTTGACCTTCTTCGCGTGTGTAGTTGCCATGATAGCCCTGGGGATCTTTATATTTGCCAAGAGCGGGCTCATGGCTGCGCTCAGCTCGCCCGAACCGAGCGGTTCTGCCGTCGGCGGGTTCCTGCTGGTATTCATACCGTTCCTTGTCGTGTTTGTGATAGTCGCGGCCGGCGTAGGGATCTTCTCGACGATGGTAGTGGATCTCGCCCTGCCGATAATGTACAAGGACAGGATAAGGGTGCTTGCCGGTATCGGCAAGGCCTGGGATATAGTAAAGGCCAACAAGGGCAATTTCTTGGTTTACCTGCTGATAAAATTGGGCCTTGGGATAGGCGCAGGCATCGCGTACCTGGTAGTTTTTATAATTGGCCTGCTTATAGCGCTGGTCCCCATGATATTATTGTCGGTAGTGCTGTATTTTATATCTATGGCGCTGCCGGCCGGCGCGGTCCTGGCGTATTGGGTGATCGTCGGGATAATATTGACGCCGGTGGCCTTCTTCCTGTTGTATTGCTTGCTGGCATTGAATGTGCCGTTCGCGGTGTTCTTCAGGACGATGAGCATGAAGTTCCTTGAAAGGATGGACCCGAATTATGCCCTCATACCTTCAGAAAGAGAAGTGGCGCCTCAACAGTAACCATGACCTGGAATTTACGGTAACCCGATCCCAGGGCCTCGGAAGCATCGAGGCCCTGAGTTTAAAAGGGGAGATATTAGGGGCGTCTTCGGACCAGCTGGTCGCCGTTGTAACCTCCAAGAAGGTCGGGGGCGTAGAAGTGACCCGTATCGTGAAACTTAACGGCAGGTGGCAGGCCGACGATAACAACCGCCTGTGTTTTGCTGTTACAAAGCAGGACGGCAAGAGGGACATACTCGTCTTTGACGGGAAATGGGAGATCGGCAAGGATAACGAGATAATTTACAGGTATAGACGGACCGACCTCGTCCGCAAGAGGAAGGAAGAGCGCGCCATAATTTTAAGGGGCGCATGGCGTGTCGACGGGAAAAACAAGATATCTTACCTGCTCGATACGAGCGGGGAGTCGGGTTTCGTGTTCAGGGCCCAGTTCGAGAGCGCCGGTGTGGTCGACGGCCTTGGTTCGTTGAAGTTCAAGGTGGGTATAGGGGTTTCGCGCTATAAAAGGCCGGT
>CAZAEH010000059.1:0-2275 GCA_964484255.1 uncultured Planctomycetia bacterium
GTTCCTCGGCGGCGGCTTCTTTTTGGGTTCGGTGATCTACGGCAGGGCTGGGCACCGGCTGTCTAAGCACAAGACTATATTCGGCTGTTTCATCACCGCGGGCCTGGCCATGTTACTTTTTACCATGCTGCTGAAATGGACACAGTCTTTCCTGTTCGCGTCGGTAATGGCGATATTCCTGGGAATATTCCTGGCTCCCATAGGGATATCGACGAACACAATGATACACGAGATGGTGGTCGAGAACATGCGCGGAAGGATATTCAGTTCGCTCGGGATAGCGATGAACGTCGCTTTCCTTATATTCATGCTCTGTTCTTCCATGCTTGCCGAGACGGTGGACAGGAGCTGGATATTGTATTCGGTCAGCGGTTTCTACGTGGCGGCGGGGATACTGGGTTTTGCGGACCTTTACCTGTTCAAGGAGAAGCATATCAATGGCTGATTATGATGTAGTGATAATCGGGGGAGGTCCTGCGGGCCTGACGGCCGGGATATACGCTTCCCGCGCCAGGCTCAAGACCCTCTTGATCGAGAAGATGATGCCGGGCGGGCAGATATTGACCTCTCCTTTGCTCGAAAATTATCCGGGTTTCCCGGAAGGGGTGGCGGGCCCAAAGGTGATAGACGACATGGTCAGGCAGGCGCAGCGTTTCGGCCTTGAGATAAGGACCGCGGAAGTCGCTAAAATAGAGGACGACGGGCCGCGCAAGCGGTTGTCCTGCGCCGACGGATCCTTCGGCGCATCGGCGGTCATACTGGCGATGGGCGCCAGCTACTCATCCCTTGGTGTACCGGGAGAGAAAGAGCTTGAAGGCAGGGGCGTCTCATATTGCGCTACGTGCGACGGGCCGTTGTTCAGGAACAAGGAAACGGTTGTAGTCGGCGGGGGCGACACTGCCATAGAAGAAGCCCTGCACCTGACGCACTTCTGTTCCAAAGTGTCGGTAGTCCACCGCAGGAATGAGCTTCGGGCCGCAAAGATACTCCAGGAAAGGGCTTTCGCCGAGAAGAAGATCGAGATAGTCTGGGACAGCGTGGTCACCGAGATATTGGGCAAAGAACGCGTTGAAGGCGTCATGACCAAAAACGTCAAGACCTCCGAGCAGAAGCTGGTTACGGCGAGCGGGGTTTTCCTTGCGGTAGGGTTTACGCCGCATACCGGGCTTGTAAAAGGACTTGTCGAGACCGATGATAAGGGGTATATTATAACCGACGATGACATGGCCGCCTCGCGGCCGGGATTCTTTGCCGCGGGAGATTGCAGGAAGAAATCACTTCGCCAGTTTGTCACTGCCTGCGGGGACGGCGCGACCGCCGCATTCTCCGCCCAGAGATATATAGAAAACCGCAATCAGGCCGCAAGGCCTCATTAAGGAGGACAGGGATGAAAAAACTGCTGTCAGCTTTCCTCGTTATCGCGCTGAGCGCGGGAATGTGTTTTGCGGCAAGTCCCGAGAAGAAGGCCGAGAAGGCCGCCAACAACTGGCTTGAGCTGCTTGATAACAAGGATTATGCCCGGAGCTATGATGAATCTTCCTCGCTTTTTAAGGCGTCAGTTCAGAAGGACGGATGGATAAAGACGTGCGGTTCTCTCAGGGACATGCTTGGAGCGGCAAAGTCCAGGAAACTTGTATCGGCTACGCGCCAGAACAAGATGCAGGGCGTGCCTGACGGCGAATACGTGATCCTCGTTTACAAGACCCAGTTCAAGAAGAAGGCCGATGCGCAGGAGATAGTGGTGCCCATGCTGGACAGGGACGGGAAGTGGAGGATCTCCGGGTATCACATCGATTAGATAATAACAACGGAGCAGAACATGGCTGACAACATACTGCATTTGAAGGACAGTGATTTTGATAAAGCGATAACGGAAGCGAAAGGGGTGGCCCTGGTGGATTTCTGGGCGCAGTGGTGCATGCCCTGCAAGATGATAGCCCCGGTGCTCGAGGCGGTTGCGAACGATTTTGCCGGCAAGGTAACGATAGCCAAGATAGAAGTGGATGAGGCGGGAGAGACCGCATCGCGCTTCAATGTCATGAACATACCCACCCTCATATTCTTCAAGGACGGCAAGGAGGCCTCCAGGACGGTCGGTGTCATATCCAAAGAGGATATAACAAGAAGATTGGAAGATCTCCTGAAATGAACTTTGCGGTCTTCTGCTCGGGACAGGGGACGAACCTGCAGGCTATGATAGATGCCGCCCGCAAGAAGCGCCTGGCGGCTAAGCCGGCGCTGGTTGTCTGCGACAACCCCAGGGCTTACGCAGTAA
>CAZAEH010000060.1:0-1951 GCA_964484255.1 uncultured Planctomycetia bacterium
TACCGTCCCTGTTGAGCCTGTAAGCCGTCGAAAGTGTGCCGTCCCCGCCTATGGCGACGAGCGCATCCGCCTTGAGTTTCCTGAAATTGTTCACAGCGCGCTTGTGGTAATCCTTGAAGGTGAGCTTACATCCCCTGCCCTCTATCGCGTAACGGTAGGGGTTGGCGATATTCGACGTGCCGAGGATAGTCCCGCCGAGGGTCAATATACCCGATACGTCACGGTTCTCGAGCTTTCTCATCTTGCCTCTTACGAGGCCTTCATACCCGTCCTCAATACCGATGACCTCTCCGCCCTCGCCCATGGCCATCTTGGCTACCGCGCGAATAACAGCGTTAAGCCCGGGGCAGTCGCCGCCGCCGGTAAGTATAGCTATCTTTCTTCTCTTCATTGTGGTCTCTCCGGATTTTAAAAAATAGTCTATAAGCAAACGCCGCCTTAGTCAATCTCTTTTATTACGGCAAGCATGTCTTTTTTCGTCGAGGCAAAACACGCCTTTACCCTTAAGGGGCGGACATTATCCAAGCCCCTAGTGTACCAGCTGAAGAACTTACGGAATGACGGCACGGCCCTCTTGATCCCGAAACATTTTATCGAGGCCTCAAGATGCGCCGTCATCGTCTTGATAACCTCTTTTTTCGACGGGCGCCCGGGTATCGTGCCGTCGCGCAAAAAGGACTCTATCTCACGGAATATCCACGGGTTGCCCAGCCCGCCGCGGGCGATAAGCAGGCCGTCGCATCCGGTCTCATCGAACATCTTCTTCGCCTGCGGGCCCGAAAGGACATCGCCGCTTCCTATCACCGGGACCTTCACGGCGCCCTTTACCTCTTTTATCACGCGGTAATCCACAGTGCCGCTGTAAAGCTGGTTCCTCGTCCTGCCGTGGACGAATATCGCCGATACACCGGCATCCTCGGCATAAAGCGCGGCATCCCTCGCGTTAATGGTGTTCTTATCCCAGCCCGCGCGGATCTTGACCGTGACAGGCCACTTGGACTCCCTTACGAATATCTTAAGCAAGCGCTTTAGTTTCTTCAGGTCCTTGAGCAATGCGGCGCCTTCACCCTTAGCGACGACCTTGCGCTCCGGGCAGGCGGCGTTGAGGTCAAGCACGTCGAACTTATATTTATGGAGTTTTTCTATCGCGCTGCAGATATACTCGGGTTCATTGCCGACAAGCTGGACGCCCAAAGGCCTGTCATCTTTCGTTGAACCGAGCAGTTCGATCGCCTTAACGTTATTGTAGCTGAGGGAACGGGCGTTGACCATCTCCGTGAACGCGAACTTCGCGCCGAACCTGCGGTTCAGCATGCGGTAAGGAAGGTCACTTATCCCCGCCATCGGGGCAAGGATAATCTTAGGTAAGTTTAACGTATTCTTTTGGGGCAAAGTTAGTCTCGAAAGTCCACACCGAAGCGACGCATTCGGTGATACGGAACACGGCTATAACGTCGAGCCCGAGCTCCTCTACCCACGGCTTCAGGAACGGCCTCATTGTGATTATCTCGCGCTTGAGGTTGTCGTCATAGACAACGGCGGCCTTGCCGGAAACCCTTATCTGTGTCTGGCTGTCCCTGTCGTAGAAACATGCCTCTACTAACGGGTTATCACGGACTTGTTTAAAAAGGTCTTTTGAACTGCCCGTATGGAATATTATGCCTTCGTCGTCTGCGCGGTAAGCGAGCATTCCGCGGACACGGGGCTGGTTGTTCTCGTCAAGGGTGGCAAGATGGCACGAAAGGTTGGAATTGATCAGCTTTAGGACCTGATCTTTGGTCATCATCTTAAAGGTACCTGACGACATATTCAAGCGACTTCTTCTTGGGGCCTTCGCGCGCTTCTACCGGATAGCCGAGGGGTATAACGGCCATAAACTCCCCCTTCGCCTCTCCGAAAAACTCAAGAACTTGGTCCTTTATGAGGAACAGGACCCCGAGCCACACACTGC
>CAZAEH010000061.1:0-1850 GCA_964484255.1 uncultured Planctomycetia bacterium
TGTGGGTGCCTGACATTCCCGACCCGGTGCTCATCGACACGGACGAAACCGTCGGCGGGTGGAGCGAGCAGATCCGCGAGATCTACGAGATGGAGAACTACACGGCGTCGAACGTGACGGTGGAGCCGGGCGACGTGTGCATCGACATCGGCGCCAGCATCGGCATGTGGAGCCGGTGGGCGTGCGAGCAGGGCGCGGCCCGCATCGTGGCGTTCGAGCCGGACCTGCACAGCTACAAGTGCCTAGTTAAAAACTCTGCCGGCCTGCCGGTGGAGCCGTGGAACCGGGCCATCAGCAACCAGCCCGGCCCGGTGGTGCTGTTCCGCACGTCCTGCCTGGGCGGCCATACGCTGATCGACCTCCAGCGGGGCGATGTCCCGATCACGGTGATCGGCACCACGCTGGGCCGCATCATCGAGACGTGCGCCATCGACCACGTGGACTACCTAAAAATTGACTGCGAAGGCGGCGAGGTGGCCGTGTTCGACGGGGCGCACGATATCATCTTTGGCAAGATCCGCAAGATCGGTATGGAGTACCATCGCTTCGTCGATGACTACTATCCCGGATATCACGACCGGCTCATACAGCGGCTGTCTGGTTTGTATCCCAACGTGCTGGAGCGGGACAACCCGGGCGGTCAGCAAAGCATGGTCTTTGCGTGGAGGTAGCATAGTGCTGTTACGGTGGATCAAGGGGGAGGATAACGGCGAGGTCGTGTACAGGTACTGCGACCACACCGAGATCGAGAACGTGGACATCAAGTGGCGGCTGGCCCGCTTCTTCGGCCCGCACGGCGACGAGCTGTACGAGCATGGACCGTGCAAGGTGGAGCCGGGCGACGTCGTGTTCGACCTGGGCTGCAACATCGGCCTGTGGAGCATCTACGCCATCCTGCGGGGCTTCGGCGACTTTTACATTCACGCCTGGAGGGAGTGACCATGAAATTCGGCTCCGATACCTGCAACCCGTTCATCACCCTGGCGTGCGACTTCAAGTGCCCGTATTGCATCACCAAGGCCACGCCGGGGTGGAACTTCGGCTACCCGCACCGCGACTGCGTGGAGTGGGCGGCGGCGCTGAACAACCTCGATGACGTGAAGCATATCGTGCTCAACGGCGGGGAGCCGACGCTGCGGCCCGGCTTCGCCGACATGATCGCTGCCATCGCGCCGAGCGATGCGGTCTGGCCGAACGACTGGAAGATCGCCCTGGGGTGCAACGGCACCGAGCGAGCCCGCAAGGTGCTGCTGGCAACGGCTCCCCGGCCAGACTTCATCGTCGATCTGTCGTTTCACCCGAGCGACATCACCCTGCCAGAAATCATGGAGACGGTGCTGCAGCTCAAGGCGGCCGGGCATAACGTGCGGGCGCACACCATCTCATGGCCCGGCCTGGGCGTGGCCGCTGACTGGTTCGCCCGGCAGCTCACCAACGCCGGCATTGTCGCGTTTGTGCAGAATTACGACGGCTGGTGGCACGACGAGCCGAGAGGCTTGCTGGACACATACCCCGGCGAGCAGCCGGCGTGCGACCTGACGAAGCCGCCGCGCCGGGCTCGCTGCCACCGTACCATTTACACGCCAATCGCCCCGAACGGCGACGTGTACTTCTGTCATGCGGCGATGTACGAGCGGGCCGACTGGGGCGTCATCGGCAACGTATTCGACGGATGGATCAGCGACGCGCAGGTGCTCGAGTGCCAGAACTACGGCCGCTGCAACCCGTGTGACCGGCCGCGGGAGACGGAGGTGCTCGAATGAACGCACCGGGTCAGAACATCCGCGAGGTGCCCGCCTGGCTGGCGGTGGCGTTTGACGAGGTGGGCACCAAGGAGATCCCTGGAGACG
>CAZAEH010000062.1:0-1767 GCA_964484255.1 uncultured Planctomycetia bacterium
CTCGTGCGCGAGGACCGCCTCTATCTCCTCGTGCGAATATTCCTTCAAAAGCGTATCGCCCAGGAGTATCCTCCTCGTCCTGCCGAGACCGGCGAGCGCGGCGTTGGCTTTCACCGTCTTTGAGCTGAGGTCTATCTCGTAGACCCCGTTTACCCTGGCGCCGCATTTGGCGGCGAGACCCAGCACCCGCGACTTCAGGTCGCCGTCGCTTACCTGTTTCACCTTGAAGAAGAGCGGCAATATCACTACAGGCGCCACCCTGCTAAGCACGATGGTAAATAGTACCCAGAAGAGCGCCATCCATACCCACCAGCAGGTGTCGGAACGCCTGAGGAAGAAATACAGCATCTCAATGAGTATGAAGAATATCACCCCGCTAAGAAGGAGTTTCTTCAGGTAGTCCTTGAACCATCCGAAGAAGTTCTGGTTAGAGAGCGAGAACCTCTTCTCTATGGAATAGCCCTGGTACATGTCCGGAGTGAAGGTGACCGCGCTGAATATCGCCCCGAAAATAAGGTAATACACGGCTGTGGAGACCCAGGGGTTATCCGATATCCCTTGCGCGAAATTCCTTATCCATACGGACGGGCCCTGAGTTGCCATTATATAAAGGAACAACGCCGTTATGACCAGCTCAACGCCGAACAGTATGTTCTTTATCCGCGAATATTTTTTCGCGGGTTCCTGCGAAAAGTAGCTTATCATTTTGCCTGCTGGAGGTATATCTTGCGTATCTCGTTGAAGACGTCCACGTACTCCTTGGTCTGGTAGTCCCTGTAGGTCCATTCCCACGGCAGGAAAGACTTATCTACGTAACGCAGCGTGATCTCGGCGAATATCCCCTCATTGAGGTATAACCTGTGGGAGTTGTCTTTGGTCGTCGCCAGGACGAACTTCGCGTCGGTGATGTAACCCGGGTCGATGTTTATCCTGCGCGACGGTCTGCCGCGGTCCCGGCTCAGGCCGAGCTCCATTTTGTTCGTCAAGTGCTTGATCCTCGGCAGCTGCTCGGGATTCACCAGCTTCCTGAAGGAAACGAACTGCCTCTTGAGGTCCCTGCCCATCTCGGGCGCGTAATAGTCCGTATAAGAGAAGTCCAGCAGCGCCGTCCTGAAATCTATCTGCCCGAACCTCCCTTCAAGCTGCTTCTCCACTTTCATGATAAGATCGGCTTCGTTCGATATCATCCCTATGACAAGCTTTACAGGTTTATGCGTCCTTGCCGCCCCCATTTGCTCCTCCTGAATATTTTTTGTTTCGTTTGCCTTTGCACGCCTTTACGCAAATACCGCAGATCGAGTGGCCTATCCCCGGCCTGTTGGCAAAGGTCTTCAACAGTCCTCGGCAGGCTTCCAGGTCCAAGTCCTTCGTTTCCTTCTTTATGGCTTTTGCCGGGCACAGGGCCACGCATGCCGCGCATTCCCCGCAACCGGCCTTCACGGGTTTATCGGTCTTGAGCGGCATGTCGGTAAGGACCGTCGCATACCTTACCGCCGCCCCGAACTTCGGGTTCACGAGGAGCCCTGAGCGCCCGATATAACCGTTCCCCGCAAGATATCCTATCTTCTTATGGGAAACGGCCCCGCGCATCCTGTCCCAGTCCTCGATGAAGCTCGCCGGGACCGGCAGCGCGGAATACCCGCTGTTCTGGATGAAATTCGACAATTTGAGGGTTATCTCGTCCAGAAGCGAGTTGACCCTCTTATAATGAAAAGCGTATATCCTGGTCGGGGCATCGGTAATGGTCCCGACCACCCTCTCCGACAA
>CAZAEH010000063.1:0-1683 GCA_964484255.1 uncultured Planctomycetia bacterium
TTTTCCCGGCTCTGTTGTTAAAATGGCGCATAAATACTATTTTGACATAGTCGGCGAGAACGCGGGACAGCTTATAAGCGCCGGTGTCAGTTCCAAGAACATATATGACTGCGGGATATGTACTTCATGCATGAACGGCGATTTCTTTTCCTACAGGAGGGAGAAGGATGCCGCCGGGCGCATGCTTACGGTTATAATGTTAAAATAAGGAGAAAAAGTAAATGAAGATAGGAGTAATGTCGGATTCCCACGATAATGTCCCCATGGTAAAGAAGGCCGTGGATTTATTCAACGCCGAAGGATGCAGCCTTGTGGTGCACGCCGGAGATTATTGCTCGCCGTTCGTAATAACCCCGCTCGAGAAGCTGAAATGCAAATGGCTCGGCGTCTTCGGCAACAACGACGGCGACAAGAAAGCTCTCTCGATGAAGTCCAACGGCATGATAGTAGAGCACCCTTACCGCTATGACCTCTCCAATATAAGGATGATAGTGACGCATGAGATAGATGACGTCAAGGACCTCATGGGCATGATACAGAGGCAGGAGGTCCACCTGCTCATATACGGGCACACCCACAAGACGGATATCAAGAAAGTAGAGACTTGCCTTGTGGTAAACCCCGGAGAGACCGGCGGATGGACAACGGGCAGGTCCACGGTAGCGATCATCGACGTCGACACCATGACGGCGAAAGAGATAGAGCTTAAGTGAAACGTATCCTCCTTACCAACGACGACGGGATACACTCTGACGGCATACTTGCCCTTAGCAAGAGGTTGGGCAAGTATGCCGAGGTGACCGTCGTTGCCCCGGATGCCGAACGCTCCGCGCAGGGCCACGCCATAACGCTTTCTGTTCCGCTGCGTGTCTATGAGACCGGCAGGGAAGGCTCGTTCTTCGGTTACGCCATCTCGGGAACGCCTGCGGACTGTGTGAAGATAGCGATGATGTCCATAATGAAGGGCAGGAAGCCGGACCTTATCATCTCCGGCGTGAACCGCGGCCCGAACCTTGGGGTTAACGTCCTTTACTCAGGCACGGTCTCCGGAGCTACCGAAGGCGCCATACTCGGGGTACCGTCTTTCGCGGTCTCGCTTAATTCGTTCAAATGGGAAAATTACCGCGCGGCAGTGGACTTTGCGGCGAAACTCGCAAAGGCCATGCTTAACGGCAAGTTCCCCGCGGCTACACTGCTCAACGTCAACGTCCCGGCATTGCCGAAATCCCGGATAAAGGGCGTAAAAATAACCCGGCAGGGGATGTCCACGTTCTATAAAGAGGATTATGACAGGAGGGTCGACCCTAACGGGCGCGGCTATTACTGGCTTTGCAGCTATAAGGCGGCTGTCTCTGGCGACGCGATGGTCGATGCCGTCGCGGTGCGTGACGGTTATATCTCCATCACGCCGCTGCATTATGACATGACCGATTACAAGGACCTGGAAAAACTTTCAGATGCGGGGAAAGGGATCTTTAAGTAATTACAGGAAGTTGAAGGCGATGGCTTTGGCGGAAGGGGCCGCATTGTTCGGGGTGGCGGATACGGCCCTCGTGAAGGACAGTTTTTGCATCGAGCCCTCCTCGGTATGCGAAGGCCTCGACCGGGGCATATCGATAGGGGTGCGCTTGTCGGAGAGGGTGGTCGGGACCATTACCGATGCCCCGACCAGGATATACGCTT
>CAZAEH010000064.1:0-1640 GCA_964484255.1 uncultured Planctomycetia bacterium
TTACGGCCGCGCCACCCCTGGCCGGATCAACGATACGCTGACTGGCCCGGCCGGAGGTACTTTTTAACACGGAGGAGCGATGAGCGAAAAACAAAACAAGGAGGAGCGATGATTGATACCGATACGAGGAACTACAGGGCGTGTGTCTTTGCGACAGAGGTGCTGAAGGAAGCGTGCGCTGAAAAAGTACGCGACATGCTCGTGGCACTTACGATGGGGCGAATTTTGCGCTATTCACAATGCGACATGGAAAAACCGGGATTCCCGTTTGCGCCAAACGATAGATGGGTTTTGTCCATTGGTGAATGGATGGTAACTGGCGAAACTGTCGAAGAGGCAGAGTGCAAAATGCTTGGATTGATTCTTCGTGACGGCATCGGATACCCGCTGTTCCGTCGTGTGGCGTGTTCGGCTTACCCGGACATGGAGGAGCGATGAGCGAAACACGCAAAACGCTGTTCGTCTCGTCAGAGACTTGGGAAAGACTTTTCGGTAAGACGATAGAAAAGTCATCAGTCATCGAAATTCGGGTGCATCCAATAATTAAAGCAGATGAAATATTTCTGTTGTCTGATGCACCCGACAACTGGTTAGTTTACGCGAAAAATGTCCGGTCGCCGGATGGCAAAACGGAGGAGCGATGAACATCTACACAGAGGAGCGCAGCTACTGGATGGGCAGCGACGTGGCGAAGTACAGGCGCAAGCGGGCCGTGAGCCTGCCGGGACGCTTGGCGAAGTGCGGCATCGTGCACCCCGAGCTGTGCTTCGGCGACTACGAGCCGGAGCACATCGTCATCGTGCATCTGCGCCAGTACGACGTGACCAACTGGCGTCGGCGCGCCCTGTTCTGGTTGGCGTGGTGCTTTCTGCGCGACGCGCTGCGGATGTACCCGGCGCTGCTGCACACGCCGGCACAAAAGTCGCCGGCCAAGGCGAAGCGGCCGACAAACGTGGCGTTCAAGCCGGACGCCGTTGACATGACGCTGAAAAACTAACGGGAGGTCCACCGCATGAGGCACTGCCGATCCTGCCGGCACTACAGCGGCCGCCGCTGCATTCTGCTCGGCATTGACCGACCCGCAACATTCGGCTGCGCGTCACACGCCGCGCACGCCACCCGCAAACTCAGCGACGCCGACGTGCGCCGCATCCGCTCCGAGTACGGCACCACGTCCCTGCGCCACCTGGCGCGCCGCTTCGGAGTCAGCCAAACCGTCGTCCACCGCATCGTGCGGGGACGCAGCTATAAGGGGTGACGGCATGACCGACTTTCGCAACCGCATCGTGGGCTACGGCACAAAGAAGGCCAGCCAGTTCCTCGCCCACCCGCTCAACCACCGCAAGCATCCGCAGTCCCAGCGCCGCGCAATGACCGCCAGCCTCACCGAGCTCGGCTGGGTCAACGCCGTCATCGAAAACGTGCGCACCGGCCGGCTCATCGACGGCCACGAACGCATCTGGCAGGCGCTCCAGGCCGACGACTCCGAGGTGCCGTTCATCCAGGTGGACTTGGCGCCCGAGGAAGAGCACCTGGCCCTGGCCATCCTCGACCGCATCACCGGCATGGCCGAAGTGGACCCCGCCATGCTCAACGCGCTGCTCGAGGACGTGAACACCGGCGAGGCCGCGCTGCAGGAG
>CAZAEH010000065.1:0-1551 GCA_964484255.1 uncultured Planctomycetia bacterium
CGGTGTTACCTGGACGATGGACGGCATGACTTACAGGCTTGGTGCAGCGATGCATGACTTGAAGAACCCGGCCAAGGTCCTCGGTATAGCCGACCAATTCATACTCAGCCCCGATGAGATCTTTGAAAGGGTGGGTTATGTACATAACGTCGTTTTTACATGCGGCGCGATACCAGAACCTGACGGGACGGTCAAGATATATTACGGCGGCGCTGATACGGTAATGTGCGTTGCCGTCGCAAAAATAGACGACCTTATAGATATAGCGCTTAAAGGCAAGAGGAAACCGCTATAAAAGATTATCTCGGTATTGATATAGGGGGCACGAATATCCGCCTGGGTGTCGTAGACGTCCGCGGCAAGGTACTGGCAAGGTACCGGATGCCAACCTTGAGAAGGCAGGGAAAGGACAGGGTCGTATCGAGGCTGCTTGATGCCATAGGGGATATCATGGCATCGCATGACATAAAAGCGATAGGGATAGGATGTCCCGGACCGCTTGATAGCAAAGAAGGGATAGTGCTTTCTCCGCCTAATTTGCCAGGGTGGCGCAACGTGCGACTCAAAGATATGGTCGGCAAGAGGTTCCGCGTCCCGGTGGCGGTCGAGAATGATGCCAATTGTGCGGGTTTGGGGGAGTCTGTTGCCGGCGCGGGGAAGCGCTCCTCGAGCATGGTCTTGCTTACTCTCGGCACGGGTATAGGCAGCGCCATAGTCCTGGGAGGGAAACTGTGGACAGGCAAGGGAGGCTTCGCTTCCGAGCTGGGGCATGTGTCCGTGGATATCAACGGCCCGAAATGCGGTTGCGGTAACAGGGGTTGTATAGAATTATACGCGTCGGCGACAGGAATAGTCCGCCGCATGAAAGAAGTGTCCGGGAATAGGGCTGTCTTGACTGCTGAAGACGTATTTCGCAATGCCGGCCGAGGGGACAAGAAAGCGCGCAGGATAGTCAATGAGACGGCTTATTACCTAGGGTGCGCGCTTGCTAATATAGTGAACGCGCTGGACCCCGAACTTATAGTGCTCGCAGGAGGCATAACAGGGGCCGGCCGCGGTTTTGTGAGAAAGGCCGAAGGGATAATGAGGAAAAGGGCTTTGAAAGAATCGTCAAGAGAAGTCAAGGTCGTTGTTGCTAAACTTGGGGATGACGCCGGCCTGATCGGCGCCGCTTGGAGGGCTAAGGAACTATGAAGAGGATATTGTTAACCGTGTTCACAGGTATCATGATGTCCGTACTTTTGCAGGTCTTTACGTTCGCAGCCGCAACGGAGACGGCCCCGGTGGCCGGAAGAACTGAAACCGTCGTTTGGGACAGCCTTGAATCTAAACATCTCTGGAGCATCGCCCAATGGGGAGATGCCGCGAAATTGACCATAGCCCCGGATAATAAGACCGAGGGCGAAAAATGCTTCAAGGTGTTCTTCGGGCCGGAAGGCAAACAGAACCCTCCGAAAGGCGTAGTCCTGGAGCGTGAGCAATCGGCCATTGACCTTGATACGTCCAAAAAACTTACCGTCGATGTATATAATGACGGCCCTCCCCTTGAGA